>CAZBZG010000171.1:6357-10311 GCA_964496245.1 uncultured Planctomycetaceae bacterium | reverse complement strand
AACTATCCCGACACAAACACCACGCCAGCGGGGTCAGGGATTGCGGGACGTAGCAGATAGCCGGTACCTTCAAGGTTGGTGGAGATATCGAGATATTCCGGGCCATCAGGCAGGCCGATCACTCCCTCGCAGAATGTCAATTTACCGGGACGTTTCCGAACCTTGCGGAGGGTGGGCAGGTAGGCAGGATCGCGGTACATCCGGTAGGCGGCCTCGTATTCAGCCGAATTGTAAATTCCTAACGCCGACTTCGCCAGCGAGCCGTCGAAGACCCGCTTGAACCGCTCATTGTAGAGATTGACACCCTGGCGGTTCATGGGGCGGGTAAAGCGACACATGGCCATGAAGGTCTGGTGGTGGTAGGCGCCGCCTTCGAGGGCGATACCGTCTTCGGAGAAACCGTCGTCGAACAGTGAAAGAAAGCCCTGATCGCCATAGATTGCCTCGCCTGCCAGCGCCCAGCGTTTGGTGTAAAGACCGGCCAGGCCAAAGCAGGTGTAATATTCGACCCGTTGGTTCATCTCGGCGCCGTGGCGCATCATGCGGGTGCCGGAATTTAGCAAAAAATCGTATTCGATCTTGTGCCGCTCGTCATTGCTTAACGACGGTGACGAAGCGATCAGGTGGTAGGAATCGAAAATGGTGCCGCGCCAAGATCCGAAGGTAAACGCCTCGTTCAAAGTCGTCTTATTGATCTTCGCCTGTGAGGCGGTGCTCCGCGGCTCTAGGCTCTCGATATTCTCGTACTTTTCGGCGTAGTCAAGCAGTATTTCGATGGCTTTGCGGGCAAAGCGCTCGTCGCCGGAGTGTTGGTAAGCATTGGCAAGCCGGTGAGCGTCGTTCACATACTGGCTGTGGCGGATAGCCAGGTAGTCGCGGTTAATACGCTTGTTATCGACGTATTCTTTGCCACATTTTGTGCAGCGGTGATGGGTTGGGCTGAGCGCCTCGAGTGTGCGAGTACCGCAATCAGGACAGCGGTAGCCTTGCAGGCTGCCACCCGGACCATCGGTGAGCACTTCGTATTTTTTTGTAAGTCTCGATTTGCCCAAACGAACGGCGTTCGTTGAGGCTTTTCCCGCTTCGGGATAGAGTTTGGCAATTTCGCGATAGAAGGCCATGGTTTCGGCGGGAAGTGGTCGGTGTAGGTGAAAGGCGGGCACGGCTGCCCACAGCCGCCAATCGCGGTAGCCCATCAGCGGGCGCACGACCACTTCGGGGATATCGGCCATACATGCCTCGAGACTGACAGACTCGGCGAAGAGGGCAGGCAAGGCTTCGGCGACGCGCTTCTCAATGGTGAAAGTCAGATGCACGGTGCGGGTCTCGTTGGGAGGCAAATCCAGTTTGATGTCAGCGCTACCCGACTCGTCGAATACGGCCTTGAAATACTTTAATGTTTCGGAGTCAGCTTTGAGCAACGCCCGTCCGGGGCGGTCGAGACAACTGGTAACATCAATGGCGTAGCGGGTGGTGAAATGGGTAGCGGTCTCGCCGTACACAGCATCGCGCTTGTCGAATGCAAGACGTACGGGATAGCGAATCAGGCGAAGGTTAGCGATCCGCATCCGCCGCCAACTAGGCTCGCCCTTGAAACGCAGAAAACGCGGAGCGAGCTTAAAGGTCAGCTCCGATCCATCCGAAAAGGTTTTGCCGGCGGCGTAGCGGGGCGTGAGAAAAACGCCGTCGTCGTCAAGCCGCAAGTCGCAGCGAAACGAAATCCATTGTTCGAGCGGTCTACGCATTTTACCGTACCAATTGCTCAAGGTTTTCGGCCGCGGCCATTCGCGTATAGTGAAAATCGGCATTGCGTCTGAGCCTTCGATATAGAGATCACAGGCCAGCTCGTCGTAGTTATTCAGGTCAATGCCCTGTTCCTGAAAGTTGAAGGTTGCGGACTCCGCTTGGCTGGCCTGGATAGTCCAGGCCACCGCTTTGCCGCTGTCAGGTCCGGCGGCGGGCTCTATGTCGATGTCGCCGCGCCAGCCTTTGCCACCGAAATTCAGTTGGCGAACCCATGGCGCAGACTCTGCGGCGGCAACTGGTGCAACATGTGACAGCAAAGCGGACATAAAAACTACGGCTCCAATGGCTTTGATTAACTTTATCATTTAATTCTCCATGTTTGTTTTGCCTGGCTTCCCGAAGCCAGCTCGGTCAGTGTTAGTTGATATTGTCCGGCAGGCTGGTTGAATGATATCGGGATATCCAATGACCATTTGCCATTCACAAACGCATCGTAACGAGATATGTCAAGAAGCTTACCGTTGGGCCCGGCAATATCAACACGGACGGGAAGTACACCAGGCAGTGGTTGGCCGCTGGCGCCGAGCAGGTGTGCCGACAGCTTTAGCCAATTCCCGCGGTTCAATTGGTCTGGGTTTACGTCTCCAATTTCAATGCTGTCAACGGTTTCGGGTAGAAAAATCAGCACACGACCGCCGCCAGGAGGCAAATCAAGTTGAAAACGGAATCGCCCCTGGCTCTTCTTCATAGCTACACGAGTGGAATTGAGTAAATCGTAAGCAACGTTACCCAAAGCCGAATCAGCGTCAAATTTGGCGGTTTGCGCTACGCCATCCTCCAAAACCTTGCCAAAATGGCCGTAGTGGCGACCGGGGCGACGCAACATATTTACGGCAACCAGATAATTGGCCCCTTCCGCCCGCAGTAGGTTGGGAAATACGGCGCGTGTAGCAGTGGATATTTCAGGCTTAAGTTTGGCGCGTATCGCATCAATCTCAAGTCCCGCCATGTCTATTTTGTCGGCCAGTTTTCTGGACGCATCCTCCATCCCCTCAATGTAGCTGGGATGAGTGGGGGATTTATATCGGGAGAGTAACTCTTGCTCAATTTTCGCCAGTTTGGCCAATCCAGTCTGGTGGGCGCTGGCGTCTAAACGCACAGCCTCCGGAATGTTGGCGTTGAATCGGTTATCCACCAGCACAGTTCCACCCCGAGCGGCAAATGACGCTAATTGATCGAAGGCGGGTTCGGTTATAGCTGGAGCCAATGGAATAGCTACCATTTGATAGCTATCAAGCAACTTTTTGTTGTCCTCAAAATCCTCGTCATAAAGTATGTCAAAAGGAAGTTGCATGGAGATAACCAGCTTTTCCAATTTGCTGACGTTCTGCCACCTGACCTTGTTGAAAAGCTCGCCGGCGAAGGATCGGTATACTGCGACGCGGCGGGGGTAATTCTCCCAGCGCGGGATGAGTGCACCAAGCGGCGCCACCTCGTCCTGGTGCAGACGGCGGATTTCCTCACGCAATTCGGGGATGAACAAGAAGATGCTCGAGTGCTCGCCTTTTACCTTGATATTGGCCTTCGCGTCCTTCCAGTCGGGCTGGTCGCCAAGAATTGCGTCTATCTCCTCCTGGGTTTTGATATTGTCACCGCCGTCGCGGTGGATTGCCGACCAATGTTTCCAGTAGGTGAGACCGCGCATGGGACGGGCGAGGCAATGCCATACGGCCTCGCGGAACATCTCCGGCGTCGGCATGCCACCGTACGGGGCGGCCATCCCGGGTTTCAGCAGGAACTGCGGCATGCCACCGACTTTGGCGCGGGAACCGCGGGCAGCGGCGGCGGTGGCCTCTTGCACAAATATAGCAGACTTCGGTTTTCCATAATAGAACCATTCCTGCACTACATCTATTTCCTGGAAGGCGCGTATGGAGGGACGGCGTAGCACCGGCTCACCGATATATTTCGCTAATGGCGCCTTTTCCCTCGTGCCGAGTGCCACTCGGTCGTTCAGGAAAACCTCGTTGCCGACTTCGCCGCTGTGCCACCAGCGGTGGTAGGCGTAGAACGGGTGGTCCAGTGGCACTGTTCCCTTTAGCGGTGGCGAGTCGCCAAGCGATATATTCAGCCTGCCCTTGGGATAGACGGCAACGGAATAGCGTTTTTTCGGTACCAGCCATTTGTCAAGATCCAAACCGAAATGTT
>CAZBZG010000171.1:0-6347 GCA_964496245.1 uncultured Planctomycetaceae bacterium | reverse complement strand
TCTGGGCGGAAGTCGGGATGCCACGACCATTGGTTTTCACAGTTTATAATAACGTGCCGGACGTCAGGTCGAATCCTTAGACCTTCGGCCAAATTACCGATTTTTCGATCAACATTGGCTAGTACACCCGGGGCGCGCTGATCGAATTTCCTCCGTTTTCCAAAAGCGTTGACGAAACGCTCGGACTCATCCTCGGAAGCGCCTGTAAGATGTATCCGCGACACCGTGTACAGTCCGTAACGGGTGATCTTTTCAATGGCCTGTGGCGAGGTTCCGGATATGGCGCCGGCGGTGAAGCCCAGTTCGCGGAGGTCGTCGCTGTATTTACCCCAGGGAATAATGTAAACATTGTCCTCCGGCGCCCGGGCGTTGACAACTTCCATATCCCGTCGTGCTTGCCGGTCAACGCCACTGCCTGTGAAGTGGAAGACCATGTCGTATTTACCTGGCTGGATCAGGGCGGGACTCCATGGCAGATAGAAATCCAAAGAGTGGCCGATGGGAATGTTCTTTAACTCAATTGTATTTTCGAAAATGTCCGGGATGCCGTATGTAACGACGAGACCCTCGATTGCCCTCTCCCGGTTGTTAACAATGCGTAACGGCCATAATCTTTTCCGTTGGTCGCGGGCGAACACACCGATCAATTCCCGGTCGTCCACCATTATTGAAGTGTCTATGCCATCGCCTATTGGGCTGTCGCGCCGAGCTAGTTTTGCCACCTCTTTGTCGGCCAGTACTCGGTTCCATAGGGAGAATTCATCAATCAACATATCAGCACGGAGTGCGGGGCTGAAATTGGAGGCAACGCCGCCAATGGTAATCTGGCTGGTCATGGGCGGGGTCTTCTCGTATTTACCGCTGGCGAGCGGTTCACCGTCGAAATACACCATCCCGCCCCCCTCATGCCAGTTGACGGCGAAATGATGCCATTCGCCCTCCGCCATCGGAGCCGGCAACTCGGCGCTGGCGACAAGTTTTTGATTTTTACCCATTATCAGGTTGACGCGCCGATTGTCTCGCAGATCAAGGCGCAAATTCGGCCGCCAGCCGATGCCGTTGTCTATGCAAAGCAGCACGCGCCATTTGACGTTGCCAAGGCGGCTTGCCCAGAAAGCGGCGGTTCCCGCTGTCGGATTCGGCGGCGGCGGCAAGGAGAGTTTCTCTCCTTTGCGTTTTCGACGACCACTGGTCCATGATGAGGCACCACGGCGGCCGGAATAGCCCAGGTGTGACTCCAGCATGAGACCGTCCGCCTGGAACCAGCCCGCCTGGTTGATGGTAGCCACCAAACGTATTGGTGGCGTCCGATTCTTGCCCGGCCACGGCCCGCTAATCTTTTTATTGGGAAGCGCATAGTCTACCTCGATCCGTTGCCAATCATCGCTTAGTACGGCGAAAGCGGTTCCCAGGGGAGCTTCAATTCCCTCCATCTGGGCCGAAAAGTCCAGGTGGGCACCGGGCAAACCCTTGACATATATTGAACCCGCCTGCCGCATATGTCTGCCTGTAACTGTTTCTGTAGGAGGAGTGGCAAACCCGCCACCCTTGTTGGCTTCTATCCGAAGCGAGGTTTCGCCTACAAGCCCGGCTGCCGCCGAAAGCTTGGCCTGACCGACTGTTTCAAAATCAGCAGGTGTCGCACTGGCATTGGCAATATTGTGTGGCAACTGATTAGTGGCTGGAACATGCCTCCATGCGGATTCAAGAAATATCGCATCGCCAAAACGTCCCTGGAAAAAACGGGGTTCGTTCGGTTTGACTCTGGCGAGGTCAGGCATGTAGGCCACTGAGTCACGGCTAAACCCTGCCTTTGATGATCTGCCATCCGGCAAAACGGAAAGCAAGTGGCGGTCAAGGGGCAAATAGACGCTCAAACCTTCAGCGAGAGACCCCAGCGGCACAATTTCAGCTGGCTGCGGTGGCAAAGAAGTCGTGTTGACCTTGAGTTCACCATCCAGAGTCGGAGATGTAGCAGCATCCGCTTCCTCCAAATCCGCTTCCTCCAAATCCGCTTTCTCCAAATCCGCTTCTGCCTGTGAGTGCTTCGTTGTAGAAGTTGTTATAGAGTTGTCGGGTTCCACGCTGGGCGTTCCGGCAGAATCGATAACAGTATCTTTCCGAGCTTCCGGCCTACGAACTTTACGCGCAGAATTATGTTTCAAGTTGATGTGCCTCCAGAACAAAATTGCTCCGGCAACAACAATTATTAACAAAATTGGTAGAAAAGCCCCTCGCCCTGAGGATTTACCTGGTTGTGTCATTCCCCCTGAACCATTACGGCCCGGCTTAGGAGTTTTGTTATTACTACGTCCTCTATTTGTTGATACCAAGAAATACCTCCTTTTTAGATTCAGCGTTCTGTCAAACTAAATTGACGTTATTTATTATCGATTTGTGCCTGAAAGGCAAATTGTTCTTTCTCCCCTTGTTGCGCCCGGCGCGCCGGCCGCAAGAAAGGGGCAAGGATTATTTGAAATGTAAGCTCCAATCATGCTTTCCACTGGGATAAACCCGGCGGTGAGCTCAACAAATTAAACCTGCCACAGAGCACTAGGATCAAAAAGATCTAGCATGAAACGGGGTCGACTGAATGCGTACTGTTTACTCGTCTTTCATATTATGTTTGAAAGCACCGATTCATGCGCGTGATTTGATTAGTACGATACACCAGAATAGTCGGTGCATGCAGAACCTCCGTTCGTGCGCCTGTGGACAGCGCCTGCAATGGGGGGGGCTGGTCTACGGATACCAACCCAGGTTGCCGTTCCAGAAGAGCTGACGGTTGTACGAGATGTACTCGTCCTGGCCGAAGGTGATGTCGCCGGTGTACCGTTTTGCGCGCAGGTCCATGTAGAGGATGCAGAAGCTCTGGCGGTGACGCAGCTGGATGGCCGGCCAGTCGATCGCGTTGTCCCACGCGCCCTGGTAGGCGCCGTTGGAATCGAGCACGGACATGACGTGCTGCGGCTTCTTGAACTGGCGGTAGTTGCGCACCTTGGGGTTGGTGCCCGTATGGACCGCGCAGTGGAGATAGCCGTTGGCCGCATAGGTGCGATAGGATTCGTGGTTCTCGGGGCAGTGGATCCCGTTCGGTTCGACTTTCATGCCCAGGTAGTCCTGCATCTCGTCGGTCCAGTAGTAGGCGTGCTTGAACCGCATGGGCATTATGACGCCGTTGTAGTCGCCCGAGTAGCCCATGAAGGCGATACCGATCTGGCGCAGGTTGTTGCTGCAGCCTAGGGTACGTGCCGTGCTCAGGGCTTGGCTGAGCGCAGGCAAGAGAAGACCTGCCAGGATCGAGATGATGGCCATGACCACGAGAAGCTCCACCAGGGTGAACGCTGCGATTCGGTTCCGCTTCATGTCGTTGCCCTCCTTTCAGGGAGTTCGAGGTGAGCGGGGACGGGTCGGCCCCAGCCAACGGCGCCGGCGTGGAAACGCTCGGTCCATTGTCGCATGCGCTCCAGCCCCTCGTCGATCGGGATGCGCTTCTCGAGCATGGCGGCGCACAGGGGCATGCAGATTGTGCTGCAGAACTCCTGCGCGCGCGACTGCGTGGCGCTGTAGGCGCGTCCTCGGCGCGCAAACGCGCGCACCGCGTCGAGTCCGGGGAAGGTTGCTGGGTCCGCTTCGGCGAGCAGGCCGGCCCGGGCCGGGATGCCGTAAGCATGGGCCACGACCAGGCGCTGGATCGCGGGCGAAGCCAGGAAATGGGCGAGTTCTTCGGCCAGGTCCGGATGCTCTGCATAGGGGGAAACCGCGAGCACGCACGGCGAATGGCGCAGCCTAGCGCGTCCGTAGGCCGGCGGCAGGCGCAGGAGGTGGGGCGTGTCTCCGGAACAGGCGTAGGGTGCCACGGCCGTGGTGGTCTCCATGACCGCAATCTCGCCTTGCCGGAAGCGCACGTGCCGGTCGCTCATGGTGGCCCGGATCCGGTCGCCCAGCTGCACGAGGTCGCGCAGGAAGGGTGCGAGTTGCTCGGGCAGGCTCGTGCGGCCGGCTTCGGTGTTGACCTCGTCCCGCGCCACCACGGATGCGGGAAAGAGGACCGTGACCGCGAGCAGGCAGGTATTGGCTAACGCATCGCCCGCATCGAGCAGGCGCTCCACCAGGCCCGTGAACGTGAGATCCTCCAGGTCCAGCCCCAGGCGCGCGCTCAGGTCGGTGTTGAACAGGAAGAGCGTGGCTGTGGACGAGAACGGAACGCCCAGAGACGCGGTCTCCCCAAAGCAGGGGAGAAAGTCCTCGGCCGCAGCGGGTTGCGCGAGCGGGCGGATGCACCCGGCTGCTTGGAAACGCGGCACGCTGAACTGCGGCAGAAAAACCACGTCCCCCACCAACCCGCGCGTGTGGGGAGTCGGATCGGCCGAGGCGGAGATTTGCCTGACTGTGACGCCCGGATGGGACGTCTCGAACCGGCGCAGGGCCTCCCGCCAGAACGCCATCTGGTGGGGCAGGCTATCCTGGGTCTCGATCGTGATCGTGCGTGCGCCCTTGGGCGGCAGCGTGTGGAGTGCGGGTGGCGTTTGGAAGACATCGTCCACTGGCGTGGAAAGTGCTCGGGCGACGAACGTGCCGCGTGCGGGCTGGCGCTCGATCAGCCCTTCGTCTCGGAGCACGGCCAGGGCCCGGCGGATGGTCATGGGCGCGGCCCGGAGCTCCCGGGCGAGCGCGCGTTCGGACGGTACGCGGTCCCCCGGCTGCAGCCCTTCGGTCGCGATCATGGCCCGGATTTGCTCGGCCAGAGCGGGGTAGGACGCAGCCGTGGGCGAGGGGCGAGGCGACGGGTTGTCTGATGAGCGGGGAGATGTGCATGCGCGCGGGGGCCTGGCCCGTTTCTTCAACTTGGACTGGGATGAAGCCATATCCGCCGCCCCGCGTATCTGCTCTAACCGCTCTAGAGCAGTATACCGTGAGGAATGCCGCTGTCAAGCCTGTAGTGGCGGAAATCCGCGCGGGAGCCGCAAAGACGTGCCCACTCCGCTTCGCTCAGGCCGGCTGTGTACGCGATCGTCGCGCATTGCGCTGCGGCCTCGGGGTCGGTATCGCGATCGGGATCGGCGTTACGCTTTCGATCCCGATCCCGATCCCGATCCCGATCCCGGTACCGATGCCGATTTCGCCCCCGATTCCGAAGGCACTGCGTACCAGGCGGTAAAGCTCCACCATCAGGGCCCACACACGCGCGCACACAGCCGAACGAAAGCCGCGGGCGCGTTCGTTCAGTTCCTGGATCAAGGCGCGCACGATCGGGCCGAGCCGCGGATTGTCCGCAGGCGTGAGGATGTTGCGGAACTCCGGACCGCCGAGCGGTGCGGTCCGGAGCAGATCCCGTTCGTCCCCGGGCCCATCCACGAGCCGGGCCGGGTCCAGGGCGAGAAAGGTCCACTTGCTGATCGTGCCTTCCGCGCTCGTAGCCAGATGCGCCTCCTGATCGTTGATCACGGACACGTCGCCTGCACGGAACGGGAGCACCTTGTCCTCCACCACGAACAGTCCCGACCCTTCGTAGCAGTAGCCCACTTCCAGGCAGTCGTGCGGTCCTGGGCGGCCAAGGACAGTAACTGGCGGAAGACGTACGCGCGCATCCACAAGAAGTACGGCTACGACAAGTACGGCGGCGGGTGCCACATGATCCCGAATCATGCGCTCATGGTCCTGGCCTGGGCTTACGCGCCGGACGACTTCTACCGGTCCCAGGTCATTGTGAACACAGCCGGTTGGGACACGGACTGCAATGCTGCGAACGTGGGCGCGGTCATGGGCATCAAGAAGGGCTTGGCCGGCATCAACCGAGGCTACGACTTCCAGTCGCCCATGGCCGACCGCATCATCCTGCCGACCGCCGAGGGCACGCGCATCTGCACGGACTGTCTCACGGAAGCCCTGCACATCGCGCGGATCGGCCGGCAGCTCATGGGCTGGGCGTCGCTCGCGCCGCCCAAACAAGGCGCGCTCCATCACTTTGAACTGCCCGGCGCTGTGCACGGATACAGGAGCGAGGCCGACACGTTTCGTACGCGCGGCGCAGTTGCGGTGGAGAACGTCAAGGGCCGTTCCGCTTCCGGCGCGCCCTCCCTCTGCATCCGCTTCCAGGATCTGTCGGCCGGCTGCGCGGCTCGGGTCTCCACGCCCATCCTGCCGGTCGCGGACAGCCAGAGCATTTATCGGGTCATGGCCACGCCGCGCTTGTGCGCCGGCAACACGGTTGCGCTTCACGCTGAGGCGGGCAAGGAGCTCACGCACCCTGCACGCGCGCGTCTCTTTGTGCGGCACATGGATCCAGCGGGCGGTCGGGCAACGAGCATGGCGTACGGCAAGCCCGCGGCCCTGCGCGCAGGCAA
>CAZBZG010000170.1:0-10334 GCA_964496245.1 uncultured Planctomycetaceae bacterium | reverse complement strand
TCTTTTCAGTTTACCGGCATCCGAAACCCAATTCAGAAAGTGCGAAAGTCCACTCGATGCCGAGGTCGGAAAAGACGTATCCGAGGCGTGGGAGTTGCACGAAGGACCGGGCGCGCCCGTGGCCCTGGCCGAGAAAAGCTGCTTCTTCGACGGTGCGCTCTACCGTCAGCAGGAGGCGCCGGGGGATGCCGGCAAGCAGGTGGCGACATTCCGCCAGGCCGCGCAGGCGCTGGAGGACGCGATCGCGCAGGACGATCGGCTCTCGGATACGCTGCGGATGGCGCTGGAGCATATCTTGCACGGCACCTATGGCGCGCTCGACGCCAAGGACTACGTGAGCGGGGGGTTCTGCCGGCGCGTGGTGCAGGGGCCGTATCTCGAAACGCATGTGCCTGATCTCACCGAGGAACAACGGCAGAAACTCGAGGCCTTCCGGAGCACGCTCTCCGCGGTCGCGTCCGGCCGGCCGCTCTTCTGCCTGGAGCGCGGGGACGGGACGCGCGTGACCGCCCTGCGGGGGCTCTCGGCCGAGTTCGGTCAGAGCGAGGTGATGGGCGGCGATCAGGATGCGGCGAATCCGGCTGCCCTGTCCGCGTACCGCTGGCGGATCGAGAAGGGCGAGGCGTCCACCACGTTCGCAGAGCCCCTGCCCGCGCGCCAGAACCTGCCGCTGTATCTCGCGACCACCTACGAGGGCCGCCATCGCCTCCCCCCCGCGGACGCGCAGCCCCAACGCGTGGAGGTCCGGCATCCCACCGAGGGCGTGCTGGCGAGCTACACGCCTGGGGACGGACGCCTGGAAGGGGAGGCCGACCGCTGGAACGCGATCGTGGGACGGGAGATGCCTGTCAACGTTCCGCACCTCGGTCCGCCGGGCTGGGGATTCCCGATCCACGTGCCCGTCTACGACGGCCGCCAGCGGCCGCGCGCGATCGCGCTCCCGCACGGCGTGCTCACGAATCCCGATTTCGCGGCCATCCAGGACGCGAAAGAGCGGCGGCAGGCGCAGGACGCGTGGCTGAAGGAGTGCGCCTCTGTGCTCAAGACGCCGGGCGAACTCGGGCTCTTCTTCCGGCACTTCGGCAAGTACTGCCTGGATTCGCCCCTGGCCAATCACCCCCGGCTGATCGGTCGCCGGAAGGCCAGCGGTGAATTCCATCAGACGGTCTACGAACTGCTCGACCGCAAGGTGGCCGGGCACTTCCTGGGTGACTGCGACGACCTGGCCGAGTTCTACCAGGTGGTCACGCGTCTGCAGGGCAAGAACAGCCACGTCTTCGCGCTCCCCGGCCATGCGGCGTGCGGGTACGTGGAGGTGGAGAACGGGCGCGGCGGGGCCAAGCCGTACGCGCTGGTCTTTCTCCAGACCGGCCCGCCCCTCATTTTCACGGGCGACGATCTGCACGAGACCGTGGAAGCGGGCATCCGTTCGTTCGACCGGGAGGGCGGGTTTCTCTTCAATGCCGATTCGATCCATTTCCTGCTGCGCATCGCGGACGAAGAAACCCGCAGCCGGTTCTCCCTGCCGGATACCATTCTGGTCGATCGGGAGTACGCTGACCGCATGATCGCGATCCAGTCCTACTGGCACTACCACCAATTCGCCACGGCGATTCCGGCGGTCAAGAAGCTGCTCGAGGAGCATCCCACGCCGGCCAACTACAACGAGCTCCTGGGCGCGTACGCGAGCGTGGGGCTGAACAAGGAGGCCCTCGAAGTCCACGAACGCTCGGCCGCGCTCGGCACGCAGGACGTGTTGACCCGACTCACCGATCTCCTCAAGCTCGCCCGGATCCGCCAGCAGATGGAGGCGTCGGACAAGGTCCTGGCCTGCATCGAGAAGATCGAGGGGACCATGCGGAACTATATCGAACAACGGGACGGCCAGGCCTTGGGGCGCACCGGCAGCATCCGCACGGCTGCGGCCTCCATGCTGGCGGACGAGGAGGCCTTCGCGCGGGCGCTCGGCCTGATTCAGATCGATGCCAACGCCAGCTTGCGCGCCCGGGGGCGCCTCTCCGATCCGCTCATGCGTACGCTGACCAAGATCTACGCCGGGATTCGCAGGAAAGAGGAAGCGGGCGAAGATCTGACCGCCCAGGAGACGCAGCTGCGCGACCGGCTCTCGCAGAACCTGCTCCAGGCCTTTTCCCGGGGCTACTTCCAGAAGGGCGACAGCTTCAACCAGACCCTGCAGCGGTACACGCTGCTCGGCCTCTTCGCCCTGGCCAAGGTCGGCCGGGAAGCCGGCATTGCCAAGCTGACCGAAGAAGGGGCCTATCCGGACGGCGCTCGTGCCCATCACGAGCGCGCGGCCGCCATCGAGGACGAGGACTGGGCGTGGCTGCGCATCTGTCCGGCCCTCTACTGGGAGCTGGCCACGCCCATGCTCGATCCCCAGGAGGAGGCCTACGATCCCGCGGGTGCGCTCGCGTTGTTGCGGGCCATGCGACGGGGATACGTTGCCGCGCGGGAACGAAAGCTCGGCAGCCTGGTGTTGATGAACCGGCTCATGGTGATCGGCGCGCTGGCCCAGGCGCTCGTGGAGAAGGACCACGACATGTTCGCACGGATCCTCGCCAAGGTCAGGGCCAAGGACTACAGCGCGTACTACGGCAGCGCGGCGGACGCATTCGGGCACGCGTGCGGACAGGTGCCGCGCAAAGAGTTCCCGGATTGGATCGAGACCTTCCACCGCAATGTGCCGGACAAACCGTACCACTTCCGTGCCGTGTATGCGGCCGTGCGCAAGGAGCACTACGATCATGCGCTCGCCATGGCCAAGGCGGCCACCGCGTTGTTTCCGGACGACCCGGCCATGGCGGAAGAAGCCCGCTGCCTGCCCGGTCTTGTCGAGCGACTGAAGGCATCGAAGTCCGAGTGACCGGTGCGGAAGCGGCAGGCGCTTCGGATCTGGCCGCGCTCTCTCCCGGAGGCAGGGTTCGCCCATGAATGCCGCTGCCTATGCTGAAGAAGTCCGCCGCCTCGCCGCCCAGGGCGCGGAGGCGGTCACCGCGCTCGTGGATCTCACCTTGCGCGCTGCAGCCGACGCGGGCGCGAGCGACATCCACCTGGAACCCGCGGCCGAGGCCGTGGCCGTGCGGGTGCGGCTCGACGGGGTGTTGCAGGACTTCGGCGCGCTGCCCCGGGACCTCGCCGACAACCTGGTCGCCCGCTGCAAGGTGCTGGCCGGGCTCCTCTCCTACCGCTCGGACATTCCCCAGGAGGGCGGGGTGCCGGCCGCGGCGTCCGTGATCGGTGCGGACCTCCGCATCAGCACCTTCCCCACCCTCCACGGCGAGCGCGTGGCCATCCGGATCTTCGACGCGGACGAACGCTGCCGGAACCTGGAGACGCTCGGGCTGCCCGCAGAGGTCGAAGGCGCGCTGCGCCGGACGCTTGCGCGCGCCGAAGGCCTGGTGCTCCTGGCGGGCCCGGCTGGGTCGGGCAAGACCACTACCCTGTACGCCGCCCTCCGGCACGTGCGCGCGGCGTCGGGTGGCGGGCGGAGCATCGTGAGCGTGGAAGACCCGATCGAGAACGAACTCCCGGGCGTGACCCAGACGGCCGTGCGGCCGGCCGTGGACCTGACCTTTGCCCGGAGTCTGCGCAGCCTGCTGCGCCAGGACCCTGAGGTGATCATGGTGGGCGAGGTGCGCGACGCGGAGACCGCGCACATCGTGACCGAGGCGGCGCTCACCGGGCACCTGGTGCTCTCCACCGTGCATGCGGGCCGGGTGGCGCTCGTGCCCCATCGGCTGCTCGACATGGGAGTCGAGCCCTATGCGCTGGCCGGCGCCCTGAGCCTGGTGATCGCCGAGCGCCTCCTGCGCAAGCTCTGCAGCGATTGCAGGCGTCCGGCCACCGATGGCGAGCGTGCCGGCCTTTCGGAAACGGCGCGGGCGGGTGCGCACGAAGCTGTCGGCTGTTCGGCGTGTCACAAGACCGGCTTTCGGGGACGGGTGCTCGTGGCTGAGAAGCTCTCCGCTTCCGACGCCCTGCACGACGCCATCATGGAGAAAGCGTCGCGCGCCCGGTTCGCGCGCATCGCAGACACGGAGGGCGCGGATCTCGAGGCGCGCGCCTGGGAGCTCGTGGCTGAAGGCTGCACGACCGCCGGCGAAGTCCGGCGCGCGTTTGCGGGGGGCCGGTCATGAGGTTTCGCTATCAGGGCATCGATCCGGACGGCCTGCCGGTTGCGGGCGAGGCTGTGGGCGAGGGCGCGGAGGAGGTCACCCGCCGCCTCGGGAGCGAAGGCATCCAGGCCACCACGGTCAAGCCGGTCGAACCCCGGCGGCGGTTCCTGCGCGGTCGCGTGAGCGGAGCTGAGATCGCGGCCTTCTGCGAGCAGCTCGCTAGCCTGACCGACGCCCGGCTCCCTCTGGACAAGGCCCTGGCGTCGCTCGCCCGAGACGCCGCCAAGCCGGCCCTGCGCGAGGCCCTCGAGCGGGTGGCCCGCGGCGTGGAAGCGGGCAAGGACCTCGACAAGCTGCTCGAGGACGAACGGGCCGTGTTCCCGCCGCTCCTGCCGGCGCTCGTGCGCGCCGGTCAGGCGAGCGGCAACCTGCCCGAGGTCCTGCGCCTCGCCGCCGTGCATTCGTGGCGCATGGACATCCTGCGCGAGGAGGTGATCGCGGCCATCGCGTACCCCGCGATCGTGCTCGCGCTGCTCGTGGTGCTCGTGAGCTCCGTGTTTCTGTACGTGGTGCCGCAGTTCACGGTGATGTTGGACGACATGTGGATCGCCGTGCCCCCGCTTACGCAGGCGCTTTTCACGGTGTCCAAGTACTGGGCGCCAATTCTGGGGGTGGGGTGTGGCATTGTCGGCCTGCTCCTTGTCGTGTTCTATGGGTTCGATGACCTGGTTCCCTGTCTGTCTCTCAAGCGTTGGGTCTCCTTCCGCCTTCCGCTTCTGGGCCGGGTCCTGCGGGCGTCGTACCTCTTCCGCTTCTGTCGCTTCATGCATCTCCTGCTGCGGACGGGGATGCCGCTCGACCGGGCGGTGGAGTTGCTGGCCGAACTCGACCGGAAGACGCTGGCCCCGCGCGGGGCCGAAGTGCTGGCTGACGCGCTCAAGCGGGGGGCGAGCCTGGCGGAAGCCATGCAGATTCGGCTGCATATGTTTCCCGAGATGCTGGTCTGGTCCGTGAGCGCATGCGAGGCGGACGGGCGGTTGGTCGATGGATTCGGGGAGATGGCGGATCTGTATGAGCGAGAAGCCGTACGGGAGATGGAGGTGGTGCGCGCTGTGCTTCCACCGGTCTGCATTCTCATGGTGGGCGGAGTCCTTGTGCTGACGGTGTTCGGTTTCTTCCTGCCTCTGTCGCGGGTCTTGACAAGGCTGATGTTCTGGTAGCGGGGATGGCGGAAGGAATTGTATGAGTCCATCTGTGTTTGTGCAGTTGGTCGTGCCCGTGGGGCTCAATCTCCTGCTCCTTGTGCTGATCGTGCGGATCTACGTGTCGATGCGGCGAATGGCGGCGCGGCGTCACGTTTTCACCCTGCACCTGCGTGCCTGCGTGCGGCTTCAGTTGCCCCTGGACGAGGCCCTGGGACGATACGGTGGCGCGCCGCGGGAGATCCGGGGCATGCTGAAGAAGACCCACAGAGCGCTACAGCGGGGGGAGGCTCTTTCCGAGGCCCTGTCGTGCAGCTGGGCATGCATTCCCTCGTGGTACGTGCGCATGATCCAGGTCGGCGAACGGCACGGCAACCTGGCCGAAGTGCTGGACAGGCTCTTGGCTGTGGACAGCCGTGACGAGGAGTTGCGCATGAGCCTGGTGGAGCGCCTGCTCTACCCCGTGGTGCTCTGCGGGGCTCTCGGGCTGGTGGGCGGATTGATGCTGCTCTTTCTGGTGCCGAGGCTCGACGACATGATGGCGGAGATGGATCTCCCTGCGCTGTCCGCAGACCTGCCGTTGGTGACGGTCACGATTGGCCTTGCGAACATCCTTGTCATCGGTCTCGCGCTCCTCGCCCTGCTCGCCTGTCCGATCCCCTTCGGCCCGAATCTTGAGCGTCCCTTCAGCGGCTTTTTCCGGCTCAAGCATCTGCTGCGCCGTTTCACGCCCTACCTCGGCAACCAGTACTTGCACGCAGCATGCGGACGCTGGGCCGCCACCACGGGCATGCTCCTGGAAGTCGGAACCCGCTTGCCCGCTGCCGTCATAGAGTCGGCATCCATCGAATCGGACCCCCTGTTCCGCGATCGCGCGCAGCACTGGATGGGCGGCGTGCGTGAGGGCGAACGGCTGTCGGCTCTGCTGGAACAGACGGGATTCGTGCCGCGGTCCCTGGTCTGGCAGGTGCAGCTGAGCGAAGGCACTGAGGCGCTCCCCGAGACGCTGCAGCGCGTGGGGCAGCAAATCGTGCGAGAGCTCCACCAGCGGTACTACCTCTTCCTCCACTTTGTCATTCCCTTTGTGGTGCTGCTCATCGGCTATGCCGTAGCCACGATCTGCATCGGGGTGTTTAGGTCGATTGTCAGCATCAGTTATGGGTGCTTGATGTGAGACGTCTGGGGCCAGCATTCGCAAATGAGGGTGGGTGCGCCCGCACATGCGGGCTCCGCCACGGCCAAGCGCTGATCGAGGTGCTGTTGGCCACCATCGTACTCCTCGCCGTGCTGGGCGGAATCGTGGTGCTGCTGGCGAGCCAGGGACGCGCGGCTGCGGGGCTCGCGCGGGACGCGCGGGCGCGGCTCCTGCTCGACGGCGAGCTCGCGTATCTGCGGGGGATGCCGGCCGGGCGGCTGGCCGCCTGCGAGGCGGAGGCCTTCACGCCCGTGCTCGACGTCCCCAGGGCGCTGGATGACTGGGAATTCACGCGCACAATCGCGATCGACCGGGAGGCTGGAACGGCCCGGGTCGAGCTCACGGCAGCGCGGCTGGAGACCGAGCGGGGGCGGATGCCCCTGCGGGTGACGAGCGCGATCGCGCTCCAGGAGTAGGCTGTGAAGCAACGGACCCGACAGAGGGGCATCGGCCTGGTCGAGTGCTTCGTCTACGTGGCGGTCGTCGGCATTTTGATGAACCTGCTCTGCCGGGTGTTTGTCACGGGCTTCCGCGCGCACGCGAGCGCCGAGCAGGCCGTACACGCGGTCCAGCAGGCCGAGATCGTGCTGGAGAGCCTGCGCCACGATCTCAAGCAGGCCGTGGACGTGCAGGCGGCCTGGCCGGCGGGTCTGTCGGTCGCGGGTGCCGAGGCCGGCGGCAATGCGTACACCATGATCCGGTTTCCAAACGGACGGGGCGTGGCCTATGCGCTCCAGGGTGGCTGTCTGAGGCGCTACGAGCTCGCTGGCAACGAAGCCGACGCCGGTCAGGCCGCGCGCAAGACCTGCGACTTCGCGGGTCGGTTCGACGATCTGACCGTGACGCGGATGGCTGGGGCGCACGGCGTGTTCCGCATCGACTTTCGCATCGACATGGGGCCGATGGGCGTGGCGGGCCGCAGGGCCCGCCGGCCGGCCCGGTTCGCGACCGCGGTGTATGCGCCGGCCGCCGACCGCCGGCCGGCCGGGCCTTGAGAACGACCGCGGATCGCGATGGAGTGACGCGCATGCAGGCGAGACCGGACACCCAGCGCGGGGCCGCCCTGGTCATGGCTGTACTGCTGCTGGTGGTGCTCGGGATCCTGCTCGCCGGGACCGTGCGGTTCGTGGTCGCAGGGCGGCGCGCGTCCACACGCTCGGAGCGCCGCGCACGCCACGAACGCGCGCTCGACGCCGGCCTGGCGCGCGTGCGCGCGCGCCTGGCGCAGCTGGCGGACGAGTCGCGCCCGCGCTTCTCGCTCCGGGGCACGAACCAGGGCGTGGCCTACCGGGCCGAGTGCGTGCCGCTCGGCGCTGCGCAGTGGATGGCGCGCGTACGCATCGTGACGGATGGCGCGCACGCCCTCCGGATGCGCGCTTCGCTGCGCAGAGACGCCAAGGGCTCAGGCCGCTGGTCGGTCACGGCCTGTCGGGTGGAGCGCTGACGGGTGCTGGCCGTGCGATTCAGCACCCGGCCAGGAAGCGGCACGCGTGCATGAGGCCCGCCTGTTCGCCCGCTTCCGATCCGTTGAAGTGTTCGTCTTCGAGCTCGATGCTGATCTGGCCCTGGTAACCGCTGTCTTCCAGGATGGCGAACGCCTCGCGCCAGCGCATGCAGCCGTGGCCGGGGATGGCGTAGCGCCAGTAGGTGCCGCCGAAGCCGTGCGTGGCTTCGCGCACCGGCGGCACGTGGTATCCGTGCTCGTACACGGCCTCGGCGAAGAGCTCGGTGTCCTTGGCGTGGACGTGTTGGACGTGCGGGGCGAACGCGCGCAAGAAGCGGATGGGATCGATGCCCATGCGGATCAGGTGCGAAGGGTCGTAGTTGACGGCCACGCGCGCCTCGCATTCGGCGAGGAAGAGCCGGTAGCTGTCGGGCGTGCACGCGAGCACGTTCGCGCCCGGGCAGCCCTCCATCACGATCCACGCCTCGTGCTTGGCGAGCACGGGCGCGAGCGCGTTGTAGCCTTCGAGGGCGAGGTCGAAGTTCTCGGCGCGCGAGCGCTCGCCGTCTTCGGCCTGCACCACGAGGAAGAACTTGCGCGCGCCCAAGGCCGCGCAGGTCTCGATGTAGTCCTGGTTGCGGCGTACGGCCTCTTCGCGTCGCGCTTTGTCGGGCGCGGCCAGGCCGGGCCAGTCGGGCAGGTCCACGCTGCCGAGCTTTAGGCCGGCTGCGAGCACATCCTTGCCGCACGCGTCTGCGTCGCAATGGAGGTCGACGTGTTCCAGTCCGTGTTCGTTTGCGAACGCGGCCAGCGCGGTCACGTCCTTCATCCAGTCTGCGCCGAGGCGGCGAAAGCCGATCGGAAAGTTGCCGGTGCGGGTGGTGGCCATGAGGGTCTCCTTGTCTGGTGACAGGGGACTGCGGAGCATGCGGGTCTCCCAAGTCCCACGCTGGGGTCCGCCCACCGTGGCGGTTCACGCGGGTGGGCACGGCCGAACGAGACGGCCGTGACAGCGGACCCGTGGGCCTTGCGTCGGCTCACGCAGCGGTCCGTCGAGCCTTGGGGCGCGCGGGGCGTCCGGTCTCGGCCGACTCGTAGATCGCGTCCATGAGCTCGGTGTGGTGGATCCCGTTCTGTGGACCGGTCTTTGCTTCGGCGCGTCCCAGCACCGCATCCACGAAGTTGGCCAGGGGCGAGCCGTCCTCCTCGGGCAGCACCGGGGTCTCCTCCTCGCCGTCGGCAAAGACGCGGATGTAGGTGCCCGCCCAGCCGTCGATCTCCACGCGGCCGTGTTCGAAGATGAAGGCCATGTGCTGGCCGCCCTTGGCACAGTTGCCGCCGATGGCGAGCGTGGCCATGACGTTGTTCTGGAACCGGATGGCCATGGCGCTGTTGATGTCGACCTGTGTGCCGTGGTGATCGATGAACGCGAAGACCTCGCTCACCGGGGTCTCCACGCTCCAGACCAGGCTGTTCAGGATGTGAGCGCCGCTGTCGTAGGCCTGGCCGCCCCCCGAGAGCGCCGGGTCCTGTCGCCACTTGCCGGTCGTGGCCTTGAGCCAGTTCTGGCAGAGGTAGCCGTTCACCAGTTCCAGGGAACCGAAGGTCTGGGCGCGGATCCTGTCGCGCAGGTACCCGAACGCGGGTGTGCAGGAGGTGCAGTAGCCGATCGTGAACACCTTGCCCGTTTGCTCGACCTTTTCGGCGATTTGGTAGGCCTGGTCGGCCTGGGTGACCATGGGTTTTTCCATGAAGACATGGCAGCCCGCGTCCAGAGCCTGCATGCCGTGGTCGAAATGGAGCGTGTGGGGCGTGGCGATGATCACGCCGTCGAGGCCGGCTTCGGCGTACATCTTGGCCGGGTCGGTGTACGCGGCGACGTCGCTCTGGGGCATGTGCTTGGCGCGGAACGCGGACGTGATCGACGCGTCCACGTCGCAGAGCGCGACCAGGTCGGCCGCCTCCAGGGCCTGCAAACGACGGGCGTGCCCGCCGGAGATGCCGCCGCATCCGAGAATGCCTACGCGTACGCGTTCCATGGAATGTCTCCTTGTCTCTGCTGTGCCGTCCTGGGGGTGCGGAACCTTTGCCGTAAGGCGCCCCGCGTCGGCCGTGGCCAGTGGTTCTGATGCTCTGCGGTCGCGAGCTTCATTGGTTGAAAAGCTTACGCCATGAAACAGCCTGGGGGAATGGCAGGGCCTGCACAAGGGATGGCCGATTCGGCACAAGGCATGGCACGATCTGCACGCGGATGGCAGATTCAGCGAGCGGGCTGGTCGCGCCAGTGGGCGGGCGAGAGTCCGCAGACCGTCTTGAAGGTGCGGCTGAACGTGTAGGGGTCTTCAAAGCCGAGCTCG
>CAZBZG010000169.1:0-10429 GCA_964496245.1 uncultured Planctomycetaceae bacterium | reverse complement strand
GACCTGCTCTTCGACGTGGAGACCGATCCGTACGAGCAGTACAACGTGATCGGCGCGCATCCCGATCGCGCGAACGAAGCGCGCAAGCGCCTGCAGGAGTTCCTCGACTCCTGCCGCGAGAGCCATCACGGTGCGGAGTACGACGAACCGTACGAACCGATCAACGCGTTTCAGGATGTGACCGGCGGGTGGGCGTAGGGCGGCGGCGCCTCAGCCAAGCCCGTACACATAGGCGCCGCGTACGTGTACGGGTACGTATACGAACTCGGCGCCAAGACGCGTCTCGCCCCGCCTACGCCTCCACCCCGAACACGAGCCGCACGACATACCCGATGCCGAAGCTGACGGCGGCCACGCCCAGGCTCAGACCCGCCATCTCGCCGAAACGTCGCCAGAGCGGCAGGTCCTGGGCCACGGAGGTGTAGTAGGCGAACGAAAAGATGATGACCAGCGCCGCCAGGATGGTGAGTCCGAGGGCCAGGAACACGTTCGTCAAAAGCAGATACGGCAGGATCAGCAGGATCACGGTCAGCAGATAGGCCACGCCTGTGTAGAGCGCGGCCTTGACCGGCGACTTCTCCTCCCCCTCTTCCGCCTTGGTGGAGAGGTACTCGGAGGCGGCCATGGAGAGCGCGGATGCGCGGAAGCGCATCCCTCCGTATCCCTCAGAAGCTCCACCGCACGCCGGCGTACACGTTGGTGTTCTTCTCGAATTGCCCGAAGAAGGTGTGCGCTTCGTCGCCCCAGAACACGTTCGTACCGATCTCCGCGGACCAGCGGTCGTTCAGTTTGTAGTGGATCCGGCCGCGCACGTAGGCGTCCTCGTCCGACGGCGACACGTAACCGAAGAGCGAGAGCTCCAGGTCCTGGCGCAGGAGCAGCTTGGTAAGGCGCAGGGTCACGACCTGCCGCCAGGCGTCGCGGGCGGGCGCCCCGGCCGGGAGCGTGCGTTCGTAGGCCGCGTGGTGGACGAGGTGCTCCACGTAGTACTGGAGGCCCGCGGTAAAGTTTTGGGCCAGTTCCTGCTCGTAGCCCACGAGAAAGCGCCACTCGCTGTTGTTCACGAACGGATCGTCCCCGTCCCGGTCGTCGGCCGAATCATAGTAGCCGACCTCCAGGTTGGCGATGCCCTTGCCCACGGGCCCGCGCACGCTCGCGCCGTAAGCGGTGAGCCGCGGGAAGGTGGCCCGCCCGGAAGCGGGATCCATGCCGGAGGGGCTCTTCCAGAAACCGTCGTAGGCGTACAAGGCGAGTTCGACCCCGCCCACGGTGCGGTAGAGGCGGCCCGCCCACTCGTCGTCTGCGAACCAGTCGTCGGGCCGCAGCGGATCGATCTTCGCATCCCGGCCGGCCCGCCGGCCCAGGATGCCGCTGTAATAGCTGATCCGCCGGCCGTCGATGAACCGGTCCGCGTCGAACCGCGGCACGTAGAGCACGTCGAGATTCGCCCACGGGAAGAAGAGCGAGGCCTTGATCGCATCGGACGGCGCCTTGAGGTACTCCGCGTCCCGGCCGATGAAGAACGCGTTCCAGTCCTTGGGAAAGAGATCGTTGATGAAGAGCAGGTCCCCGGTGCCCCAGGTCAACACCTGCCGGCCGACCTTGAGGTCGAGCATGGACAGCGGCCGCATGAGCACGTAGGTCTCGCGCAGGTCCACCCACCCCTGCCCGGTCTCCAGGTCGACGGCGTGCCGGTCGAGCACGGGGTCGTAGAGAAAATCCGCGGTGACGCGCAGCGTGGCTGCGTCCCACGCGCGCTCGGCCTGCAGCTGCAGCCGCGTCTCGCCCAGGCTCGCGTCCTTCTCGTACGGATCGGTCTGCGTGCGCGCACCCGCGCGCGCCTCCCAGAAGCCGGTGAGCGAAAACGGGAGCGCCTCGTGCCAGGATTGCGCGTCGCCCTCTTTCCCCCGATCCCCTTCCTTGTCCGCCGCCTCTTCGTCCAGCCCCGAAGGCAGGGACGGGCCGCCCTCCTCGCCGCCGAGGCCGGCGGGGAGCGCCGGGCCGTCGGCTTCCGCTTTCTCGCCGGCATCCTCCAGACCGGCCGGGAGCGCGGGACCGTCGTCTGCCGGCTTCTCCTCCTCCAGGCCGGCCGGCAGCGGGGGTTCGCCCGCGGGCGAAAAGGCGGTCCCCATCAAGAGGAGCGCTAGGAGCACAACCCACGCAGGGCGGGATACCGGCAGGAGCCGACCAGCATGTCTCTCGCCAAGACTCCACGAGCGCCAAGGCCCGAGGCGGACCTTGCCTGTTCTTGGCGTGCTTTGCGCCTTTGCGAGATCCATGTTCTCGGCTTTGGCGTGCCGTCCAACGCCCGCCATTGGCAACCACCTCCTCTCTACCGCAAGTGCTTCCGCGGCGGATTGCGCAGGTACCGCTCGGTGAAGATGCTCTCGGGAAGATCCATGTCGTAGTCGATGTCCGAATACCGGACCACGGTCTTCCCGCCGGTGTTGAGGTTCTGCATCACGGCTTCGGTCACGGTCACGTACCCGTCGATCGTCTCGGTCTTGCTGGCGCTGCCCACGCGGTATTTCTTGCCCTTCTTGTCGAAGTACTCGGTGTGGTAGGGGAGGAAGGTCTTCTTGTGGACCCAGACCAGGTAGTAGCTGAACTCCACCGTGTCGGGCTCCTTGGGGGTGTTGCGCAGCACGTAAGCGTTCTCGGTCATTTTCTCCACCGTGTGGGTGTCTTCGGTGAGATTGCGGCCGGAGATGTCCTCGTACACGAAGTGCGAGCCCACGAAGCTCGTGCGCTCGTCCGAGGCTGCGATGCGCTTGACCAGATCCAGCCCCGGCAGGTAGAGCCACCGGTCGTCGTCCTGGCCCATGTGCTTGTGCACGAGATACACGGTCTTGTTCCAGTCCGCGGGCCGCTGGAAATAGACGTAGAACTTCTGCGCCCCGTCGGTCTTGCCGCTCGGGTCGTCCTTCTCTTCGCCATCGCGGCGGAGCACCACGAAGCGGCGCGTGCGCTCCTTGCCGTCCTTGTCCGTGATGGTCATGTCGACCGTGGCCCGGCCGTCCCGGCCCTGGTAGTACTGGACGTGGTTGGCCCGGCGCACGATCTCGTCCGCCGACGGCGTTTCTGCAGCGGCTGTGTCGCCGCCTTCGGCTTCGCCGGCCCCCGCCGGCTCGGCGAGCCACAGAAGCCCCAGCGCCAAGCACAGAACGACCCCCTGCAGAATTGCTGTTCCGGTCCGTAGATTCATAACGTTCCTCCTTCGTTAGGGTCCGCGAGGACCCTTAGATGGGGACGGGCGACACGAAGCCCGGCGGCTCGCCGAGCAACAGAGCGCGAAGAGCACGGCCAGCGCAGCCGCGCTGTAGTACGTCAGGTCGGTGACGCCCATCTTCAGGAATTCGACCACGTTCACGGCCACGAGCCCCAGGGCCACGACCACGGAGAAGATGCACGTGCCGCACTTGCACAGAAACGCCCGCTGGTCGGTGGCCGGGAACAAGAGCGGCTCCAGGCCCTTGATGAGCGCGGGCAGGATGAAGAGCGTGGCTGCGCCCGCGGCCAGCAGGATCGCAGCGATGAAGAGGCCCACGGTCTGGTAGGGGACGAGCGGCGCGGCCAAGAGCGGCAAAAAGCCCACGCCCACCACGAGCACATTGCGCGTGATCGCCCGGGCCGGCTCGCCGAAGACCGCGCCCACGGCCTCCTGCCACGCCCCTTCCCGGGCCCGCAGCTCCCGCGAGCGGGCGAGGAAGTGGATGGCGTAGTCGACCGCCAGCCCCAGGCTCAGGCTCGAGAGCACGGCCACGGGCATGTCGTAGTCCTTGCCGACCAGGCCCACCAGGCCGTAGATCAGCCCGATCGTGACCGCGAGCGGCACCATGCAGAGCAACCCCCACAGCGCGCTGCGGAAGAGCACCATCATCATGAGCAGCACCGCGAGAAAACTTCCCAGGAATGCGATCAGCATGCCCTTGACCATCTTGTCCTGCCAGACCACGTTGATGTAGGTGAGGCCGAACCAGGCGGGCTCGATCGCCTGCGGCGGCGGGTGTGCATCGAAAAAGCCGGCGGTCTGCGCGACCACGCGCTCCATGTCGCGGTTGTCCCCGCTCTTCAGCTGCACCCAGAGACTGGCCTTGCGATACCCCGGCACGGCGGCCGCCTCGTCGGGCGACTCCACGAAGTGCCAGAGGTCCTGCGGCCGGTGGCTGTTCTGGTACTGCATCAGGGTCTGGGCCACGCCCTGCCGCCGTTCGGGAATCCTGTAGTTCGCCGCATCGCCGCCCGTGAGCTCGCGGTACACCGTGCACACCACGTCGGCCACCGAGCTCGACTTGCCCACGAGCGCGCGGTCGCCTTCGTCCGTGATCGAATGAAGATGCGCCTGCAGGTCCCGCACCCATTCGAGCAGCGCTGGATCCTTGAAGACCTGGACGCGCTGCTTCTCGGCGCTCACGAACGTGGCTGCCTCCGTCCACGTATCCACAACTGCGTCGGCCGTCTCTTTGGCGTCGGCCCGGCCCTGGGCGTAACCTTCGAGCCGGTCGAGGAAGATGTCCCGCTGCTGGGTATCGGCGGCGAGCGACGCGGCCTCCTGTTCCAGAGCCTGGAAGACGGCATCGACCTGTTCGTAACCCGCATCCGTCAGCTGCTTCCTGGCCTCAGGCAGACGTCCGCGCAGGGCGGCGAGCGCTTCGGCTGCAGTCTCGGGCGCGTCCGTGGCGGACAGCGCGAGGTAGGCCATGTAGGTGCCTGCGAACTGGGCATTCAGCTTCTGGTCGGCCACGCGGATGGGATGCTCGGGCTCGAACCACTTGATGGGATTGTCGTTGATGCGGATCTGCGTGATCCCGTAGATGCTCGCGGCCGCCACCGCGGCGGTCACCAGGCCGACCATCCGGGCGTGGCCAAACGTCATGCGCCCCACTGCGCCGAGCAGGCGCGCCATGGGCGAGCGGGCCTCGGCCGCCTCGTTCTCCGAGGTCAGGCCAAAGCCCTCCAGCGACTCCTTGGAGATGAACATGACCGCCGCCGGGATGAAGGTGATCGTCCAGAACCAGGCCATGAACACGCCGAAGGCCACGAACAGGCCGAAAATCTGGACCGGCGGGATGGGCGTGAGCGCCAGCGACGCGAACCCCACGGCCGTGGTGAGCGAGGTGTAGAGCATGGGGCTGAAGAGCGTCTCCATGACGCTGAGCATGGTCGCGCGCCGGTCGCCGGTCTCCTGGTAGCGGTCGAAGAACTCGCTCAGGATGTGGATGGCGTCCAGCACCGCGATGGGAATGATGAAGATAGGGATCATGGAGCTCATGATGTGGATGGTGTGGCCCGTGGCCACGAGCAGCCCCATGGTCTGGATCACGCAGGCCATGGCCACGATCAGGGGGCTGACGATCAGGGAGAGCTTGCGGAAGAAGTAGGCCATGAGCAGGAAGATGATGATCATGGCCACGGGCGCGGAGATGCCCATCTGCGTGAACATCTCCACGCCAAAGGTATCTTCGGCCACGGGCAGGCCCGTGATGTGGTACTCCTCGCCGTCGTCGGGGTAGGTGGCGATCTTTTCCTGGAGCGCGGTGGCCACCCGGAAACTCAGGTCCTTGTCCGTGATCGGAATGTAAAGCGCCGTGGCCCGCGGCGGCTTGGCCGCTCCGTCGCCCTCGACCTCGCCCTCAGCCTCTTCCTCGACCTCGCTGACGAGCGTGCCCGCGAGCAGGGGCAAACGGCCGGCCTTCTCGCGCACGGCCTCGGCGTCCGCGGCCGTGGCCGGGGGCTTGGGCATGAGCCACTCGAACTTGACCGCGCCCAGGCCGGCCGACTCCACGTTGTCCACGGTCGAGAGGGCCAGAAGATCCTGGGCGATCACGCCGACCCGGCCGTCCGGATCCTCGGGATTCTCCCAGGTGAGTCCCTTCGCGAACTCCGCGAGGTCGTGCACCTTGCGCAGGGTCTTGACGTTGAAGACGCCTTCCGGGTGGCCGGGATTGAGCACGCCCACGACCACCATGTCGTGCAGCCCGAAGAGTTTCTTCATGTTGCGGTGGAAGACCCGCACGGGCTCGTCCGCGGGCAACATGTTCTCCGGGTCGGTGTCGACCTCGACCGCGTGGAGAAACGAGAATCGCTCCGGCGCCAGGGACGGCAGGGCCGCCAGCAGCGCGAGCACCACGGTCACCAGTCCCATGCCGATCGTCACGGTCTTGGGCCGGTCCACGCAGAATCGCACGATGCCGAGCATGTGTGCTTCCTCTCAGGTCGTACGGGTCGAAGAGGCCCTTGTGGCTCGGAGGGTCCGGCTCCTGCCGGACCGCGGATGAGCGATGCCGCTGCAGACGCGCGGCCGCCATCGCCTTTGGCTAGGGCGCCCGAAGGAAACGCATCCCCCCGACCGATACATCCCCGGACAGGAGTGCCTGGGCTGTGTTTCAGAGCAGGACCCGCCGGCACTCACTCCACCGGCGAGAAGTCCTCCTTGCCCGCCCCGCACTCGGGACAGACAAAGTCGTCGGGCAGATCCTCGAACGCGGTGCCCGGCTCAATGCCCTCGTCCGGCGCGCCCTTGGCCGGGTCGTACTCCCACTGACAGACATCGCAGACATACTTCTTCATGACGGATTCTCCTGTTCTGTGCGGGCACACGGGAGTCCAGCGCTCTACTTCACCTCCCGCAGTCGCTCGCTCAATTGGGTGATGTGCCCCATCTCCTGCTGGATGATCTCTTTGACGTGGCCCCGGCCCAATCCCTGGGGCACGAGTTCCTCGATGCCCACGTAGAAGGCCACGCTGTCCTTCTCGATTTGAATGGCCTTGACCAGAATCTCTTCAAGCGTCTTGCCGCCCCCCAGAAACGCCGCGGGATCGGCCTGGAGGTCGAAGACGTGGCCCGCTGCAAAGGCCCGCAGGTACTGCTCGGCCTGCCCCTCGGGATCGGGCACAAAGTCCTCGCGCTCGCCGCCCGTGAGCTCCTGGCGCAGCTGCTGAAAGGTCTTCAGGTGATCGTCCTCCATGGCCGCGAGTTCTTGAAGCAGCACCTCGCTCTTCTCATCGGAGAGCGTTTCCGCGGCCTTGCGGTAGAAGGCTGCGCCGTTCTTCTCGATCTGCTCCGCGATCTCGAAGATCTCGTCCGCGTTGAACTTGGCTGCCATGGGGTCTCCTCTGCTCCGAAAGGCCGGTCACTCCTCCGGCACGAACTCGCTTTTGGGCGCGCCGCACCACGGGCAGCGCCAATCTGCGGGAAGCGCGGAAAAGGGGACGCCGGGCCGAAGGTCTGCCGGCGGATAGCCCACCTGCGGATCGTACGCGAAGGAACAGACCGTGCAGGCCCACCGCCGCATGTTTCCTGCTCCGCCGCCCTCGCTCACTCCGCGCCCTCCGCGTCTCCGGAGAGGCGGTCCCACGCCCGCCCGTCCCGCCCGAGAAGCGCATTCGCTTCGGCCGGCCCTTCGCTTCCGGGCTTGTAACCGTAGACCGGCAGGTTCTCGTCCTGTTCCATCGCGCGCAGCAGCGGCGTGACGAACGCCCAGGCCCGCTCCACGCCGTCGGCGCGCGCGAACAGGGTCAGGTCGCCACGCATGGCGTCTTCCAGCAGCCGTTCGTAGGCCGGCAGCGGATCGGTCGCAAAGGCGCGGGCGTAGGAGAAGTCCATGAGCACCTGGCTGACGGCCAGCTCATGCCCGGGCGTCTTGCAGCCGAAGCGCAGACGGATGCCTTCGTCGGGCTGGATGGCGATGGTGAGCACGTTCGGCGCCAGCCGCTGGCAGACCTCTTCCTGCCCGAACACGCAGAAGGGCACGCGCTTGAAATGGATGGAGATCTCGGTGCGGCGCCGCGCCAGCATCTTGCCGGCGCGGAGGTAGAACGGCACTTCGGACCAGCGCCAGTTGTCGATGTTGGCGCGCAAAGCCACGTAGGTCGGGGTACGGGAGCCGGCCCACACGCCATCGATGTCGCGATAGCCCTCGTACTGCGCGGCCGCGACATCGGGCGCTTTATCCCCCAGACCCAGCGGGCGGAGCGAACGCAACACCTTGACCTTCTCGTCGCGGATGGATCCGGCCTCGAAGGAGACCGGCTGCTCCATGGCGACCAGCGCCAGCATCTCGAGCAAATGATTCTGCAGAAAGTCGCGCGCCACGCCGACTTCGTCGTAGAAGCTGCCTCGCCGTTCCACCCCGATCGTCTCGGCGGCCGTGATCTGCACGTGGTCGACGTGGTTGCGATTCCAGAGCGGCTCGAAAATCGCGTTGGCGAACCGGAAGACCAGGAGATTCTGCACCGTCTCCTTGCCCAGGTAGTGATCCATGCGGAAGACCTGGCGCTCGTCGAACCGGTCGAGCACGAACGCGTTGAGCGCCTTGGCGGACGCGAGGTCGTGGCCGAAGGGCTTCTCGATCACCATTCGCGACCACGGCCCGGTCTCGGGTTGGCGGATCAACCCCACGTCATGCAGATTGCCGAGGACGCTCTCGTAGAGGCCGGGGGGCGTAGCCAGGTAGAAGAGGCGGTTCTCGCCTCCCGCTCCGTCCCGGGCGAGCGCCTCCAGTCGGTCTCGCAGCGACCGGTAGGAGCTACCGTCGTCGTAGCTGCCGCGGACGTATTCGACCGACCGGCGGAACGATTCCCAGGCGGCCAGATCATGCGGGCCGCCTTCCACACTGGCGGCAACGCCTTCGCGCAGCTGCGCCAGGAACCTTTCCCGGCTGAGATCGCTCCGGGCGAAACCCACGACGCGAAAATCCTCGGCGAGCCGGCCGTGGCAGTACAGGTGGAAGAGCGCGGGCACGAGTTTCCGGCGCGTCAGATCCCCGGACGCGCCGAAGATCACCAGTACGCAGGGCTCCGCGCCCGGCCCGGCTGGGGCCGACGACGGAAGCTCCCGGCATGCAGGTTCCACGCGTACCGCGCTCATTGCGTACCTCTCGCTGCGTCCGCCTGGTGGGCGGAGTGGTTCGTCCGGCTCACCCCGCCACAGCTCCGGTCATCCGCCCCGTCAGCCCTTCCAGAGCCCGTGCACGTTGCAGTACTCGCGCGCGGTCACCGCGTCCGCGTCCACGCGGAAGACAGCCTCGGGCGCATCGCCGGGGTTGAGGAACTGGCGATAGGCCTTGTCCCCGGCCAGGAGCTCGATCCATTCGATGTAGTGCTTCTCCTCCATGGGATGGAGGGTGGAGCCGACGGTGACCTTGTACCCGCCGTCGATCCGTTCGATCACGGGCACGTGCTTCTCGGTCGACTGGTCGGCGGTCTGCTCGTCCAGCTTCTTCATCGGCTCGTTGCAGCAGACCAATGCGTCCGCGCCGCCGTGCACCAGTTCGACCACGTTCCCGCAGAAATCGCACTTGTAGATGTCCAGGCGCTTTGCCATCTCGTCTCCTCTCGTTCGGATTCAGTTGTCCCTGAGAATCACCTCGTCGTATTCGATCTCGAACCGGAGTTTGTGCTTGGCCTCTTCTTGGGCGAGCCCCTCCAGCAGCGTGCGCAGGTCCGCCTCGTCCACGCGCGCGGCCACGTCCGCGTAGAAGCGGAACGCCGCCTTCTCCTTCTGCATGGCCAGGAGGAGCGCCTGCTGGTAGGTGAGCTCGCCGTCCGGCTCTTGCTCGACAACATAGTCGGCGATTTTGAGGTCCTGCACGGGCTTGTCCGCCGGCGCCAGCATGCCGCCGGCCTTGACCCGCTCGAGCTTGGCTTTGTGGCCGTCTTCCTCGCGGGCGAAGCTTTCGAACACATCCCGCATGTCGGGACTCGTGCTTTGGCCGGCCAGTTCCCGGTAGAACCGGGCGGCCTCCTCTTCCCGCTGGATCGCGAAGTCCAGCAGTTCCTCTGCAGACGTCCACTGATTCCATTCTGTCACGAGCCACTCCTTCCATGCGCAGGTACGCGATCGAGAGCGTCTACCAGTTCTCGGCCAAGACCTCGAAATGGGCCTGCCGGTGCGCGCAGGCCGGACAGAGTTCGGGCGCTTCCGCACCGTCGTGCACGTACCCGCAGTTCTGGCACCGCCAGGTGATCGGCTTGTCCTTTTTGAACACCGTGCCGTCGTCGATGTTCTTGGCGAGCGCCAGGTACCGCTCCTCGTGTTGCTTCTCGGCCACGGCGATGGAAGCCATCATGTCCGCGATCTCCCCGAAACCTTCCTCGCGGGCGACCTTGGCAAAAGCGGGGTACATGTCGGTCCACTCGTGGTGCTCGCCGGCGGCTGCCGCCTTGAGGTTGTCAACCGTGCTTCCGATCACGCCGAACGGAAACGCGCCTGCAGGCTCGGCCTCGCCGCCGGTCATGAACTTGAAGAGGCGTTTGGCGTGCTCCTTCTCCTGGTCGGCCGTCTCTTCGAAGATCTTGGAGATCTGCACGAATCCCTCCTTGCGCGCCGCGCTGGCGAAGTACGTGTACCGGTTCCGGGCCTGACTCTCGCCCGTGAAGGCGGTCATCAGGTTCTTCTCGGTCCGGCTTCCCTTGAGTTCCATTCGCG
>CAZBZG010000168.1:0-10432 GCA_964496245.1 uncultured Planctomycetaceae bacterium | reverse complement strand
GTAAACTGGATGCGGTTGAAGGACAGGTCCATGACCCGACCGAGGGTCTGCACCAGGATGGTCTTGGCGAGGCCCGGCACGCCTTCGAGCAGGCAATGCCCTCGGCAGAGCACGGCCAGGATGACCTGCTCGAGCACGTCCTCCTGGCCGACGATGACCTTGTGGATCTCGGCGAGCAGCGTATCGCGCGCCTCTCCCAGGCGCGCCACGAGTTCGGCTTCGCTCCCGTCGGTGGGCACGGTCCTGTCCGTCTCCGTGTGGCTGACTGCAGCGGCTCGTTCGATCACGGCTTCGCACCTCGCACAGCGCAACCGCTTCCCAGGCTTGCCATTGGGGATGCGATGCCGCGCCCCGCAGTTCTCGCAGACCACGACCTCGCTTGCGACGTCGCTGTTCTTCTCCATTGTACGGACCTTCCCGCAACAAGCAAGTTCATCCATAGAACGGCCAAAAACCATTCCTGTGACGGCGGAAGTCGGCTATACTTGTCTGCATGACTGCCATGTCGCCCGAGACGCTCGACCAGTGCATGACCGCCGCCAGCCAAGACGACGACCAGGAGGCGTTCGCCCGGGTCGTGGAGGCCTGCCACCACCTGGTGCGGGCCACGGTGCTGCGCGAGGCGGCCGATGCCGAACTGGCCGACGAGATCGCGCAGGAGGTCTTCGTGCGGGGCTGGTGCAAGCGGAACCAGTACCGGCCGGGCACCAATCCGCGCGCCTGGCTGCTGGCCATCACGCGAAGCCAGCTCATGGAACATCACCGCCGGCAGTCGCGCGAACGCCGCCACTTCCAGTCTCTCATCCGGCGGGAGCTCCTCCGCCGCGCCGCCGAGCGACAGCCCGCCCGGGAAGACCTGGCCTCGCGCCGCGCCGAGGCGCTTCATCGCTGTCTCAGCGGGCTCGACGAGTCACAGCGTCATCTGATCGACCTGATCCACGGGCAGGGCCTTTCCACGGCAGACGCGGCCGCAGCCATCGGGATCCATCCGCCGACGTGTCGCAAGCGGCTCAGCCGCTTGCAGCAGTCCCTGCGCCGATGCGCCGAAGAGCAGCTGCAAGAAACCGCATGAACACGCACGAGCCTATATCCTCCTTGCCGGAACAGCGGATCACCGAGCTGGCCGCGGGGTTCGCCCTGGGCGAACTGGACCCGGCGGAACTGCAGGAGCTCTACCACCTCCTGCGCCGCGACGATGCGACCGGGCACCTGGCCGCCCGCGTGACCTGGCAAACGCTCACCACCGCGATCGATCTGCGGGCCACGATGAGCACGCGCTTCCAGGACACGATCCGGCATCGCGTGGCGACCGGGCGCGACGACGCGGGCCCGGAGAGCTTTTTGGGCCGCATGGCCGCCCGCCTCGGCTGGGACCGCCCCCAGTTGGAAGCCGTGCCCGTCCCGGAGGACACGCCCCCCGCGCCCCGGCGAACGGCCTGGATCGCGATCAGCCTCTGCGTGCTGGTCGGGTCGGTCCTGCTGTGGGTCGCGTTCGGGCGGTCGCAGGCGTTCGCGCGGATCACGGCCGTGGAGGGCGTGGCCACCGTGGAAGGCACGGGCGTGCGCCCCGGTCTCGCGCTCGACCGCCGCCCGGTCATCGTGGACGCGGGCAGCCGTGTGCGCCTGGCGTGGCCCGCCGGGCACGAAGCCACGATCCACGGGCCGGCCAATCTCGTACCGCACGCCAACGGCCTCTCGCTCTCGAGCGGCACCGGCTGGCTGCGCCTGACGGACGCCTTTGCCCTGGGGCTTCCCGACGGCCGCCTGCAGACGGCGGGGGCGGCGCGGCTCGCCGTTCAGATCACGCGCGGTCACAGCCTGATCGGCGTTTCGTCCGGCGAGCTCCGGCTGGGTCCCTCCGGGACGCCGCACGCCAAGCGCATCCTTGCCGGCCAAGCCACGACCGGAGACGGCACGGTCTTCCCGTGGGTCACACGCGCACGCTGGACGAGCGAGGCGCGCGACGAGGAGACCGACTGCATCCGGAAGCTCGCGTGTCCGGACGGCCTCGCCGCCTGGAAGCTCGAAGCCGGCATCCGCTTCGCGACCCTGGAGGATGCCCTGATCATCCGCGGGCCGGTCCCCACGGTCGGCGGCACCGATGAGGAACCAGCGCCGCCCCCGTCAGCGCCGCCCACCATCACGATCCGCCCCGGACGCCTCACGCTCCGCGCGCCGGGCGGCGCCCCGCTGCGCATCTCTCTCTCCGGCCCCCCCCTGCTCGCGCGCCGTCTCGTGCTCGCCGCGCCGCTCGGCCAGGCAGCGCATCTGCGCATCCAGGGGGTCCCGCAGGAGATCCCCCTCCCCTTCCGCCAGCCGCCCCGGGAACTCCGCTGTGTCCGCGAGGCCCGGCTCGACCCGCTCCGCTTCCACTCGGGTCCCCCGCCCCAGCCGCCTGCGGACGGTTGAGGAGGGCTGGCGCCCCCCCCGCAAGCGTTGTGGACGCGCAGAAGCGCGTCCCTCCGACCGTCTAGATCAGCGAGGCGGAAACAGGAGAAGCCGCGCCCTTCATCGCTGCAGGGCTTCGGCCACGAGCCGGCTGAGCTCGGTCACCTCGAAGGGCTTCTGCACGAACCCCAGGGCTCCCTGCTCCAGCAGACCGCGGGCCTCGCGTTCCACGCTGTAGCCCGAGCTGAGGAGCACCCTGGCGTCCGGATCGATGGCGCGGAGTTCTTCGAACACACGCTGTCCATCCATCTCGGGCATGACCATGTCGAGCAGGACCAGGGCCACGGCTCCAGGCTGCTTCCGGAAATAGGCCACCGCCTCCGCGCCCTCGCGGAAGCAGACCACCTCATAGCCCGCCTTCTCGAAGGCCTTGCCGGCCACGTCCAGGACATCCTGTTCGTCGTCGATCACCAGGATGCGCGCGTGCTCCTCCGTTCGAACCAGTTCGGCAGGCGCTTCGGCCTTCACGGGACCGGCGTCGGCCAGGGGCAGCAGGATCTGGAAGGTCGCCCCCCGGCCGGGTTCGCTCTCGACCTCGATCGCCCCGGCGTGGTGTTTGACCGTGCCGTAGACCGCGGCCAATCCCATGCCCGCGCTGTACCCGTGCTTCTTGGTGGTGAAGAACGGCTCGAAGATGCGTGCCCGCGTCTGTTCGTCCATGCCCACGCCCGTGTCGGCCACCCGGATTTCGAGATAGGCCCCCGGCGAGACTTCGTAGGGAAGCTTCCGGCAGTAAGCGGCATCGAGCGTCACCTTCTCCGTGGCGAAACGGAGCGTTCCTCCTTCGTGCATGGCGTCCCGGGCATTGAGCGCCAAATTGAGGAGCGCATTCTGCAGCTGGGCGGGATCTCCCTTCACGAACGGCGCCGGCGCGCCGAGATCGCGCTCGACCGTGATCCGCTTGTCCAGGCTGTGTTCCAGGAACAGGATGACTTCGTCGATGATCGCGTGCATGTCCACCGGCTCGAACCGGTAGTCTCCCCGCCGTGCAAAGGCGAGCAACTGGCTCGTCAGGTGCTTGGCGCGCTTGGAAGCCTTGACAATGCGTTCGGCATAGTCCTCGAGCTGGGGGTCCTGGCATTCCTCGCCGATCAGCTGGGCGAAACCGAGGATGCTGACGAGCCGGTTGTTGAAGTCGTGCGCCACGCCGCCGGCCAGCTGACCGATGGCCTGCATCTTCTCGGACTGCCGCAGGCGGGCCTCGAGCCGCTTCTTCTCGGAGACGTCGCGCACGATCCCCTGCACGAGGCCCTTGTCCGACTCCACGATCCCGGCGCTGACCTCCACGTCGACCTGGGAGCCGTCGGGCCGTACGAACGCGGACTCGAACCGCGTGGATCCATCCGTCGCCGTTTCTTGCAGCCGCGCGTCCGGTGTCGCCTTCTCCGACGGGGGATGCAGGTCCTCCACCGACATGTCGAGCAACTCCTCGCGGGTGCGCTGCAAAAGGGCGCACGCGCGCGCGTTGACGTCCTCGATCTTCCCGTCGATCGTGTGGATGAAGATCGCGTCGTTCGACTCCTCGAACAGGCGGCGATACCGGGACTCGCTCTCACGCAGGGCCTGCTCGGCCCGTTTCCGAGCGATGGTCGTGCTGATGATCTGCACGGCATCCGAGAGCACGGCTCGCTCGTCCTCGGTCAGGCGGCCCTTGGGCGCCGTGCCCCTGCAGACGTCGAGCGTGAGCGCCCCCTCGTTGGCCCCCTGGATGGCGTAGGGCACCATATAGACCGCCGCGAGGTCGAGGGCCTTCGCGAACTGGTAGAGCAGAGGCTTGGCGATCGGTCGCAGGGTGGGCGGCAGGTGGTCCAAGGCCGTCTCGGGCGTCAGCTCCACGTAGCCCATGTCCAGGAAGTAGTCCGCCACGAACGTCGGGAGCGTCGTCCCCAGCGAGGAGGTCGCCTCCGGCGCGCACCACTCCACCGTGCACCGGAACTCGTCCGCCTCGCGCCGGTTGTAGCTGAGCCGGGATCCGCCCAACGCCGGCCCCACGATGTCCAGCACGCGCTGGATCACCTCCCCCTCGGAGAGGTTCGGATCCGCCGCACGCTTCCAGATCCGGGCGCGCAGCTCGTTGTAGTCGATCGATCCGCCGTGTGCCACGGCCCTGCTCCCAGCCGGACGGCCCTCAAGCGTCTCTGAAGGGTGGGCGTGCCAAGGGGTTGGGAAAAGCGGCTTCAGAGCGTCTCGGCCGGTGCATTGTAATCGCCCACCGTCTCGCCTGCAATGGAAAACCAGCCGCCCCGAGGCGACCGCGCTCAACGCTTGCGTTCGCGGGAACGCGCGGCATAATGAGGCTCGCCACGGCCGTGCGGGTCGGGTGTGCCACACGCGTGCGGATCTCAGCCAGAGGAGAGCTAGATGGACCGGATCGACCTCGCCGGAGACTGGACCCTCAAACAAGCGGGCAAGCACACATCCCGACCCGCGTCGGTTCCCGGATGCGTGCACACCGACCTGCTCGATGCGGGCGCGATCGAAGACCCCTACTTCCGCGACAACGAAGACCATCTGCAGTGGATCGGGGAGACCGACTGGATCTACGTCCGGACCTTTGACGTTGCGGCCGACGTGCTCGCCCGCGACCGCGTGCGGCTCGTCTGCGAGGGCCTGGACACCCTCGCCACGATCAAGCTGAACGGCAAGGTCGTGGGGACGGCCGACAACATGTTCCGGACGTGGGATTTCGACGCCAAGCCCTTCCTGCGGGCGGGTCGCAACCGCATCGAGATCCGGTTCGCCTCGGTCATCCGCTACATGGAGCGGAAGCAGCGTCAACAGGCGCTCCCCGGCTGGGGCAGCGCTCGTGAGGTCAAGGGACGCGCCTGGGTGCGCAAGGAGCCATGCAACTTCGGCTGGGACTGGGGGCCGCGCCTTGTGACCTGCGGCATTTGGCGGCCGATCGCCGTGGTCGCGTTCGACACCGCCCGCCTGGACCGCGTCCACGTCCGGCAGACCCACGGCCGCAAGCGGGTGACGCTGGCGGTGGACGCGTCCGTGGAAAAGGCCGGCCGCCAGGCGTGCGCGCTCGCCTTCACCCTCGCCTTCCAGGGACAGGTCGTGGCCGAGGCGCAGACGCCCGTACGCCGCGGCCGCGCGCAGGCCGCCCTTGTCGTGCGCGATCCCCAGCTCTGGTGGCCGAACGGCCTGGGCGACCAGCCCCTCTACGAACTCACCGTGGACCTGCTCGACGGGGAAGAGGGACTGCTCGACACCCGCACCAGGCGCGTGGGCCTGCGCACGCTCGCACTCGAGCGCAAGAAGGACCGGTGGGGCGAGTCCTTCGGCTTCCGCGTGAACGGCGTGCCCTTCTTCGCCAAGGGCGCCAACTGGATCCCGGCCGACACCTTTGCCACCCGGCTCACGGCTGCGGACTACGCCTACCTGCTGCAGAGCGCGCGGGACGCCAACATGAACATGCTCCGCGTCTGGGGCGGGGGCATCTACGAAGACGACGTCTTCTACGACCTCTGCGACGAACTGGGCATCTGCATCTGGCAGGATTTCATGTTCGCCTGCTCCACCTATCCCGCCTTCGACGACGCCTTCCTGGCCAACGTGCGGGCCGAGGCCGAGGAGAACGTGGCGCGGCTCCGTCACCACGCCTGCCTCGCGCTCTGGTGCGGCAACAACGAGCTCGAACAGGGCCTGGTGCGCAAGCAGTGGGGGCCCGGATGCATGAGCTGGCGCGACTACAAGAAGCTCTTCGACCGGCTCCTCCCGTCCGTGGTCCGCCGGCTCGATCCCGACCGCGACTACTGGCCCTCCAGCGCCCACTCCCCGCACGGCAACCGCGAGGACCACTCCAATCCCCGGTGGGGCGACGCGCATCTCTGGGACGTCTGGCACGGCCGCAAGCCGTTCGAGTGGTACCGGACCTGCGAGCACCGGTTCGTGAGCGAGTTCGGCTTCCAGTCGTTCCCTGCGCCCACGACCGTGGACGCCTTCACCCTGCCTGCGGATCGCAACGTGACGAGTTACGTCATGGAGCATCACCAGCGAAGCGGCATCGGCAATACGGTGATCCTGCAGTACCTGCTCGAATGGTTCCGGCTGCCCTACGACTTTCCCAAGACCCTGTGGCTCACCCAGATCCTGCAGGGCCTGGCCATGCAATACGCCATCGAGCACTGGCGCCGCAACAGCGCGCGCACCCGCGGCACCATCTACTGGCAGCTGAACGACTGCTGGCCGGTCGCGAGCTGGGCCTCGATCGACGGCGCGGGCCGGTGGAAGGCCCTCCATTACCTGGCCCGCCGCTTCTACGCGCCCCTGCTCGTCTCCGGCGTGGAAGACCTGGACCGGAAACGCGTCGAACTCCACGTGACCAACGACCACCCCGAGACCGTACGGGCGCGCGCCTCGTGGACCGTGACCGACCGGAACGGACGCGTCCTCGGCCGCGGCGGGAAGAACGTGCGCATGCGCCCCGGCACCAGCCGCCGGGTGCACACCCTGTCGCTGCGTGAGGCCCTCGCGTCCCACGGACCGCGCGACGTGCTGGTGTGGCTCGCGCTCTCCAAGGGCCGGCGCACGGTCAGCCGGAATCTCGTGCTGCTCGCCCGGCCCAAGCACATCGACCTGCCGGAGCCGGGCATCACCACGCAGGTGAAGCCGCTCAAACACGGGAACTTCCGCGTGACCCTCCGGTCCAGGAAGCCCGCGTTCTGGGCGTGGCTAGCGTTCACCGACCTGGATGCGCACGCGAGCGACAACTTCTTCCATCTGCAGCCCGGCAAACCCGTGACCGTCGAGGTCGTGCCCGACCGCGCGCTCACGGTCAACCGCTTCCGCTCCGCGCTCTCCGTTTGCAGCCTGCGGGATACGTACGCCTAAGGGTCCGCGAGGAAATATCTGGGCCTTTTCGCTCGAGCGCCGGCGGTCCGGATGCAAGGCGCGGCGAGGAGGCGATCCGGGGAGATGCGCTCCGCCTCCGGCTGCGCGCCCTGCCGGGCTGCGGTGCTCGCTACGCTGCGCGCCTCGCGACCTCCGGCCCTCCATGGCCTCCGGTTCGGGGACGAGACGCAACGCAGCACAGAGCGACCGCCCGCCTCACCGCAACCGCGCGTTGTCCTGCATATCGAACCACATGGCAAACAGCAGCATCTGCAGGCCGGCGAGCGTGACCACGGCGCAGAGCACAATCCCGCTGTCCGAACAGATGGGACGGAAGACGTCGAAGACCGAGACCCCCAGGAGCGTGGGGCCGATCACGCGCGTGAGCAGGATCAGCAGGCCGTAGAGGAAACCGAGCGGCGCGAGGACGAGCCCGAGCAGGTAGAAGAGCACGAGCGGGTGGGTGTCGCGCACCACGTACTTGTCCCACAGCCGATAGAAGAAGCGGCGCACCAGCAGGCCGGCGATGGGAAGGAACACCCGGCTCACCTTCATCTTGGACTGCTCCCCCACACCGTACACGGCCTGCATGGGCACGTCGCGCACGCGGAAGTTGTGCACGTTCAGCTTGACGAGCACGTCGTTGGGCATGCCGTAGCGCGGGTAGATGCCCGCCTTGAGGAGCTGCTCCAGGGCCGGCCGCGTGATGGCGGTGTACCCGTTCTGGCTGTCGGCCACATGCCAGTAGCCGGAAGCGATCTTGGTGAGCACCGAAATGGCGGCGTTGCCCAGGAGGCGCACGTGGGGGATCGACTGCCAGGCCGTGCCCAGGATGAGCCGGTTGCCCTTGGTGTAGTCGGCTTCGCGTTCGACCAGGGGATCGAGGAGGGTGGAAAGTTCGTCCGGATCCATCTGGCCGTCGCCCGCCAACACGGCCACGAGCTCGCTCCCCGCGCCGAACGCCCGACGGTACCCGGCCTCGATGGCCGCGCCCACGCCCCGGTTCGCATCGAGGCGCACGAGTTTGACGCGTGCGGGCTCTGCAGCAGCCAGGCCCTGCACGATAGCGGCCGTGGCGTCCGTGGAGCCGTCGTCCACCACGAACACCTGATCCACCCACGCGGGCAGGGTCTCCACCACCCGCCCGACCTGGCTCTCCTCGTTGAAAGCCGGCACCACCACGGCCACGGTCCTGTCCCGGTACATGCGGATCAGCCTCCTGCTGGCATTGTACCCTGCGAACCGCGTCGGGGGAAGGGACGCGGGCCCAAATCCTCTTCGCGCGGCGGTTCGAACGCCTCCAGCGTCAGCAGCACGAGCGCCAGGTAGAACCCGATCGACGGCAGGTAGAGCCGGTGCTCGTAGACCACTTCGAGCGAGATCACGGTGGATTCGATCACCATCCCCAGGTAGAAAAACGCCAGACCGAACGCCAGCAGCGGCCGCCGGTAGCTGTAGAGCGCGGCGAAACCGAGCACGATGGCGTGCCAGGTCAAAGCCGGCACCGGCCAGGGCCGGCGCCAGACGCCGTCCAGCGCCAGGAAATCCGTGCGCACGTCCGGCCCGCCGAGCAGATGGCGGCCCACGGTGAAGACGCACGCCGCAGCCAGCCCGACCAGGAACCAGCGCGCCCGCAGATGCGGAGGCACCAGGAGCAGGAGTACCGGAATGCCGAGCACGATCAGCAGCGGCGCCACCTCGCTCAGGGCGTCCATCTCGCTCGGCAGAAAGAGCTCGCGCGACTCCAGGAAGTCGTAATCCAGATTGAGCCGCCACGGCACAGGCAACACCAGCAGGCTCTGGTAGAGCGCGATGACCCGCGTCTCGGTCAGGAGCCGCTGGCGGGGAGTGAGCTTGATCTTGCGGCTCACGACCTCGTCAGCCAGGATCCGGTCGAACAGGTCCCTGCGCAGCCCCGCGACCGCCTCTTCTAGGCCGAGGCGCGTGACCGTGCGTCCGCTGGGCAGGCGCTCCTCGGTACGGCCGTAGAACCAGATCGCCCCGCCGAGCGCGAGCAGGCCCGACAGCGCGAGAATGCCGAAACTGGCGACCACGGACCGGCGCGGCTCGCGGATGAGCAGGAGCTCGATCAGCACGGCGGCGATGGGAAACGTAGCGCCGATCTCCTTGGAGAACACGCTGCACGCGCAAGCCAAAAGGGCCAGCCCCACGAAGAGCATCTGCCGGCCCGTCGTGGACGCGGCCCGCGCCCGCAGGTAGCAGACCAGGCCCAGCGCGTAGAACCCCGTGGCCATGCAGGCGGCCCGCTGCACGATGTAGGTGACCGACTGGACCTGGACCGGGCTGCAGAACCAGACGAGCGTGCCGAGCACGGCCAGCGGCCAGGCGTGGCGGGCGGCGTAGCCTTCCACGCGCGGCAGCTGCAGCAGGTGGAGCAGGAGCAGGTAGACGGCGAACCCGGCCCCGATTTGCATGAGGAAGTTGACCATGCGGAACTGCCAGGCGAGCAGGGCGGGCTTGGACGCCTCCTTGTCCACGAGCCGCGGCAGGAACTGGGCGGCCCAGTGCTGCAGGGCGAAGCTCACGCTCACGAGGATGCGATTCGGAGCCTTGGACTGGACCGCAGCCTTCTTCAGGTTCCGCCAGGAGAGCGTGTGCATCTGCACGGCCGGGCACTTGGTGATATTCGGCTCGTCGTCGAAGTGGAACGGCGCATCCGTAACATGGCCGTAGAGCAGGCCACAGAGGAGGATCAACCCGCCGAGCACCAACGCGTGGCGCACGCCGTGGAAACGCGCCAACCGCACTCCGGTGCGCGATACCGGGGGCGGCGGCGCCGGGGGCACGTGTTCGGCTGGGTCTTCGGCAGGCGTGGAAGGCATGCGGCGATGGTACGCCCCTGTCACGGAAGCGTCAAGCGCTTTCGCACCGCGTGGCGGGCCGTACAACGCGTGGCGGGCCGCGTCCCGCAGGCTGCCCCCTGGCGGAGCCGTTTTGCTGGGTACGCCAGGCTCCAGCTCGGCACAGTCGCAGTCTGTGTCGATGCCGCACCGGCGCCCCGCGCACCCAGATCCTTGCCGGAAAACCCCTTGCCTGATCGCCCCGGTCAAACTATACTGTAGCCCTGCCACAGACGGCGGGAGTAGCTCAGGTGGCTAGAGCGTCAGATTGTGGCTCTGAAGGCCGG
>CAZBZG010000167.1:3693-10454 GCA_964496245.1 uncultured Planctomycetaceae bacterium | reverse complement strand
ACGGTCTCGATGCTCACAGGCAGCCCGTGGGCAAAGCTGTAGGTCCGGCCCCAGGCCTTGAGACGAAACCGCCCCTCTTCCTGCTTCTCGAGCTCGACAGGCGTCCACGGCGGCAAGAGGCGGTCCGCCTTGCCCAAATCGTTGTCCTGCCAATCATACGCCTTCTTCTCGAAGTAGTCCGGCTTCGCGATGGGCTTGTCGCCCTCCCGATGGTAGGCCACCTGATAGAAACCATCCGGCAGATCTGGGAATGCCATCCGGGCCTGTGCCACACGCCCGCCCTCTTCCGCAACCAGCGCGGTCTTCCCCGCGATCCTGCCCCGCTCCAAAGCCGTCACAACGACGCCAAGGCCTCCGATCTCCTGATCCCGGGGAAGTTTCACCTGGACGCGTAGTACATCGGTCGTCGGATAGAACCGCATCTTCGGCTGCAGCGCCTTCACGCCCTCGAGCGTGGATGCCGCGTCCAGGTCTTCCTCTCCGGCACGGTTGTCTTCCAGCTGGAGATCCGTCGCGTTCTCGTCGCTCTCGTCCAGCATGCCCAGGATGCCTTTCTCCACCGTGGATTCGGTGTCCACCTGTTCGGCTTCTTCCTGAGACTCCCCCTGCCGCGCGTAGGCCACGGGGCCGATCGCCCGCATGCATGCGATCTGCGACTGCACGGCAGCTGCGTCGAACACCGTGAACTCATCGATGGCAACAGGCGACGGGGACAGCCTGTTCTGGATCACGAGCGCTTCCTCCGTCCCGATCATCTGATCGAAGACAGAGACGGGCACTTCCTTGCTGTTGACATAGAACGCCCGTTTGTCCTTCTCGCGTACATGGACACAGAGATTCCATTTGTCCTTCGCAAACCTGGGGATCCGCAGGTCCGCCCCGCTCAACCAGAAGACGACCGTCTTGTCCTTTTCCGGCCAGTTCCGGGCGAGCGCGTAGCTCACCTTGGCGCCCGCACCCAGCTCCAGCGCTCCGCCCTGCTTCCCCTTCACATGGCGGGTCTTCCCCGCGACCTCCAGAGCGGTACCCGGAGACCGGCAGATCACGGCCTTGGTGTCCTTGTCAAAGGGCGCATACAGGGACACATTCCCGAGGTCCAGCGCGTGACCGTGCATGCCCGAAAGAGCCCAGAGCAGCAACAGACAACCTGCGGTCCTGGACATCGTCATGCCCTGCCTGACCATCGAAGACTGCAATACCCGGCGAGCCAGCGTGCGAAACGAAACGACGTGTTCGACTCTGCGCTGTCGGTCCATCTTACGGCACCTCCTCTCGTTTCTCGGCGAAGAAGACCCGGACGTCCGGCGCCGGCGGGCCGTCCGGGTGCTGGATCTTGGCCCGCCACCCGGTATTCCCACCGCCGGCGGAGAAGACCTTCATAACCAGGCGATGGCGCTTGCTGGCTTCCAACGAAAGCGGAAAATCGATGGAGGGCTTGTAGCGCTTTCCGTTCACGGCCGGTCGTTTGCCGTACAGGGCCTCTCCGATCTTTTTGCCGTCGAGATAGAGCTGGTGCCCGCGCTCGGTCCGCAGGTGCAGGTTGTAGGTCCCGCCTGTCTCGCTCTGCACAAAGGTCGCCACGTAGAAGACCAGGCGCCGCTCCGGCTGCTCGTAGAAGTCGGCCGCGTAGAACCGGCTCGCGCCCGTAAACACCGGCCGCCAGCCAATGGCCTCGCCCGTGGCCTTGACGGTCTCCTGCTTGAAGGGCGCAGGTTCGAGCGCGGCCGCACCTCCCTCGAGCCAGTCTTGCGCGAGGACGCGTGGCTCCATGGCGAGCCAGTCCTTCTCATCCGGCACCAGTACCGGCCCCAGGAAGAGCCAGTGCCGGATCTTGCCGTTTATCAGGGGGGGATGGGGACCGATTTCAGGCGCTGCAGTCAGTTCCTCCAACCGCTTCCGCGCCCGTCGCCGCACAGCATAGCGGCGCGCCAGGATCTCGGCATCCAGATCGCGCCGTATTGTCTTGAGGGCTGCCACGGGGTCGCCAAGGTAGAAGAGGCGCGTGGTCAGCTTTTGCATAGGCACCTCGTATATCTGCTTGCCTTGGCCGATGAAACGCTCTTCGTACAGGTCGTAGAGGTCGGCCGGTTCCCGCAGGCGGATGCGGCGGATTCCGTCCTTGCGCGTATGGAAAGAGAGGAGCTTTCCGCCCGCGTAGATCACGTCGTCGCCGTTGTCCAGATACTGGTGGGCGCCGCCCGCCTTGATCGCGGCGCGCAGGACCGCGGGGTTGATGTTGAGCGTCGGGATGTAGACCGCGGTCCAGTCCGCATGCTTCTTGAGCGCAGCCGCCACGCCTCCCGTCTTCCAGTTCATGAGCGGTACGGCCTCGTCGTCCTGGACCACGGTCCAGTCGGTCGGGCGACTCGCGCGGAGCTTGTGTTTGGGCTTGTGGTTCATGTCGTCCACGCGGGACGAGGCGAGGTTCGTGTCGGCCGTGAGATCCGGCAGCGGCTGGCCGTCGGCCAGGACCAGGGTGTCCGCCCCCCGCGCGCGCTTGTCGCGATTGGGGGCGAGGGAGATGCCGTGAAGGGCAAAGCTGTTGGACAGGGCGTCGTCGGTCTTTGCCCCGGGCCAGCGCCTGCCGACGGGTCGGAGGAACACGCACCAGTTGCCCCTGGCGAATACGTGAGCTTTGAGGAAGTCGCGCTGCTCGGTCGTGACCACGGGCACGGAGTTGAAGATGTAGACCTTGTAGGGCAGCGTGCCTGGATCCTGTTCCACCAGGGTCTCCAGGGGCAGGCTGTGGTAGGCTGTGCCCAGCCGGCTGAGCACATTGGTGCGCAGGTCTCCTGCCCAGGTGTCGATCACGCACACGTCCGTGGGCACGGAACGGTCGCCCAGGGCGTGGAGCTCGCTGATCTCGGCCTGGCGGCGAAAGAGGCGCCAGATCGCGGGATGCGCGTAGGTCACGGAGCGGAACTCGTACCAGTAGCCGCCCGCCGCCTCGGTCGTGATCTGCGCGTGCGTGCGCTTGAGCACCTCGAGCGTCTTGTCCAGGGTGTCGCACCGGTTGAACCACCCCCCCCCGTAGAAGCAGGTGCGGATGTCCATCTCCTCGAAGAACCACTTTTTGTGTCGCCGCACGCTTTCGCCCTCGAAGTCCAGGCGCCGGTGGCCGCCGATCACGCGGTTGAAATAGGTGCCCGGCCCGCCGCCGAAGTCCACGTAGGGGGAGGAGAAGATCCTGCTGCCCGCGAGGTGGGCGCCCGCGGTCAACCGCCTGCCGCTGGCGAGCTTGACGGACCGGCACCAGGAAGCGATGGTTTCCGGGATCTGACGGCCATGGAAGGAGCGGTAGTCCCGCTGGGCAGGGGACTGCCCCTTGCGCGAGAAATCGATCTTCGCGTCCGCAAAGGTCACGGTCGCATCCCCCCACGCTTTGCGAAGAGTCTCGACGTCGTTCTCGTATTTGTCCCGCAGCCACAGCCGAAAGCGCGCCTGCGACTCTGCGCACCAGTCCCCGCCCAGCCCGCCTGGCCAGCCTTCCCCGCCGAACCATTGGTCAAATTCGTTGGTATGTCCTCCACCGAGCATGATGCCCACAATGTGCTTGGCATAGGGTTGGGCAGATATGTACGAGACGAGGCTGCGAAGCTGCCCGTCCACGGCCTTGCGCCACTTGATGCTCGCCCAGGACGGGCGGTACTTGGGCACGTCCGCGAAGTAACGGTTGAAGCGTTCCTGGAACACGGTCTCGCCGTTCCTGCCGGTCACGCGCGACTCCGGGTGGGCCTCGAGAAATGCGTTCGTGGGCTGCACGGCGAGTCGAACGATGATGTAGGCGTCGGGAATGGCGTCCAGGATCTTGGTCACCGCGAAATCAAGCTCGCCGCGGGACTCCTCGATGAGGAGCTCGCTGCCGATGTGGATGTCCTTGGTCTCTACCAACCGCATGCCGCAGTCCACCTTGTCCGCAATCGAGGCGGTGTGCGTGCTGGAGCTCGCGATGGCGATGCGTACGTGAGGGGAGCCGTTTACGAAGAGCGTCCCCGCCCCGCGCCAGAAGCGGATCTCGGCCTCGGGCAGGTTCGTGTGCCCGGCCACGGGCGTCTCGGATACGGCGGGGACCGTGCGATAGACTTCGCCCCCAACCGCGGCGCCACAGGCCAGTACAACCGCCCAGCAGAGCCATGTGCAACGATACGGCATGGTCTTCTCTCCTCATTTGCTTGCGGCCCAGCTGTCCGCCCCCAGTGAACATCCCAGCGATGTCCAAGAGGGCTCCATTCCGGCGTGCCAAAGAATGCATTCGATGCTGCGCATCGAGTCGCCCCGCCGTTATTCACCGCCGTGATGCGTCCGCTCTTTGGGCCTGCTTCTCTCGAAACTGTCGGCGACAACCGTTTCCGTGTGCAGGTCCGCAACGCTCAAACACCGCCGCTCTTCCTCCGGGGAAGAACGCAAGGGCTCCAGGCAGGGAATCGGCAAGGCCGTCCTGGGCAGCTGGAATCCCAGCGGTATCAGACGTTGATTGGCTCGTCACGCTTTGGATCAGGATGTTGTCCAGATATACCGAGGATATGCGTTGGGCGTCGGGCTTTCGGCCTCGATCCAGTTTGACGTTGCGCAGCGGCAGCGCCCCCCCGTGCCGGGGAACGGTCAACCGGTACGCTTTCGGCTCTTTCCAGTCCTTTCTCAGCAGGCGAAGCCGGACATCGAGATGCTTGCCGCTCTCCAGTCCGCTGATTTCCAGATCGACGCGATACCACACGTGCGCCTCGATTTCGGCCTGCGGCTTTCGGTTTACGGTCAACTTGCCGTCCGACAGGCCAACAGTGAAAAAGCGCGCAAAGCCGCGCCCCTTGTTGCCGCCAAGCAGGCTGAAGCGGCAGTGCGTGCTCTTGGCGGCCCGGTCGCGCATCAGGTCGAAACGGACCTGCAAGGTCCCGTCGCTGACGCGCCTGGGAAACGGCCGGTACATCCAGAAGTAGCGTTCTCGCAGGCTGCTGCCGTCACCGAGCCGCAACTCAAAACACTTCCACCCGCCATCAAAGTCTGACGATGTTCGTTCGGTCACCCCGGCAAAAGCGCTCCCCTCTGGGCCGCTGCTTCCAATTCCCTGCCATAGGCGTGCGCCCACGCGGGCTTTCTCGTGGTCCTCCACGCAAAGGGACGTCTCTCGGCGCCTACCGTCTGCGCCAGAAACGCGCAGCGCCAACAGCACCGAACATATGATGATTGCGACCAACGGCTTGACTGGGGTCATCGCGTCCTCTCAGGAGTCATGGTTTGTTTGATTAGAAACGAACAAAGCCCGTACCTGCTGCAGCGGCTAAGCAGCATTGTTGTCTTGTCGCCGCGCCAGAGGTACTCTTCGCCCCAGGCGTAGGTGTTGCGTGGGTTGCCCGGGCCGTAGCGCTTGAATACGGCTTTCTTGAGATTCACGAACGCGGTGAACGGTTTCCCCTTGGACCCCCGGTCGGTCTTGACCTGCAGCAGAACGCAGTGAAAACGATCCTTGTAGAACCCGTAGAGGATCCGACTTACTTTGGCCCCGTCCAACTCCTTTGCATCGCCTTTGCGGGCGTAAAAGGCGACGCCCTCGCGGGTGGTGGTCTGCAGGGCCAATCCCTTTACTCGTTCGACCGGTGTGTCCCAGGCAATGCCGCGGAAACCGTCCGGTTCGGCGTCCGCTTTGAAACCCGCGCCCTCGAAATGTAGCGCCGGCAGGTCCGGGTTCTCTTCCCCGCTGGCCATGAAGGTCGCCTCCTTCTGACTGGTCACCGCGGCATAGGCGAATGAGAAGCCCAGCACGAGCACAACCGCAGCGATAGAAGCATTGCGCCTCGATATGCGACAAGATTTCATTTCTGTCCTCCTTTCTCTGACGGCAGTGGATCAATGCAAACAAGCATCAAAACATTGCCATGTCCTCTGATAAGACTGATCTGATTGGCGGTCGACGGGTATTCCCGCTTTCCGAAGGTCTCCGCGTTCGTCGCCCTGAACTTGCCCGGCTCCAAGCCCAGTTGCTCCAAATCGAGTTTGACCTCCACGTTGCGGCCATACTGGCTTCGTCGCAAGAAGTCTTTGGGGCTCCCGCTTCTGCCGCCGAGGATGATCAGCAGCACGCGGCCTGTCTTTCGGTTGATGTACCCCCCGATCAAGCCCCCGCTATTGATCGTCGCCGCCGGCTTCTTCGCCCAATACGGAAGGAACTCCACATTCGGATCAGCGATGCCCCACCAGTCAAGTACATGCCGCAACCACCTCAATTGGATGGGGTGCCATAGGTCATGCACATCCGTCAGCAGGTACCTGCCTATGTTATCCCGGGCGCTCTTCACATATCCGTAAGGCCGACTTTTACCGAAACGGGCGTCAATATCCCATTCGATCCACCGTACTAAATTGCGGGAGTCAATGTGAGGAACATGGCCGAACGCGCTCATACTCAGGATGCAGCGCCGCCGGTCCTCAGTATGACCGGCCGGAATTCCTTTCTTTTTAGCCTCCTGCTGGATGTCGCCCCAGCCTGTAAATTCACCATCATAAATAGAATTGACAAATGACAGCACCGGCATGATCAGTGTGGTGGCGTGGTGCACCTGATAGAGCCCCCTTTCCCCCCGATGTTTGTACATGATCGCCGACGTCCGCCGGTACAATTCACGTCCGGCCATGATCGGCCAGGTCGGTTTGACCGTACCGTCCCGGTCCACATAGCCGAATCCTGCCATGCGGTTGGCCGATTTGCTCGCGCCGGCATAGCCGTCCACGTAAAGGCCTTCTTCGTCTGTGTTGGACAGCATGTGCTC
>CAZBZG010000167.1:0-3683 GCA_964496245.1 uncultured Planctomycetaceae bacterium | reverse complement strand
TTGCCAGCAGTAGAAGTCAATGTAACTGGATGAGGGATTGACCTTCGCATGGTTCCATCCGGGCTTGGACCGGATTTCGATCGCATGGGGAACCTGCAGCCATTCCGGCGCGAAGTGGCGCCACTCCGGCAAGAAGTGGCGCAGATCGCCCTCATAGTAGTGCCGCATGCCCATGAACAGGGTCGAGCTGAACGGCACATTCTTGCCGCGGCTGTCCATTTGGGGTTTGTGGTCGAGGAGCATCTGCTCCCCGCTTACCACCTCTTTCCGGATCAGCCAGGCTGGGGCCACAGCGGTCCACGCATACCCCGAACTGCCCACGCCCCACCTACGCCAGCCTTTCGGCCGCGGCCGGACGGGCGTGGCCATCAGGCCGAAGGCTATTTTAAACTCCTTCGGCATTCGGATGGAGTCACGAACCATGTGCACGCGCATGACGCCTCCGTTCTTAACCGGGCTAACTTCCAGCGCCTTACCTGGATTTTTGGCATGCCACCATTGGTCGCTTTCGGCAAACCACTGCAAGCCTGCCGTATCGTTGCCGATGTACAGATACGGCGTCCGGGCAAAACTGACGAACATCGGCTTTTTCGGAAACCATAGCTTGCGTAATGTCGGATATTGGGTGAACACGCAATGCTTTTTGTTAACTGGAATGTCCACCCTCATTGTATCCATGTTCCGGGGTTTATCTGAACTAAACGCGAATTCCGTCCATAACATACCATCGTATTCGATGCGCGTGGTAGACGTGATTTTATAGCCGCCGCCGTCACCGCGGCTCGTGAAAACCACGCGGGTGTCTTTGCGTTCCTTGATCTTTGATTTGCTCCATTGAACGGTTTTCCCATCCACTGAAAAGCGAACTGGACCTGAGAGCAGTTCGCCATCCTTGCTATCGATCTGACGCGGTAGCGGACCGTTCAGGACATAGCTTCGGCCCCATACATTGATGATGAGTTCATCGTCACGCTTGTCGACGTTCACCGGCGTCCAGGGATGAAGCACCGCATCTTCCGCACCCAGTTGATTGCCTATCCATTTGGGCTTGACCTTTTCAAAGCCGATCGACCGCGTCTCGAACCCGGAGGAGAGTTTCCCGCTGACTTGATATTCTCCAACAGGCAAATCCTTCAAATCAAGCTTCCGAATCAGTTTGAGCTGATCGGCCGGCACGGCGAATGCCTCCTGCAGCACGGTTTTGCCACCTTTACGACTGATCGCAAGCGTACCCGTCGTCTTCTCGGATGCCGGCGCGATGATCTCCACAACACATTGGGCCGGCGTTTGATAATAGGCGGCGTTGATTTCGATGGGGCTCGGCTCCGCGCGGCGCGCATAGGTGAGCGCCCCGTGCTCGTACATTTTCGCCGCCTGATGTTCGAAGATGAAAGTATTAAAAATAGTTACGTCCGCGAGCAGACTGACCAATGGTTTTTCCGCATCTTTCAGGGCAGCCTCAGCGCAACCGGGATCATAGAACACTTTTCCTTTACGCATATCCGTCGTCTTCGCGTCCGCCTTTTTCTTCCAACCCAAATAAAATTGTTTTCCCAGATCGCGGAAGCGAAGCCCGGGATGACTGAAATGGGCCACTTTGACACCGTTCCGAAAGACCACGATATGACCGTCTCGCCAGGTATAGAGATAGTGATACCATTGTCCTTTCTGAAGGACACTCGCCGCGTCCTGATGCATCACCAGCGGCGCCCGCGCCGTATTAGAGCCGGCCGGGAATCCACCGATCAGGACACCGTTGTCATAGGCGAGCAGCGACAGCCCCCCGTGATGCCAGATCGTCTGTAAAACTAACTGCTGAGATTCATCACCGCCATCCGTATGAAAAAGAATCTGCAGCATCTTATTCATGGAACCGTCCCAGCCTTCACCCGCCGAAAGCCAGAATGAAATAGCGCCGTGTTCGGGATTCAGATTTTTCGCCGTGGCAAAACCCACGGCGTCGCGGCCGTTTCTGAGCTGAATCGCCTTGCCTCCTTTGCGGCCGGACACGATCTCCGGCTTTCCCACCACATCCGCCGGTTCGTCCTCTCCCCGGGCCAGCGTGGCGTCCAGGCCCTTTTCAAAGGAGTGGTGAAAGGAAACATCCTGCAGGTCAAGGGCAAAGCCGTTTCGGCAAAAGGCCATACACAGGAGCAGCACAAAGAGGGGGATTGCGAACTGCAGCTGGGTCCGATTCATGGGTTCGTCTCCTTTGTCTTCGACAACCAATAGCGATATCGTACAATGCTCACTGTGCTTCCACCAACAGCAGGCCATAGTCCCGCCCCGGGATCTTGGGCGACATTCGGACCTTGCCGTCGTCCGCATCGAGACACTCGACCGGATCGCCGGTCTCCGCGTTCGTAATCGTGAGCGCGCCGTCCAGGCCGAGCGCTGCCGGGTCCAGCACCATCGCCCGCTCTACGGCGTCGTCGCGCAGGTTGGTGATCGCCAAGAGCGCCTTGCCCGGGCCTTTTCGCAGATACACCGAGGCCTTCACCTTCTCATCTTGGTTGCTGACGATTTCCCCGGTCTTCCAGAAGCCCATGAACTGGACGTCGTCTTTATAGAAACCGAATGTTTCGCGGGCGCGTTTCCATGCCCTACCATACTCCTTGCTACCGGTCGCACGGTGGACCTCCCAGGTAGTGGGGGTGCGATCGAACAGCAGAAACATGGCGTTGAGCTCGCGTAACCGACTTACATACCAGGCGTAGGCCTCCTGCCATAGCGCGGTCGCCTTGGTCTTCTCGTCAACCTCCTTTCGGCGACGCCACAGCTTTGTCCCTTCAAGTTTCAGCAGTTTCTGGAGTTTTCGGTACTTCGGAAAACCCCGCATCATATGCACCGACCACGGCCAGGTACAGGTCCCCCGTTCATCGTAGCCCCAGGGGACGGGACTCCACTCGGAGGCCATGAAACTAAGGGTAAACCGGTCCATCAGATGTCCGCTTTTCGGCACCCATGTGGTCTCTCCGTCGAAGACGTAGGCGAACGACACGAGGGGCGCGATCATTTCGGTCGAAGTGTGCAGCACCACCGGACGGTCCGGCGTCGTGCCCTGCGGGTGCTCCTTGTCGATGCCCTTGACCACCATGTAGATGCGCTTCAGGATGTTGCGCATGGCCCGGACCTTGCGATGGGGCTGGCGTATACCGTCTTCGTCCAGGTAACCGCACCTCCCCTCGTGCAGGGGGTTGGCGCACTTGACGGGATGGCCGTGATCGAAGTACATCCCCGCCATGCCGCCGTAATCTTCGTGGCAGATGCGGTTTTTGATCTGCCAGACCCACCAGTCCGCGTAGGAAGTGTCCGGACATGCTCGGAACCAACTCCACCACAACGGCTTAGTTCGTTCATATTCCGGCCGGCTCTCCCACTCGGCCTTGTACCAGCGACGCTCCCGTAGCGGAGTTCCATCTTTCCAAAAGGATGCCACCGAGTTGATGAAATTGTAGCAGAAGAACTTGGGATTCTTTTGCTTCCTCTTCTTATACCAGTCGTTGAAGAACTTCTTCTCGCGGATCTTCTGCTCCTTGTCGCTGAGATCCTTCTTGGGATAAGGCCTGGGTTTATAGGGCCTACCTGACATTGCTCCGGTCGGTCCCAGCCGCTTCGACCGCGCTACAGGGGACTTGATCGGGGTAGGGTGAAGACCGAAGGCGATGGTGAACGCTTTGCGG
>CAZBZG010000166.1:0-10493 GCA_964496245.1 uncultured Planctomycetaceae bacterium | reverse complement strand
TCGACCTCGCCAGAATGGCTCATGTGTTCACCTATTTGCAATGGGCTGTACTTAGTGCTCGGTGACGCCGGTCACGTTCTCGTAGGGCAACTGGAAACCGGTATCCAGCTGCAGGTACGTCTTGTCGCTCCGGACCGAGACGCTGGTCACTTCTCCCGCGGCTGCGCTGCCCGCATCGGTGTCGCCGGAGACCTGCCGTCCGATGAGTTCGCTGCCGGCCCGCAACTGCGCGTCCAGACGCATGCCCGTGATGGTCTTGGTCATGTTGATCTGCTCGTCCAGGGCCTGGAGCTGGGCCACCTGGCTCATGAACTCTGTATCCTTCATGGGATCGAGCGGGTCCTGATGGGTGAGCTGCGCCACCAGCAGTTTGAGAAATGCCTCCTGGCTCACCCGTTCCGGGTCGGCCGTGGCGGCCTTCTGCTTCTCCTTCTCTTTGGTGCTCGAGACGTAGTAGTCCTCGCTCGTGGTCGCGACTGAATCGGCAATCGTAGGCATGGGACCCTCCTTCTTGACTGGCGGACTAGACGATCACGTTGAGCGATCCGTCCTCCGACAAGCTCTGCACGCCCCTCGCTGGGCTGGACAAGGACGCGCCGTCTGGCTCACCCTCTTCGCCCGCCTCGACGAGCCCCCCTCCCCGCTTGCGTCCCGCAGCCGGCCAGCGTCCGTCCTGTCCCTGCTCGGCTTCCTGTCCGCCGAGGAAGACGTCGAACGAATCCAGGTCGATGCCTTGGACCTGGAGGTTCTGGCGCAACTGCTGCACGCCGCTGGCCAGGAAGCTTTGCGCGTCGGCCGTCTCGGTCTGCACGGTGGCCGAAACCACGCCATGGATCATGCGCAGCCGAATGGTCACGCGACCGAGCTCGGGCGGAGAGAGCTGGACCGAAACGCGCGAGATCTGGCGATGGACGGAGAGGCGCATGACCTGTTCGATGCGCTCGATGTTCTCGGCGAGATACGCAGCGCGCGCGGCCTGCGACTGCGATTCAGCCGGCGCCTGCGGCGCCTGGGACTGGACCTGCGTCAGCCCGCCGTCCTCGCTGCGCTGGCCGAGGCCCTCTCCGCGGGGCGTGGAGCCGGCCTCCGCCCCGGGAATCTCTCCCGCAACGCCGGCGGGCAGCGTCTCGCCCTCGAGCGGCCGGCCTGCCGATGCAGGCGCTACTTCGTGTTGAAACGTCTCGCCCCCGGCGGTCTCGGCTTGGGAAGAGACGCCTTCGCCGTTTCCCACCGCTGCGGAGCCGCCCTTGCGTCCCTGTCGCGCGTCCAGGGCAATCGCAGAGGGCTCGATGTCCTTTCGGTTCGGTGTGGTGTCACGGCCGGCCGCCACCCGATCGCCTGGCGGCACGTTCCTCTCGTTTCCTCGGTCGGATCCCGCCTGCGGCCGCAGTCCGTCCCGTTGCGTGGCCTGCGCGTCCGATACGTCAAGATCCGCGCTTTGCGCGCCGGTACCGGCCTGCGTCATCAGGCGTTCCCGAAGAGTCCTGTCCCAACCCAGTGCCGCCAAGAGGCCGGCTCCGTCTCCGGTCTGGGCGCTCACGCTGCCCTCGAGCACCTGGACGGCCAGCGAGCGCAACACTGCGTCCGGCAGCGCGCTGAGTCGCGCGCCATCGGCCAGGGGCGCTACGCCGGCCCGGTCGCCCGCCTGCTGCAGGCTGGCGATCAGCTCCTCACGGGACAGCGCCCCGATCCGCTCCTTGAGCGCCTCGAGCACGAGCGCAGCAGGCGCCGGACGTTCTCCGCCCGTCGCGGTCCCTTCGAGGCCCTCGCTCATCCGGGCCCCGCTCTGTGTCCCGGCCGAAAGCCGTCGAAGCAAGGCAGCCAGCGCTTCCTCGGCGTTCGGCTCCGCATCCCCTTCGGCTGTCAGGCCGACGCCCTCGGCATCGAGGAGTTCGCAGATCCCCTCCAGCACGCCGGCTGCGCCCCCAAGGACCTCGACCAGCGTCTGCGCCAAAGCCTCGCGCTGGTCGGCGTGCAAGCCATCCAGGGCAAAGAGCTGCGCCAGCAGAGGAGCCTCCGCGGATCCGCCGGCGGCGGCCGACACGTCCCCACTGACAGCCAGGAGCTGCTCCAGGCGGGCCAGAACCGCCTCTCCGTCCACAGCCCCTTCGGCGGCCCATCCCAGGCCGTCGGCCGCATCAGGCGCTGGGCCGGTCGGTGGAAAGAGTCCGCCGGCGCCCGCCAGGGCCCAGGCCTCCAGCCCATCCCATTCGTCTTCCGAGAGCGATGCCCACTGGGGTTGGCGCAGGCTCCCGTCAGCCGCCAAAATGGCGAGCCGCTCCAACGCTTCCTGCCGGTGGGGCGGCAGGGACGCACCCGGCGCATGTTTCGCCGGCGCGGCCGGCAACGGGGATCGCTCGGCGCGGTTCCCGCCTCTCTGCGCCCGTCCCGTTCCGGACGACCGTCTGCTGGGCGATGCGCGGTTGCCCCCGGTCGCGTTGCGCGCAACCACGGACCGGAGACAATCGAGGAACGCATCCGCCTCCGCCGCGCGCCCGGGGCCCCGGCCGCCGGTTCCGCTCTCGGCCGGCAGGCGCTCGGGAAGACGTGCCAGCAGATTCATGAAGGGATCCTGCATCGGCCTCGCTCCTCTGCGTCCGCGTTATGGACCGTCCAGTTCATTGTCTCGCGTGGGCGCGGGCGGCAACTGTTCCCGCGCCTCCTCGATGGTGAAGGCCAGGCGTTGGCGGGCATCGACCATCTCCTCGTCCCCCATGGGTTCCTTGCGGGGCAGCGTCTGGCCGATCTCGGCCGGGACCACCAGTTTCTCCCGCTTGTTGAGGAGCATCATGTGACCGCTCGACCACAGCTTGCTCTTGGCATCGCGGAGCACGACCTCGGCCCCGCCGCGCAGCACCATGATCGTGCTCTCCTGCTCCCGGCGTTCGAGCACGGCATCCGTACGGCCCACCGTCAACACCATGCTGCCCGCAATGATCAAGACGGGCGACGGCGTGCGCACGTTCTCCTTGACCCGCACCCGCGCCGATCCCTTCTGGAGTTCCATGTCGCGCTGCGTACGGACGACCGCCCCCGCGTTCTCCACCACCTTGTTGACCACCCGCATGATGGAGTTCTCGCCGATGCGAATCCGCGCGTTCTCCCCAAAGGTCATCTCTACGGCCGAAGCCTTGCCCACCTCGAACTGGTCGCCCACGTAGACCTCGTCGCCCGTGGCCGGTGCTTCGATGACCTGTTCGTCCTTGCCACCAGCCCGTCGCAGGACCACGCCCTCGGTGCTCTTCACGATGGTGCCCACCAGCACGCGGCTTCCGGCGCCGCCGGTCTCCTGACGCGCGGGGGGACGGAGTGGCGTGGATTCGACCCGTGTCCATTCGACCGCCTTTTCTTTTGGCTTCCGGTCATCCGCGGCTTCCCCCCCGGCCAGGCGCACGGCGGCCAGAAAGAGGAGCAGCGTGGCGCATGCCGTCAGAGGACGGCACCGCCCCCGGCCGGACCCGCGGGCATGCAGGGCCCGTCGGCCGGAAGCGCAATCGCTCTGCCACTGACATCCGTGTCCGATAAGTGAGGCGGACTCGCCTCCGTGCGGGTGTGCCTCTGCGCTCAATGCACCCATTAGCGATCAGAGGATTGCAAGAGGCGGACCACTTTTCCCTTGGTATCGGGATCGAGGTAGGGAAGTATCCGAAAGGCTTTCTCTGTCGGCATTTGCTTGAGATACAGGGCCATGGATTCCGCGCCGAGATTCTCGCGGGCCCACGCCTGGGCGATCTTTTCAGCCGCCCAACCGGCATATTTGTACTCCAATACCGGCAAGATCTTCTGGCGGTCCTCGGCGACCATCTCTTCCATGACCGCGGCGATGCGATCCCCCTTCATGTACGCGTGCATGACGCGGGCGGCCTCCCGCGCGCCCATCTCCGGGTTCGGGCGGAGGAGGTTCGAGAAGTACCCGGCCAGCTGGGCTTCGTCCATGTTCGCCAGCGTTTTCTCCAGTTTCTGCCGCTTGTCGTTCAAGGTCTCGGTGGTGCGCCGCTCGCGGGCCTCGTCGATCGCCTTCTGCAGGCGGGCCAACTCCTGCTTCTCGCTCTCGATGCTCGCCCGCAGAGCCTTGTTTTCGGCACGCTCCTGTTCGAGCATGCGCTGCAGCACGGTGGCGTTCTCTTCCTGGATCTCTCTGCGTTCCTCCAGCGCCTCGGCTGCTCGTCGGCGGGCGGGCGGCGGACCCTTGATCGTTTCGAGCTGCTGCCAGTAGGCTTCCTCTTCTTTGAGATACTCCTGATACCGCTCGTACTCCTTGTCGGACTTCACGTACTTGTGCGTTCCGCGCAACACGAAGAGCATGGCCAGCAGATCCCGGCTCGCGAGATTCCCCGTCAAAAGCTGCCCGACGATGAGCAACACGAGCCCCATGAACTGGAGCGCCATGATGGTCAGAACGATGTAGGCGATGTTGGCGGCCTTGAGCGGACGGCGGGCCATCTCATCTCCCCTCCGGTTCCTGCCGCTTCGCTTGGATCGCGAGCGTGTCCAGCTCCTGCTGCTCCGCGCGGGCCTCATCGTGGTCGTGCGCCTCGCGGCGCCGGTCGCGCAAGATCTCCAAGGCCCGCCGCTCCCGGTCGGCCTCGACCAGGGCCTTCCGCTTCTCATCGCGCTTGGCGTTCAGCTGCGCCAGCTTCTGCGCACTGTGGGAGAGACGCAGATCCACGGTGTTGATGTAGCGATAGGCTTCCACCACCTGTTCGAACCCCTCGCCTTCGGCGTAGAGCCGTCGCACCTCGTCCTGCGTCTTCGCGCGCTCCGCCTGGAGGGCGTGACGATGCATCTGTTCTTCGTCCACGGCCCGATTCGCCACAGCGAAATCCTTCTTCTTGCGGTTCGCGATCATTTCCCGGTATCGCAGCACCGGCTCCAGAGCGAATCGAAATCGGCGCGCCATGCGCCCCCCTTTCGAACCAGACACGCCCACGCGGAAGAGGCCGGTGCCCCATCTTCACCGGCGGACGGCCGCGCCCGCCGCAAGGCTCAGGACGACTGCGCCGAACGCTGCTGCGGCGCGCCGGCTTTCACCGGCTTCCGGCTCTGTTCGGCCAGTGCGCCCAGATGCCGCACCGTCTCCTCGTAGGCGGACTTCTCGTGCATCCCCTGCTGGAGGAATGTGTTCAGCGCAGGCATCAGGCGCTGCGCCGCATCGATCTCCGGGTTTGCGCCGGGGGCGTAGGCCCCGATGTTGATCATGTCTTCGTTCTCGGCATAGATGGCCGCCAGACGTCGCACCTGCCGCACGTGTTCCATGTGCTGCTCGGATACGATCTCCACCTGGAGGCGCGAGATGCTCTCCATGATGTCCACGGCCGGATAGTGGCCGCGGTGGGCAAGCCGCCGGCTGAGCACGATGTGGCCGTCCAGGATCCCGCGCGACGCGTCGGAGATGGGCTCGTTGATGTCGTCGGCCTCGACCAGTACATTGTAGAATCCCGTGATCGATCCTTTTTCGCTCCGGCCGGACCGCTCCATGAGACGCGGCAGCAGGGCGAAGACGCTGGGCGTATAGCCCTTGGCCGCGGCGACCTCGCCCACCGAGCTACCGATGTCCCGCTGCGCCATGGCCATGCGCGTCACCGAATCCATGAGGATGGCCACATCCATGCCCTGATCGCGAAAATACTCGGCGATGGCGGTGGCCACGAAGGACGCTCGCACGCGGACCGGCGCCGGCTGATCCGAGGTGGCCACGACCACCACGCTCCGGGCCAGCCCTTCCGGACCGAGCTCCCGTTCGATGAACTCGCGGACCTCGCGGCCGCGCTCGCCGATCAGGGCCACCACCGACACATCGGCGCTCGTGAAGCGACTCATCATCCCTAGCAGGACGGATTTGCCCACGCCGGTGGCCGAAAAGATGCCGATCCGCTGGCCCTGGCCGATGGTCAGAAACCCGTCGATCGAACGGATGCCGGTCGACAGCACGTCGGTGATGCGGGGGCGCTTCACCGGATCGGGCGGGTCGGCGTACACGGGATACTGCTCGGCAGCATAGGCGGGCCCTCTTCCGTCGATCGGGCGGCCCATGCCATCGAGCACGCGCCCCAGCAGGTTGGGACCCACGCCCACGGATGTCTCGGTCTGAGTGCACTCCACCGCATCCCCCGGAGCCACGCCGCGCATCTCCCCCATCGGCATGAGAAGGCAGGCTCCCTCGCGAAAGCCGATGACCTCGGCTTCGATCGACCCGCCACTCAGACGGGAATGCACCCGGCACAGACTTCCCACGGGCACGGGAAGGCCCGAGGTCTCGACCACAAGCCCGACCACGCGCCGCACGCGGGCGGTAACGCGGGCGGGCAGCACGTGCCCCAACACAGCCTGCTTCTTGGCAAACACACTCGCGCTCATGGCGATCCGGCCTCGCTCGATGCGGGTGGCGTCTGATTGCCGTCGCGGCGCTCGGCTGGCGAACCGTCTCGCGCCTCGGACGGCGATTCGCCCGGCTCCGGTTTGTCTTCTGCGCCCTCGGCCGGTCCGGAAGCGGACGGCGGCCCGCCTGCAGCGTCTTCGGCTGCGGCGCTCCCGGGGGACGCGGTCTCCTGGTTGTCCGCCTGCGCTTCAGGCGCGGGCTCGGCAGGGGGCGGTGCGGCCGCTCCGAACACTTCGTCCGCGTTTCCGGCCGCAGCCACCTCTTCCGCTCCGGTTCCCAGAAGCGCCCGCTCGATCGCCTCGAACTGCTGATCGACGCGGAAGTCGACCTCCCCCTCCTTGCCCTGGACGCGGATCTCCCCGCGCGCGAGGGCGTCGTCGGCCTCCAGCGCCACCTTGCCCAGGTCGCTGAACGCAGCGTGGAGCGCGGGCAGTTCCTCCCGGAGCGCCTCCACGTCCTGCGGATGGGCGCGGACGACCAGATCGCTGCGCTCGGTAGCGAGGCCGATCGCCCTCTGCATGCGCGCACCCACGAGCCGCTCGTCCAACGCGATCTCGCGGCCGACGATACGGCGGGCGATCTCCAGCGCCAGCTGGAGCAGGTCGGACTCGGCCTGGCTGCGCAACTCGATCTTCCGCGCCTCCAGCTCTTTCAGCAGCGCCTCCAGCGCGGGCACCAGGCTTTCGGCACGTTCCTGGAAGGCCTTGCGTGCGGCTGCCTCCCCGGCCGCCTTGCCTTCGGGCTCCCCCTTGGCGAAACCTTCGGCATGCCCCTTCTGAAACCCGTCGTCGTAGGCCGCCTTTTCGATGTCCTCGGCCTGCTTGCCGGCCGCGTCCAGCTTCCGCTTGGCCTGTTCGGCAGCGCGCTGGAGAATTCGTTTGGCCAGCGCCTGCACGTCGCTGAACTGGAACGCGATCGGCGTCGCAGCTGCGCTCTCGTGCGGTTCGATGATCGAGTCGGGATCCATTGCCATGTTCCTTGCCTTCCCGGCGGACGCGCTACACCACGACGTCCTCTTCCCCGCCGCGTCCCTGGATGATGACCTCGCCCGCCTCCTCCAGGCGGCGCACCACGTCGACGATCCGCTGCTGGGCGGCTTCGACGTCGGAGAGCCGGACAGGGCCCATGAACTCCATGTCCTCCTTGATCAGCGTGGCCGCCCGCTCGGACATGTTTTTGAAGATCTTGCTCTGCAGCTCCTCGGAGGCCGTCTTGAGCGCCAGGGCCAGCTCGTCGTGCTCGATCTCCTTGAGCACCGACTGGATGCCCTTGTCGTTCACGAGCACGATATCCTCGAACACGAACATGAGCCGCCGGATCTGTTCGACCATGTCGGGGTCTTCCTCCTCGAGGTTTTCGAGAATCCCCTTCTCGGTCGTGCGGTCGACCAGGTTCAGGATCTCGGCAATGCTCTCCACGCCGCCAGCGCGTTCCAGGTCCTGGGTCACGATGCTGGCCAGGCGTGACTCGAGGCCCTGTTCGACCATGCGGATCGCCTCAGGCGTAGTCTGTTCCATGCGCGCAATGCGCTTGACCACCTCCAGCTGTTTCTTGGGCGTCAGGCCGGCCAGCACCTCGGAGGCCTGATTGGGGCTGAGGTGGGCGAGGATCAAGGAGATGGTCTGCGGATGCTCGTCGGAGATGAAGGTCAGGAGATTCTCGGTGTCCGCCTGCTTGAGGAAGTGGAAGGGCGTCTGCTGGATGGATTCCTCGAGGGCCTCGAGGATGGCGGCAGCCTCCTCGGGCGAGAGACTCTTCTCCAAAAGGGACCGGGCATACTCGATGCCGCCCGACTCGATGTACTTGCTGGCCAGATGCGTCTGGTAGAACTCGCGAACGACCGCATCCCGCGTCTCCGGAGGCACGTCCTCCTCCAACCGTGCGATCTCCATGGAGAGGGACTCGATCTCTTCGGTGTTGAGGTTGCCCATGATCCGCGCCGCCGTGTCCTGATCGACCGAGATCATCAGGACCGCGGCCTTTCGCAGCCCGGTCATGCCCTCGGTCTTTTTCTGCGCTGGCATGCGTTCCCCCTGTCATCTCTCCCGGCGCGCTGCGCCCCCGGAGCGCGGGGCGCCCCCGGCGCGCGAGGCGAAACCGCCGCCTGACAGGCGCCGTCGGCCCCTTCCGGCGCCCCCGCCCCTTGTCACTCGGTGGTCATCCAGCGGCGGATCAGCGTGGCCGCCTTGGCCGGATCCTCGGCCACCGCATCCGCGATCTTGGCCTGCATGGCCTCGAAGTTCGCCTGCTCCTGGTCGGCCTCGCTCACCGGCTCGGGCGCCATCTCCATGGCCACGGTGCGATCCTCGGGGAGTTCCACCTCCTCGGCCGGCAGAGCCCGCCGGGCCTGGAGGTAGATGAAGAGGAGTCCCGCGAAGAGCACGCCCAGCATCAGGATGGGCACCACGTTCTGCCGGAACTGCTCGAAGAGCTTGGCGGTCGCGCCGGGCGGGGCCTCCACGAATTCCCGACGCTCGGGATACGGCACGCCGATCAACTCGATGGTTTCCGGGATGTTCTCGAGGGGGATGCCGGCCGCTTTGGCGATCAGCCGCTTGAGTTCGGTCTGCTTTTCCTCGTTCATAAGCTCGTCGACCGGCACGGAGAAGCGTTTGAGAATGGGATCGCCGTTTTCGTCCTCGACCACGTTGCCGTACTGGTCCTCCTCGGGAATGTAGGGCGCCGGGGTCCCGTCCTCGGTCGTCGGCGTGACCTTGTAGGTACCGTCCTCCTGCTTGACACCGCGCTGGTAGACATACGGCATCTGCACGACCGCGCTGATGGTCTTGGCCTGAATCGTGGGCGGCTTCTTCTGCCAGGTCTCCTTCCAGCTGTTCTGCAAGGTCCGGTCCGTCTCCTTGCGCCCTTCCTTGGAGAACTCTTTCTGGCCGGCCCGTTCGAGCGTCTGGGCCCGGGCCACGTTGGGCCGGGTGCCGACCTCGGCCGCCGGTTCACTCGTCGCCTCCCGGGACTCCTTCTCCTGGATCTGTCGGAGCGGTGGGCCTTCGGAGAAGACCTTCTCGTAGGTCTGCTCCTTGGTGAAGTCCATGTCCACGTCCACGAACGCCCAGGCCTCGCAGTCAGGCACGACCTGGCGGCAGAGGGCCTCGATCTCCTCGCGCAGCTTCCGCTTGCGGATGCCCTCGACCTCGATCTCGCGCGCGCTCCACGTGCCGACCTCTTCGGGATCCTCGGCCCGGAAATGGCGGCCGTCCTGGTCCGTGATCATGATCGCCTGCCGATCGAGCCCCGCCTGCGCGGCAGCGACCATGTTGATGATCGTATTGGCCACCTCACGCGTCAGCCGCTGGCCGAGCGTGGTGGTCACGGTCACGGCCGCGCGTTTGTTCAGGGATTGCTTGAAGAGGCGGTCGCGCCCCGGACCGCTGTAGATCACGTGCGCCGTCTTGACCATCTTGATCCGCTCGATGAGACGGGCCACCTCGTGATTCAGGGCCACGCGCATCATCTGTTCGGACTGGTGCCGTGTGGTGCTGAATGACCACTCCTTGAGCATCTCCAGGAAGCCAGCGGCGGCGTCGGGCGGCAGCAGGTTCTCCTGGGCCAGGAAGACCCACGCGTCCTTGGACTTCTCCAGCGGCACCCAAATGCGCATGTCCGCGCGGAACTCGGCCGGACCAAGGCCCGCGCTGTTCAACCGCTCAACCACATCCTTGGCTTCCGACGGTTCCACGGCCAACGGAAGCGGCACCGCGCCCTCGGCCACCTCGCGCGATCCCATATACACGGCGAAAACCAGCAACGCCGCCACCGTGGCCACGAGCGTGGCCACCGACACCCGCTGCGTGGTGGACATATCCCCCATCACAGCGCGGGCATCCTCGATCAGCTGTCGCAAGACATCCATGCCTCTCCCCCTTGTCCCTCTCGCCTAGACGCCAGCCCTCCCCCCAGAGGGCCGGTTCCGGTAAACAACCGGCGGCAAGGCCGTCCACCGGCCTTGCGCGGCAGTCTCCGGTTCTACCGCTCGTGCGGGCGCGTATGCGTGACTCCCATCTCTCTGCCACGATTGCGGAGCCGTCCGATAATAGTTCCCCCAGGACAAAAAAAACGTCCGGCAGCTCCCGGGCCCGCGGCAGGGAGCTAGATGCGC
>CAZBZG010000165.1:0-10501 GCA_964496245.1 uncultured Planctomycetaceae bacterium | reverse complement strand
GCACGATCACGATCGGCGAGGTCAAGGACGACCTTCGCGCCCGCGGCACTCCAATGCAATGAAGCGTGCGGCACAACCGATGACCGGCCGACGCGCGGCGTGTGGCTGCGCGCCGGCCGCACAAACGTCTGATGCAGGAGAGCCCCACATGCCCGACACCCCCATTCCCGTGATTCTGGACACCGACATCGGCGGCGACATCGACGACACATGGGCGCTCGTCATGCTGCTGAACAGCCCGGAGCTCGACCTCAAGATGGTGGTGAGCGACTCGGGCAACACCGTCTACCGGGCCAAGCTGCTCGCGCGCCTGCTCGAGGTGGCCGGCCGCACGGACGTGCCCGTGGCCGTGGGCATCCAAGAGGCGAGCGACGGCCCGCGCGAGCGCCAGGCCGCTTGGGTGGCCGACTACGACCTCGACCAGTACCCCGGCACCGTCCACCACAACGGCGTCGAGGCCCTGGTCGACGCGCTCGCGGCCGAGCCCCTGACCCTGATCTGCATCGGCCCGGTGCCCAACATCGGCCGCGCGCTCGAACAAGCGCCTGGGATCGCCGCCAAGACCCGGTTCGTGGGCATGCACGGATCGGTCCATCGCCAGCACGGCGGCAAGGAAGGTGCGATCGCCGAGTACAACGTCAAGAAAGACGCGCGCGCATGCCAGCGCGTCTTTGCCGCGCCCTGGCGCGCGGCGCGGATCACGCCGCTCGACACCTGCGGGATCGTCCGCCTGACGGGCGAGAAATACGCACAGGTCCACGGCTGCCAGACCCCGCTCGCCCGCGCGCTCATGGAGAACTACCGGATCTGGAGCGGCAAGTGCGACTGGTCCAAGCTCGATCCAGCCAAAGAGAGCTCGATCCTCTTCGACACCGTGGCCGTGCACCTGGCCTACTCCACGGAGTACCTGCGCATGGAACGTATGGGCCTGCGCGTCACGGACGAGGGCTTCACCGTGCCGGACGAGAACGCACCGCCCATGGAGGTGGCCCTCGACTGGACCGATCTGCCGGCATTCGAGGACGACCTGGTCCGCCGTTTGACCGCGTAGACGGCCGGGGACCGATGTCCACCGGTCGCGTTGACGCCGACACTTGACAGCACTCCGCGCATGCGGCAAACTATGCGGCCAATGTTCTCCGAAAGGTCCGAACCGCCAAGGAGCCGAACATGACCACTGCGGCCATCAACCGCATCGACAAGCAGCTCGAGCAGCTTCCAGGCGACAGCCTGCGCGCGCAGGTGCTCAAGGCGCTGCGCCGCTTCCGCGCCTCCTGGGTGGAGCTCGGCGGGCTCTTGAGCGACGTGGCCTACAGCGGTTCGTACAAGGAATGGGGCTTTGACGAGTTCGAGCTCTACTGCGCACGCGAGCTCGGCCTCAAGCGGCCCACGGTCAAGAAGCTCATGGTGAGCTACAACTACATGAAGGAGCGCGAGCCCGAACGGCTCGAGGCCTTCGCCCAGGCGCCCAACGACGAGGCCGTGCCGAGCATTCCCGACTACCAGACCGTGGAGCTTCTCCACCGCGCCCAGTCCAACCCCGAACTCGACGACAAGGTCAAGGAACGCCTCCACGACCGCGCGTTCGCGGGCGAGGAGGAAGAGAACGCCCTGCGCCAGCAGATCCGCGAGCATCTGCGCGAACCGTCGGACGCGGAAGTGGCGGACGCCAATGCAGCCCGGCGCAAGGAACTCAACGACATCCTGCGCACCGCGCGTGCGCTCCGGCGCAAGCTCGCCCACGCCCAGCACGTGCCCGGCGGCCTCCGGGAGCGGATCGAGAAGCTGCTCGTGGAGCTCGAAGCGCTGGACTGAGGGACGCGGGCATCAACGCCACGGATGGGAACGACGTCTCAAACGGAAACGTCGGAGGGACGCGCTCCTGCGCGTCCGTAACGTCACTTGGTGCGCACGGCCCTGCAGGAGCAGGAGCGTCCAGGATCCGTTCAGCCGTGACCATCTCAGCCGGGAGATCGCGCACCACGGCATCGATGAGCGCGAGCTCGTCAAACCCCGGACCCACGGAGAAACCGGACTGGCAGGACCGGCCCGGCATGCCGAGTTCGTTGCACCCTACGATGCAGCAGTCCCATGCATCGGGCGCGGCCACGCCCGCCTCGAGCAGGCCCGGGACGAGGTGTTGCCCGCAAAGACCGGGTTGCTCGTGAGGTCCAGGGGCATGTGGGAGAGCACGTGCTGAAAGGCGCGCGCGCGGGCCACGGGCACGGGTTGGTCTGCGAACCGCTTCGCCGCTTCTGTCACGAGCTGTGCGCGCTCGAGGCAGACCGTGTCCGGCGCGGAGAAGAGACGGTCTTCGATCGTCCGGATCCAGTCGTCCACGAGGACCTTCCCCCAAGATCCGCCCACAGCCTTGCTGCCTTCAGGAGGCGGCCTCGGGCAGGAGGATCGTGCCGTCCGCAGCCGTGCAGCAGAACGCGAACGCCCACCCGCCGTGGTTCGACCCGCTCTCGTTCGTGAGGGTGACAGCCACTTGATTCTCGCCCGCCTGAAGCGGCACGTCCACGATCTGGGCCCGGAAGGCGCTGTGGTGTTCCCGCGCGATGTGCGTGGCGCCGTTCACGGCGAGCGTGAGTTCGTCGTCCCAGGCGATTTGAATGGTCGCCGTGCCTGCCTCCGGCGCGCGCAGGACGCTCTGCGCAAAACCGGCCACGCCCGTGTGATGATTGCCGACACCCCGTCCGGTCGGCCGAAAGACGTGGGTGAAGTCCACGAACCCGTGGTGCGCGCGGGCGGGTACCCACGCATCCGCATTGCTCGGCGGCGACGCTCCCGCGTCCACCGGTCCGGCGAGCCGCCAGCTGCCGCAATCGGGCAGCGTCAGGTCGCACGCGCCAGCCGAAAGGTCGCTCCCGGGCTCCAGCTTGTCGAAAGCCGGCAGCTCGAAGAAGGGCCGCACCGGCCCCTCCTGCAGCCAGTAGACCGTGCTGGTGATGTCGTTGGCCATGCAGCCGAACCGGAACTGTACCGACCTTTCGAAGCGGATCGAGTCCTGGTCGTAGAACCGGTAGCCCACCACGCGCGGCGCAGGCCGTGCCAGGCCCTGGTCGTCGTGCGCGTAAAAGGGCATGCCTTCGTAGAGGTGCGTGTCCGGGGGATGGAGGTTGCCCCCGTAGCCGGAGCCGAAGCAGTCCTCCCCGCCGATGCCGCGGAGGTAGGCCGGATGCCGCCCCTGACCGTCGAGGTAGATGTTGTCCCCGCCGCCGTGGCTCCAGCGGTCGGCATCGTCGCGCAGGCGCACGCCATAGACGAAGCCGAGCAGCTGGCCCGGACCGTCCGCGTCAAGCAGGAGGAAGTCCTCGCCGTAGGAACGCGCCGGATTCTCCCGCCGCCACCGCGCGCAGAACCGGCGCGGCTCCGCGAGCGGCGCGTCCGGATACCGATGCCAGTCGACCTGGAGGTAGGCGGCCGTACCCGTGGGCCCGGCTTCGAGCTCCACGCGCGCGCCTTGCGCGAACGGCATGGGGAAGTAGCTGTTGTACCCGTTCCAGGCCTTGACCGAGAGGTACTTGCTGTTGATGTCGTAGTACCCTTCCCCGTGCATGACGCCGAAGAAATCCCCGGCCGGCGCCTCCACGCAAGGCACGGGCTCGTCGTCGAAAAAGATACGCAGGATCGCCCGGCGGCTGGAGAGCGGGTCCTGTTTCGGGTGGTTGAGCACCAGAAACAGATGCCGGACGCACCCCGTCCCTTCGAGCTCGGCCAGCACCACGCGCGCGCCGCTCTTCAAGTGCGCCTTCCGGCTCACCCGGTCCGGGACCGCTCGTGTGGGAAGGTGAAGGTCCATGCAGTCACCCTAGCTCACGTCTCCAGCGGCGTCAACGGGAAACGGGCGTGCCGTGGTCGTTGTCGGCATTCGCGACCGCTCCTTGCGATTGCAGCAACGATAGCGACAACGAGACGATCCCCGAAAGCGCCGACGCCTCTGCTTGACACGCCTTCGTGCCGCCGGTAGCCTCTCCCCTACGCAAACCCCTGTGTTCGTCCGGCCTGAGGAGACCCCAGATGCCCGCCTTCCGTACCCGTGCCGTCATGCTCGACCCCGCCCGCGTCATGGAGCGGAAAGACTACTACCGCGACCTGCTGCCGTGGCTCAAGGCGTGGGGGTACAATACGCTGCACTTTCACATCACCGACGACCAGGGCAGCGCGCTGGCCTTTCCGTCGCACCCCGAACTCGCCAAGGACGGGGCCTTCACCGCGGACGAGATGGCCGACTTCGTACGGGAAGCCAAAGGCCACCGCATCGCCGTGGTGCCCGAACTCGAGAGCCTCGGCCATACGCGCTTCATCACCAGCCTGCCGCGCTACAAGCGGCTCGGCGGCCGCGGGAAGCGCTCGGGCTTCAACGCCATCGATCCGGACAGAAAGGAGACGCGCAAGCTCCTCCAGGAATTGCTCGAAGATACGGCCACGCTCTTCCCCGCCGAGGTGCTCCACGTCGGACTCGACGAGGTGAACCTGAGCGGCTTGCCGCAGTACAAGACGCTGCCCGAGGAGGAGGTTTGGAAGCCCTTCGCCAAGCATGCGGCCTGGGTCCACCGCACGGTGCGCAAGCTCGGGAGGCGGCCGGCCATGTGGGGCGATCACTGCCTGTCCGCGCCCAAGATGCTCGGCCGGTACGACAAGGACGTGATCCTGGTCGACTGGCACTACCACGCGACCGTGGACGCGAGCACGCCCCTCGTCTTCTTGGACAAGGGGTTCGACGTGTGGACCGCGCCGGCTGTCTCGCAGTGGGGCGAGACGCGGGGCCTGCCCAACGCGGCCAACATCGAGAACATCCGCCGCTTTGCGGGCCTGAGCCTGCAGCTGCGCAAGCGCGGCGTGATCGGCATGACCAACACGGTCTGGTGCCCCTGGCGGTACCTACCGGGGGGCGCGGACTACCCCATGGCGCTCGGCGGACATCTCTTCGAGGCCCGGGAGGAGGATCCGGGGTTTGCCGCAGACTTCGCCCGGGAATTCTACGGGCTCAACAAGGCCGACGGCAGACGCGCGGGCGCGCTGATCCATCGCCTGCACATGACCGCGCCTCGGCGCCGGCAGGTGGAGCACATCATGAACGGCGGCAGCCGCGTGAACCCCTTCACGCGCGAAGACGTGCGCGCCTGCAGAGAGCTCGCCCGCAACATGGGCGAACTGCGCAAGGCGCTCAAGCCATTTCCGAACAAGGCCAGGCGCCACGCCGAACGCCTGGGCGACCTCGTGCTCTCGGCCGAGCTGTACGAACGCATGGGCGTCTACGGTGCAGCCGGACGGAAGACGACCGCGCTGCGCAGCGTCAAGACCTTCCTCAAACGCTGCGTGGCCGCATGGAAACGCGACCGCCACGAATGCACGCGCAAATGGCTCCACACCCGCGACCTGCACTGCGTGCTCGGCCTTGCACGGCGTCTGAGTCCAGGGCGTTAGGCCGCCTGCGCCACCCTGAATCGTTGTCGTCTTCGCTGTCGTGTTCATTGTCGTTGTCGTGGTCGGCCTTCGGGACTTCCGATCACGATTGCGACAACGATTGCGACAACGAGAACATCCCTGGGAGCGCCGACGCTTGACACCGCGCTCCCTCCGCGCTAGCCTTGGCTGCATGCCCCGATTCCGCCTCTTCTTCGAACGTCTGAGCGGCGTGCTGCTGGCCTGGCTCGTCTACTCGCTGCTGTTTCTGGTGCTGGCGCACTACGAGCGCATCTACTATGCTCAAGGCGAGCCTGGCCGAGCAAACCGTCACTGCAGCGGTCTACTCGCTCGCGGTCTTTGCCGCCAGCCTGGGGGGCGGCTTTGCCATCACCCATGCGGGTCGGGGATGGACGGCCTTTGTCGTGCTCGTCCAGTCGGAAGTCCTGGTGTTCGCCGAAGACATCGGATGGTTCGCAGACCGGCTCGCCGGCACCGTGGTCGTGGCCCTGTGCCTCGTCCCCCCGGTCTGCGCGTTCCTCGGCGGACAGGCGGGCGCGCGCCTCCGCCGGCGGCGCACGCAGCGGTTTCAGGAGCGCGAGGCGGCTGAAGCCGCGTACGCTGCCGGGCTCGCCCCCACGCCGCCCGGCCGCGTTCCCGGACGCTTCCGCTTTCCGAGCCTGTTTTGGAACGGCCTGCTCTTCGCCGCGATCGTTCTGGGGTTGGGCGTCCCCATCCTCCGGCGCCAGGTCCACCTGGCCCGCCGCCGCGCCGCGCTCTTCGCCGAGCTCCAGCTCGGCCCGCGGACCAAATGCCGAGATGGAGCGCGGCGTTCCCAGGCCTCCCGTGTGACAACAACGGGAGGATGCCAGGCTTGCGGCTGGACTTTCCACAAGGGATCTGGCATACTCGATGCCAGCCGAGCGATGGTGTCTAACTCTGAGAAGGGCCTACGACTGGGAGGGGGCAGTGAGAGCGAAATGGATCGAGACGAGAAGCTGTATCGACACATTCTGTTGCGGCGATCGGACGCTGATGTCGCTTTCTCGAGATTGCGCGCGCTACTGAAACGCCTCGGATTTCTCGAACGCATCAAAGGAGATCACCACATCTACACGATGGCGGGTATCGCCGAGATCCTCAATCTCCAGCCGCGGGGATCCAAGGCGAAACCCTACCAGATACGACAGGTCAGGGGCGTCATCCTCAAGTACCAGCTGCGCATGGAGGACTAGCATGGATGCCAAGTACGAGATCATCATCTATTGGAGCAAGGAAGACGAGACCTTTGTTGCAGAAGTACCCGAACTGCCCGGCTGCATGGCTGACGGCAAGACGCACCAGGAAGCTCTCGCCAACGCGCAGACCATCATCCAGGAATGGATCGAGACCGCCCAAGCGGAAGGACGCCCGATTCCCGCGCCCAAAGGCCGCCTGCTCTATGCCTAAGAATCCGCACATCGTCCCGCGGATGCAGCCGACGCTTGACACCGCGCTCCCTCCGCACGAGGCGGTTGGGACGTCCCTCACCGCGCCCGCGCCAAGAGGGGGAGGGTGGCGCGGGCGAGGCGGTTGACGAGCACGACCACGGGGCCGGCGAGGGGCTGGTCGGCGAGCTGATCCCGGGCGTTCTCGCGGAACGCGCGCCAGGCCTCGCCGCCAGCGCGGCGGCACGCCAGGGCGGTGAGCACGACCATGTCTTCGCCGTACACGCCCTTCTCTGCGAGCGCGACGAGGGATTTCTCGTCCGTCGCGTTGGGGCTCCCGAGGAGCGCGCGCGCCACGAGTTGTGCATCTGCGAGAGGCGACTCCGGCTTGCGGCCGGTCGTGAGCTGCGGTGCGGCCTTGGCGCGGTAGGCCTCATCGTCTGAGAACGCGAGCGCAGCGTAGAGCGTACGCAGGAACGCATCCGCATCCTCGGGTTTCTCCGTGAGATCGGTGAGCGCGGCGTCTGCAGCCGGCTGGCAGAGCGTGCGCGCGCGGGTTGCGAGCTGCGCGAGTTCGTCTGCATGCGCCTGGCCCTTGACCGCGGCCGCAGCCTGGCCCACCGCCCAGCACGAACGAAGCACCAGCCCGGCAGTCCCCTTGTCGAGAAGCTGCTGCACCTGGGATTGGTTCCAGGCGACCTGGAGTTCGGTCAGTGCCTCGAGCGGGAGCTCGCCGCGCGCAGCTTCGGCGAGCAGGGTCCAGCTGTGCTCGGTCAGGCTCTCGGCCACACGCGCACGCGCGCGTGCCGCCCCCGCCTTGTCCAGCAGATCCGCGCGTGCGGTGACGCGCGCAGCCGTGCGCTCGTGGAGCTCGGCCTGGTTTTCAGGCAGGTCCGCCTCGGGGTCGGCCAGCTTCGCGAACCAGGCGGCCGTGGCCGCGTGCGCCTCGGCTTTGCCGCGGACCAGGAGCGCGCCCGGCGCGAACCAGAAGACCTCTTCGCCCACTTGCTCGCGCGCGGCATTGCGGAACGCATCCGCCTGCTTGCGCATGGTCTCGAGCTGCTGTTTGTGGTCCTGGCCCTCGAGTTCCTTGGCCGCGGGCAACGCCATGGCTGCCACGTGGTACACCCAGGTCGACGTCTCGGCGAATCGCCGCGGCGCGCCGGCCCGGACCGTGCCGTCCTCTACGCGCCACTCCAGGCGCAGCGGCTGGAGGATCCAGTCGAGCGCTTTGCCGGCCTGCACGTGGCGCAGGTCCAGGAACGTGATGCGCGCGTGTTCGCGCCGCAGAATCTCGGCTGCATCCTGCGCACTGCCGTCGAGCAGCTCGATTTTCAGGCCGGCAGCCTCGGCCACATCCTGGAGCGCCTGGACGAGCGACCGGTCGCGCAGGACGAGGTCCACCTTGTTGTCGAGGGCTGGGAGCGCTTCCCGCCACTGCTTGCGGAGCGCCTTGTCGATGGCGCGGATGCGGCTCAGCGCCTGGCCGCCTGTCTTGCCCTGGCTCGCGCGCAAACGCATGCAGGCGGTGTCGAGCAGATACGCGAACACAGCCTGGCTGCGCGCAGACGCGAGGTCGCCCTTCTCCTCCAGAGCCTTGCAGGCTTCGAGCGCAGCCTGCGCCTGCTTCTGCAGGGCCGGGGCCTCTGCCCGCAGGGCTGCGCTGGCGTAGTGCATGTTCACGGCCACTTTCTCGTCAGCCAGGTCCCTGCGAAGGCCATCCGCGCGGGGAAGGTCCTGTAGCTCGAAGTCGGCCGCCTTCTGTTGGGTGCGGACGTTCCCGCGGGCCATGCGCAGACCGCTGCGGCGCATGGGCAGGCCCGTCTTCTTCGCGGCCTGCGAACGCGCGGCAGACGGAGGGCCGGCAAACATGCCCGGCGCCGCAGGTTCCCTTGGCAGTGCAGCGGCCTGTGGTTTGGCGGCCCGGCGGAAACGGCCGCCCCCGCCGCGGCCGGCAGCAGCGCCCACGTCCATGAGCGCCGGCGCCTCAGCGGCACGTCTGCTGATTTCGAAGGTAGCGGTCCCCCCCACATCCCCCCTGCCCCCGGTCTGCGGCCCGAAGAACCCCTCCCACGAGGTGCCTTCGGGAAGCGGCACGGGCACCCTCATGCGCCGGGGCGGGCGGGCCTGCTGCTGCGGGTCGGCGGCCTGGTTCTCGTCCACAGCCACAAAACTCGTGTACTGGCTCATGAGCTGGTAGTCGAGCGCGAGTTCGGTGACCGCTTCCTCGATGGCGGGCGAGCCCGCGTAATAGGTCTGGTGCATGAGATCCTCGATCTTGTGGCGCGCCCAGACCTTGGCCAGCACTTCGTTCTCCGGCCTGGTCTCAGGGAACGTGGCGTCGAGCGTCCACCTCACGGGCTCGCCCTCGGCGCTGCCGCTCACCGTGATCGTGGTCTTTTTTCCGTCCTCGTACCTGCCGAAGACGATCACGGGCCGGCCCGCCCAGAGCTCGGGGATGCGTGCGGGCAGGGTCTCGTACACGGGCACGTCCCCGTAGTCGATCTTGATCTTCGCCAGCTGCGCCCGGTGGATGCGGTGCATGATCTGGGTGGCCAGGACCTTGGGATCCTCCTTGAGCGTGAGCACCTTGCCCATGCCCCCGCCCTGCTTGGCCACGCCGTCCACCAGAAAGCGGTTGACCGAGCTGCCGATGCCCAGGCACCAGAAGCGGATCTGGTCCCCGCAGCTTTGGCCCACCTCTTGGATGATCTCGGCTTCGTTGCCGATGTAGCCGTCGGTGAGCATGACCACGATGCGCACGCGCTTTTCGTCCAGCGGGTCGTTGATCGCCATCTTCACGCCCTTGAGCATGTGCGTGCCTCCGCCGCCGCGCAGGTTGCGGGTGAAGTTCAAGGCCTTGGACATGTTCGCCTGGTTGGCGGGCACGGCCTTGTCGAAAAGCCTGTGGGCCTGGCTGGCGAACGTGATGACCTGGATCGTGTCCCCGGGATTGGAGCACTTGAGCATCTGGTCCATGGTCCGGCGGACGAACGCCGTGGGCTCGCCCCGCATGGACCCCGAGACATCGATCAGAAAACAGAGCTCGCGCGGCGGGGTCTGTTTGAGCTTCTCGTCCTCCCTGGGCTGGATCATCATGAGGAAGTAGCCCATGCCGCTCTCGTTCGTGTGGCAGAGCACGGCCATCTCGGGCTTGTCGCCCACCACGTCGTAGGTGAGCACGAAATCCTTGTTCGGAATGCTGTCGGCCGGGTCGAGCGTGACGCGCGCTTCGCTGGCGCCCGACTGCCTAACGGCTGCCTTGTGGCTGATGACTTCGAGACCCTGCACGGGCACGCCTGCGTCGAGCGCGACCGAGAGGCTGATGTCGTGGCCGTTGCGCTGGCCCGGCTTCATGACGGGCGGGGTGATGCGGCTCGCGTCCGGCACGCGGTCGGTATCGGGCGCGGGCCGGCTCGTCCTGCCCTGGAGCTCGGCAGGCAGGGCCGGCGGCGTGGAGGTGGGGCTGCCCGGGATGAAACGCGGGCCTACGACCATGGGGAAGTGAAACTCGTACGTGCCCATGTCGTAGGCGAGCACGTCCACATAGGTGATCTCGATCTTGACGTCCTGCTTGGGTGCGATGTTGCCCACCGACTGGGTGAAGATGTTGGGCCGCTCCTGCTCGAGCAGGGCTGCGGTCTGGCCCTGGGCCAGGGCCT
>CAZBZG010000164.1:0-10526 GCA_964496245.1 uncultured Planctomycetaceae bacterium | reverse complement strand
CCCATGACGGTCTGGCTCCCCCTGGAAACGATCGGCGAACACACCCCCGTGGGCGAGGTGGGCGGCAAGGCCCGCCAGCTCGGACGGCTCCTGGCCGCCGGCGTGCGCGTGCCCGGGGGCGGATGCATTCCCACAGACGTGTACGCCCGCGCCATCGAAGCCCACGGATTTCGGGAAGAACTCCAGCTCGAGCTCACCGGGGGTGCCATGACCGCCTGCGCGAGCGGTCGGCGCACATGAAGCAGACGTGGTGCGAATCGCGCTGGATCAGACGCCCACCGCCTCGAGCTCGCCCCGGGGAATGAAGCTGTCCCAGCTCTTGGGGCGGTTGTTGCGCGCGTAGGTGGCGTAACGGGGCGACCAGGCAGGCTGGCCCGGCTCGTGAAGGGTCTTCATCCTCGCTTCCTGCGGCGTGCGGTTGGCCTTGCGGCCGTTGCAGCGGTGGCAGGCCAGCACGCAGTTCTCCCACGCGGTCTTGCCCCCGCGGCTGATGGGCACCACGTGGTCGATGGTCAGGGACTCGGACGCCAGGCGCGCTCCGCAGTACTGGCAGGTGTTCTGGTCCCGGCGATACAGGTTGCGACGGTTGAAGACCACCCCGCGCGGCGGGAGCTTGGCGTAGCGGCCGAGCACGATGATCTCGGGCGCTTCGATCTCGAAATGCACCCCGTGGATGCGGGGCGTGCCGTTCACGATCCCGCGTTCGACCCATCCATCGAAGCTGTGGGGCTTGTACGTTTCCGGACAGACGATCTGGGCGCGGGCCGTATAGGTCAGGGCCAGTGCATGACGGACCGCGGTCACGTGGACCGGCGTCCAGTGCTTGTTGAGAACCAGGGTGGGCAGATCGAGCGTACGCTTCATGGCTCCGCTCCCGGCCAGAGCCGTTTCAGGCCGCAGTATTCTATCCGGGCCAGCCGGCTGCGTCCAGTGCAAATTCGGCCGCAGGCCGCTGTTGCGCACGCCTCGAGGGCTTTTGATAGAAAGGCTGAAAGGAACCTGCGCCGCAGGGCATGTAGGCGGGTAGAGTCCGATAACATCCACGGACGGGAGCGGTCCCCCTCCCCCTCGCCCCCGCTCCCGTCCACTTTCCCTCATGCAGGAGACGGGCGATGCGACACCCACCCACATGTCCCCTTGGCGTTCCGGGACGCCTCAGCGCCTGGGGTCCGGCCTGGTGCGTACTCCAGGGCGACCGGCCGGCCTGCTACCGAACCGGCGCCGCGCCGCCCTGCCTGCGCTCGCCCTGGGCAGGCCGTGCCGTGCCCTGCGCACGACCGGCTTCCAACCACCGGTCGGAAGAGCCACGCAAGCCTCTACGCCGGGCGTCATGAACCTGAGAGAACGGGGATCGCTGCGGTCGGGGTGGGCCGGCCGCGACGAGCACTTCGGTGGGATCAGTCTACGTATTCGCCCCGGATGGCGTATCCGCTGAAGAGCTCCTTGCAGTGATGGACCTTGACCGCCTTCTCCTCTCCGTTGTGGCGGAGGGTGCAGAGCTCCCCCTCCTCGAACGGCGCGGACGTGACAAAGCGAACCCCACCCTCGGACACGTTCATGATCTGAACCTTCTCAAACGTCTGACCGTCTCCGGTGCGCTTGACTTCGGCAGGGCCGTGCTTCTGGATGCGTTCGCTCCTCCGTCGATCCTTCTGAGACCATGCTTCGCTCATCGGGGACGTTCCTCCTGGTTCAGGCTGGAATCCTCATTTAAGCAGGGGGGGCGGCCCTCGTCAAGGAAGATCCTTGACAGAATTCGTCGCCCCCGCTACCACAGCCGCATCCGCTCGATGCGCGGCGGACACGAAAACGGATGCGTCTCACAGGAGGAGAATTCTCATGTTCGTGGTCTGGGTCCATGTCCATGTCAAGCCCGCGCACACCGAAGCGTTCGCGGCCGCCAGTCTCGCCAACGCGCGGAACACCGTGCAGGAGCCCGGGGCGCTGCGCTTCGATGTGCTTCGGCAGCAGGACGATCCCAATCGTTTCGTGCTCTACGAAGCCTACAAGGACGCCGACGCCGCCAAGGCACACAAGGAAACCGCGCACTACCGCACCTGGCGCGAGACCGTGGAAGGCTGGATGGCCGAACCGCGGTCGAGCGTCACGTACGACAGCCTCTTCCCCGAGACCGAGGCGAGCTGGGAGACGCGGCTGTGAGTCGGCCGCGCCCCTCCACCGGACCCAGGGAAGGACCACGAAAGCCGCCAAAGGCATGAGCGCCGCCCCTCATTCGCGCGTTTCGTGCCTTCTGTCGTTCTGGGGGCCGACATGCTCGCGCACCTCATCGATTCCCTGACCTGTCTTCCTGATCATCGCACTGGGCGCCCTGCTGCGCGCATCGGCTTCCTGGCGGCGGAGTTCTTCCGGGGCATGAACCGCCTGGTCTTCTGGGTGGGGCTCCCGCCGCTGCTCTTCTACAAGATCGCCACATCCACGCTCGCGGGAGGCCAGGCCCTGCGCATCTTCTGGGGGCTCCTGGGCGGCACGGCTCTCTGTGTCGCCGTTGCCTATGCGGCCAGCACCCTGCTCGGTCTGCGGCCGGGCTCGCGCAGGGCCTTTGTGCAGGCCTGCCCGGCCGATTAGAGTTGCATTCTGCGACGGTGCGTTGTAGACTCGAGCCCAACGGCTCTTCTGCGCCCGCAGACGCCGGCAGACAGCGCCCCCGGAGCGTTCCGCATGCCAAAACCCGACCGCGACTCCGCCAACGACCAGCTGGGCACCATCCTGGACTCCATCACCGACGGGGTCTTCACGGTGGACAACGACTGGCGCATCACCTCGTTCAACCGCGCCGCCGAGCAGATCACGGGCATCGACCGGGAAGAGGCCGTCGGCCGGCCCTGCTGGGAGGTCTTCCGGGCCAGCATCTGCGAGCGTGATTGTGCACTCGCGCATACCCGGCAGACGGGCACACCCATCGTCAATCAAGCCGTCTACATCATCAAGTCGGACGGATCTCAGCTGCCGATCAGCATCTCCACCGCAGTGCTCAAGGACGAACAAGGTAAGATCATCGGCGGGGTGGAGACGTTTCGCGATCTCTCCCTGGTGGAGACCTTGCGCAAGGAGCTGAGCCGGCAGTACACCTTTGCGGACATCATCAGCAAGAGCCCGGCCATGCAGCGCATCTTCGAGATCCTGCCGGACGTGGCCACGAGCGACAGCACGGTGCTGATCGAGGGCGAGAGCGGCACGGGCAAGGAACTGCTCGCGCGCGCGATCCACAATCTGAGCGTCCGGCAGGAGCACCGCTTCGTCGCGGTGAACTGCGGGGCCCTGCCCGACACGCTTCTCGAGAGCGAGCTCTTCGGCTACAAAAAGGGCGCCTTCACAGGCGCCGAACAGGACAAGCCCGGCCGCTTCGCGCTGGCTGAACAGGGCACGCTCTTCCTGGACGAGATCGGCGACGTCTCCCCCGCCCTGCAGACCCGTCTCCTGCGCGTGCTCGAGGAGAAGACCTACGAGCCGCTGGGCGCTACCGAGTCCGAACAAGCCGACGTGCGCGTGGTGACCGCTACCAATCGCCCCGTGGCGCAACTCGTGCAGGAAGGCGCCTTCCGGCAGGACCTCTACTACCGCGTCAACGTGGTCCGCATGGAACTTCCGCCGCTCCGGGCACGGCGCGAGGACATTCCGTTGCTCGTCGAACACTTCATCAGCCGGTTCAATCGCCTGCGCGGCAAGGACGTGAGCGGCCTCGCCGACGAGACCCTGGACATCCTGCTGCGACACGACTACCCGGGCAACGTGCGCGAGCTCGAAAACATCATCGAGCACGCCTTTGTGCTCTGCCGCGGCGGAATGATCCAGCCGCGCCATTTGCCCGGCGCACTCGCGGAGCAGGTCCGCTCCCAGCACGCACCCGCTCCACCAGCCAATAGCCTGGCGCAGACCGAACGGGCCATGATCATCCAGGCGCTCGAGCAGAACCAATGGAACCGCTCGGCCACCGCACAGGCCCTGGGGATCCACAAAAGCACGCTCTTTCGCAAGATCCGCCGCATGAACATCGACCTGCCCGAGATCGACGGTCGCTCGAAGCGATCGTAGAGTCGCATCCGTCGCCACCGGCGCGCACCTACCGTCGCCTTCTGCATCCACCCCATTGTGTTTCCTCTGGCGCGCCAGAGCAATCTTGCAGTGCAAACCCATATCATAGATCATCTTACATGCATCCCTTTGTCCCCGGAACAGAGCTTGCAGGAGATTGATGGACTTGAGGGGTGCGAAAGGATGCGGATCGCTGTCAGTGCGTGGAACGGTCGCATTTCACCGGTGTTCGACACCTCCGGACAGGTGCTCCTGGTCGACATGGAGCAGGGAACCGAGACCCAGCGAAGCGCCTACGCCCTGCCCCTGCAGGACCCGCCCCGGCGGGTGGCTACCTTGACCGCCCTGGGCGCGGACGTGCTTCTGTGCGGGGCGATCTCCCGGCCGCTGGCCGAGATGCTTCAAGCCTCGGGGATTTGGATCGTTCCGTTCCTCGCAGGCGAGGAGGAGGACGTGCTCGCCGCCTACATGAGCGGAGGATTGCCAGACCCCCGCTACTCCCTGCCGGGGTGTTCCGGCAAGCGCCATCGCCACCGGCACGGCCCGGAACGACGCAGGGGCCGGACCCCGCAGGCCTGAAAGCGTCAGGCACGGGAAAGGAGAGAACGCATGCCCAGAGGAGACGGAACCGGGCCGCCGGCCGGCGGACGTGGGCGCGGCCGCATGGGAGGCCCCCAGCAGGCCGGACCGGCAGGCCAGTGCGTGTGCCCGAGCTGCGGACATCGCGCGAGCCACGCGCGGGCCCAGCCCTGTACCGAACGGTCATGTCCGAAATGCGGCACGCGCATGCGCCGGGGCTGAAGCAGCCCTGGGACCCATTGGGACGATGTAGACGCACAACAGAAGCAACAACCGAATCGGAAAGGAGATCAAGATGCCAGGTGGAGACGGAACAGGACCCGGCGGCATGGGACCGATGACCGGACGGGCAGCAGGCTTTTGCGCAGGTTATCCAGTACCCGGGTATGCCAACCCCATTTCGGGCCGCGGCTTCGGCATGGGCTGGGGCCGGGGCATGGGCTGGGGGCGCGGCGGCGGCGGCGGACGCGGCATGGCCTGGGGGCGTGGCGGCGGCTGGGCGCGCGGGGTGGCAGCCAATCCCGCGGCCTATGGCGGCGGCGTTCCGTACGGCCCAGCCGCTCCCTACGCCCATCCGGCTGCGTGGGGGAATCCCTACGCGACCGCGCCTTCTCCTGACCAGGAGAAGACGTATCTCGACAACCAGGCCAAGGCCCTGCAGGAGCAGCTCGACGCCATTCAAGCGCGCCTGCAGGAACTCGAAGAGAACCGCGCCAAGACGGAGTGACCGCGAACATCATGTTCCAGGCAATGGGAGGAGGGAGCGGGGACCCCTTCCCTCCTCTGTTCCCCTTCCTCCTCCCGTGCTTTTCCCTCTGGCGCAGGCCAAGGGGCATCGAACGTAGACCGGTTTTCGCATTTCGGTGCGCAGCCTCCCTGCTATAATGCACAGCCCCCGTCCGGCGTTCGGAGGCGGCCAAGTTCAGGCCCGGCACGCCGACGGAGAGAGGAACAACCACAGACACCGAAGGGAGGTCGTATGAAGATCGCTGTCAGTGCAAGAGGGGATTCGCTCGACGCGGCCGTAGACCCGCGCTTCGGGCGCGCAGCCAAATTCGTCCTCGTGGACACGGAAACGGAAGACGTGACGTCGATCGACAACACCCAGAACCTCAACGCTCCGCAGGGCGCCGGCATCCAGTCCGCCCAAGCGGTCAGCCACCTCGAACCGGAGGTCGTCCTGACCGGCCACTGCGGGCCCAAGGCCTTCCGCACCCTCCAGGCCGCCGGCATCCAGGTCGCAATCGGCGCCAGCGGAACCGTAGCCGAAGCGATCGAACAGTACAAGGCCGGCAAACTCAGCGCCGCAGATGCGCCCGATGTAGAGGGACACTGGATCTGAATGAAGACCTTCCTCGAATGCGTGCCCTGTTTCATCAAACAGACGCTGGCCGCCAGCCATCAGGCCACTGCGGATCCGGCCGTGCACGAACAGATCATGCGCACCGTGCTGCAGGAAGCGAGCGCCCTCCCCTTTTCGCAGACGCCGGTGCACATGGGCGAGACCATCCACCGCATCATCCGGCGGCTGAGCGGCAATCCCGACCCCTACCGGGAGCTCAAGGACCACTTCAACCAGGCCGCCCTGGATCTCCTCCCCGATCTCACCCAGCGGATCGCGGCATCGAGCGATCGCTTCGCCACGGCCGTCCGCCTGGCCATCGCGGGCAACATCATCGACTTCGGCGTGGGAACGACCAAGGAAGACATCCAGCTGCATGCCACGGTGGAAGACACCCTCACGCGCGACTTGGCCATCGACCACCTCGAGCGCCTCCGCCGGGCGTGCCAGAACGGCGCCTCCATCCTCTACCTGGCCGACAACACGGGCGAGATCGTGCTGGACCGGCTGCTGGTGGCCGAGCTCCCGGCCGACCGGGTCTGCGTGGCCGTCAAGTCCGGCCCGGTCATCAACGATGCGACCCTGGACGACGCGCGCGCGGCCGGCCTCACGGACATGGTCGAAGTGATCGAAAACGGTACGGCGGCTCCGGGCACCATCCTGGACACCTGCTCGGACGCATTCCGGAAGCGCTTCGACCAGGCGGAGGTGGTGATCGCCAAGGGCCAGGGGAATTACGAAACGCTCAGCGCCGTGAACAAGGACGGGCTCTTCTTCCTTCTGAAGGCGAAGTGCCCCGTGATCGCGCGGGACCTCGGGTGCGCGGTCGGCGACATCGTGATCAAGGCAGCGGAGGCCTGATCCCGGCCGCACGCGGCCGAAACCCGACAGACATGTCGCGGAACGAAGCGCGACCCGCTTGTACAGGAGACCCCCGATGGCGAGCAACGAGACGGACAAGGCGACAGACGAAACAGCAGCGAATCCCCAGCAGGCCCAGGCCGACGTTCGCGCCGCCCAGCAGCAGGCTTTAGCCAGGCGACTCGACCGCATCCAGAACAAGGTCCTGGTGCTCTCGGGCAAAGGGGGCGTGGGCAAGAGCTCGGTCGCAGGGAACCTGGCCATCTCGCTCAGCCAGGCCGGCAAGCAGGTGGGGCTGCTCGACATCGACATCCATGGCCCCAGCATCCCCAAACTGCTCGGCATCGAGACCCGGCCCGCGCGCAGCCATGAGGACAGCATCGTTCCGCCCACGCTCGGGGAGAACCTCAAGGTCATGTCCATCGGCTTCCTGCTGCAGGACCGGGACGACGCGGTCATCTGGCGCGGCCCCCTCAAGATGAACGTGATCCGCCAGTTCCTCGCAGACGTGGAGTGGGGCGACCTCGATTTCCTGATCGTGGATTCGCCCCCGGGCACGGGCGACGAACCGCTCTCCATCTGCCAGCTCCTGGGGCACGCCGAGGGGGCGGTGGTCGTGACCACACCCCAGGAACTCGCGCTCGCGGACGTACGCAAGTGCATCAACTTCTGTCATAAATTGGACATCCCCGTACTGGGCGTGGTGGAGAACATGAGCGGCTTCGCGTGCCCGAAATGCGGCGAGGTGACCGACGTGTTCGGCAGCGGCGGCGGCGAGAGCATGGCCGGCGACATGGCGGTGCCGTTTCTCGGCCGCATCCCCATCGACCCGAACATCGTGACCGCGTGCGACCAGGGCGAGCCCTATGTGCAGCGCTATGCCGACAGCCCGGCGGCCGACTCGTTCGGCCGCATTGCAGACCGGGTGCTCGAGCTCCAGAAGGCGAAGACGCCGGACGCCGCCCCCTCCGCCCACGCTCCGGCCGAAGGCACGGCGCCCAAGCGCATCGCGCTCCCTCTGGCCGCGGGCAGGGTCTCCCAGCACTTCGGCCATGTGGAGAGCTTTGCGCTGGTGGACGTGGATCCGGAGACCCGGGCGATCCTCACCCAGAAGCAGGCAGAGGCGCCCATGCACGCGCCGGGCGTCCTGCCGAAGTGGCTCCAGGAGCAGAAGGTCGACGTCGTGCTCGCAAGCGGCATGGGATCGCGCGCGCAAGACCTGCTGGCCCAGGCCGGCATCGAGGTGGTAACCGGTGCGCCCAGCGACGATCCGGAGACGGTCGTGCGCGCCTATCTTGACGGCAAGCTCGAAACCAGGGAAAACATCTGCGACCATTGAGAACGCGCCCGTACAGCAGAAGAGGAGACACAGAGCATGACCGCATTCGATGAAGCAGGCATTTCCAAGGCCATTGCTTCGGCCTATCACGAAAAGCTCCTGGAGGCGATGCACCCCCAGGTCCTGATCGCCGGCGCCGGCCCGGCCGGCCTGGTCGCAGCCTTCCTGCTGGCCGAACGAGGCGTGACGGTCACGGTCGTGGAGAAGCGACTGGCCACGGGCGGCGGCATCTGGGGCGGCGCGCTCGGCATGAACGAGCTCGTGGTCCAGCAGGATGCGCGGGAGGTCCTCGAACTGTTCGAGATCCGCCTCGACCGGCAACGCGAAGGACTGTACGTGGTCGATGCGACCGAGCTCGCGTGCGCGCTCGCCCTGCGCGCGGTGCGGGCCGGCGCCATCGTGCTCAACCTCATGACCGTGGAGGACGCGTGCGTGCGCGACAGCCGCGTCACCGGCCTCGTGGTCAACCGGACCATGATTTCGGGCGCCCTGCCGGTCGATCCGCTGGCGTTCCCGTCCACGGCCGTGCTCGACGCCACGGGCCACGACGCGGTCGTGCTCCAGGCGCTCCGCCGCCGCGGACTCGCCTCGGCTGCGGACGGCGCCGCCACCGGCGAAGGGCCCCTGGATGCGCCCGCAGGGGAACGCTTCGTGGTCGACCGCGTGGGCGAGCCCTACCCCGGCCTCTGGGTGGCGGGCATGAGCGTGTGCACCACCTATGGCGGGCCGCGCATGGGGCCGATCTTCGGGGGCATGCTGCTTTCAGGCAAGCGCGCAGCCGAGCGCATTGCAACCGTGCTGTAGAGATCGACTCCGGCAGGCACGCCAGGTGGGAGGCTTCCATGAAACTCACCATCGTCTGCGACAACGAGACCCAAGTCGATGACGTGCGCGCGGACTGGAGCTTCGCCGCCGTGGTCGAAGCCCATGGCAAGCAGATCCTGTTCGACACGGGCGCGAGCGGCGATCTCCTGGTCCACAACCTCCAGACCCTCGGTTTCTCGACTGAAGCCATCGACTGCGTCTTCATCAGCCACGACCACTGGGATCACACGGGCGGACTCGACCGCTTTCTCGAGCTCCGGCCGGTCCCCGTGTACGTGCCCGCCGTCTTTCGTTCGGCCCGGGCGGGCGCGGAGTTCGTGCGCGTCGGCGAAGCCAGAGAGGTCGCGCCGGGATTCCTTTCCACGGGCGAGCTCGGCGGGCAGGAGCAGTCGCTCGTGGTCGAACTGGACGACGGAGTCGCGGTCGTGGTGGGCTGCTCGCATCCGGGCGTGGGCAGGATCCTCGACGCGGCCGCACCCTTCGGCCGCGCCCGCGCGCTCATCGGCGGTTTCCACGGCTTCAACGACTTCAGCCGCCTCATTGAACTCGACCAGATCTGCGCCACCCACTGCACCCAGCACAAGCAAGAGATCCGCGACCGCTTCCCGGACAAGGTCATCCCCGGCGGGGCCGGGCAGGTGATCGAGGTGTAAAGGGGCGGTTGCCGTCCCCCCCCCCTATGGGAACGCCGCGCTCCAGCGCGGCAACTGAGCTGGGTGCCATGCCCACCTCTTGGTGGGCATGCGCAGGCTCTCCTGTGAACAGCAGCGGCGCCAAAGGCCCCAGTCGCGCAGCCCGGATGAGGACGAAGGCATGCCCACCCTGACGAGCGGGCCCGTCCGCACCCGGATCGATGGCGAGGCCATGGCAGGCACCGGAAACCTTTTGACCCGCACGCGCGGTGCTCGGATAATGGCATACGGCAGGTTGGACAGGAAGCGCGGCAGCGTCTACAGAACAGACCGCCGGGAAGCATCGATCGATGAACTGGCAACCGAGATCGATTGTCGCAACTACGCTCGTCGGCGCCGCGAGTCTGATGGCGATGTTGCTCGCGTTCCTGTTGATTGTCGATTCCTACCGGGTAGCGCCGGGGCCGGCCGGGGTGATGCACAGACACTGGCCCGCTGCATTCGTGTTGATCGGCCTCGTCTGCCTTCCCGTGATCGCCTATGTCGTGAGCCGCCGGCCATGGGCTGCTGCAGGCCGATGGTGCTTCGCCTGCCTGGCGATCCCCCTCATGCTCCTCGGTTTCCGCCTGCGCGAGCCTCTCCTCTGGCCTTGCCTCGCGTCGCTTCTTCCGTTCGTAGCATTCCTCGGCGGAAGTCTGGGAGACCTCCACCGGCACGCTCGCTACCGCCGACAGCTCCAACTCGAAGATCGGTCTGCCGTGTTTCGGAAGGTAGGAAGTGCAATGGATGAGTGACGTATGCGCATGGATCACGGCTCTTGTGGCCAACCCGTGCGACACGCGTCCCTCCTGGGAGCGCCGAGCTCCAGCTCGGCAAGCAAGCCCGGCCGAGCTGG
>CAZBZG010000163.1:0-10568 GCA_964496245.1 uncultured Planctomycetaceae bacterium | reverse complement strand
CATCTCCGCCGGCCAAAACGTCAGGGCAGGCTACATCGAAAACGCCCGTGTCTACGCCGGCCGCACGGTCGAAGTCGACCGGTCCATCCTGCACAGCGAAGTGGTGGCTGGCGACACGGTCCAGGCCGTGCGGGGCAAGGGCTCGATCATGGGCGGGGTGACCAAGGCCGCGCGCCTGGTCCACGCCAAGCGGCTGGGCGCTCCCAGCGAGACGCCCACGGAGGTGGTCGTGGGCATCGACATGGAGGAGCACGAGAAGCTCCGGGAGATCGACCAGCGCCTGGTCTCGCTCAAGAACACGGCCAGCCACATGGAAGAACTCGTCAAGAGCAAGGAGCATGGGAAGCAATCGACGCGTTCGTGCAAGGAGAAGGAGGAACTGGCCGGCATCAAGATGAAGCTGGTGGTGCTGCACCATGAGATCGACCGGTCCGTGTCCGAGCGCGAAGCGTTTCTCAAACAGGTGACCGCGGAAGCCAAGGGCGCGGTCAAGGTCGCCACCGAGGTGTTCGGCCGGGTGACCATTCAGATCGGTTCGCTGGTCGAACACGTGAAGAGGCAGCTCACGACCCTGGCGTTCGAAGCCAACGCAAAGGACGGCCGCATCGAGCAGAAGCCGTACAAGCCCTGAGCCGGCGGCTTGCGGGAAGGAACCAGATGATGCGCGTGCACAGACTGCTTTCGCGAAAGAGGCTCTACTGCGCCGGGTTGGCCTACGGGGTCGGCGCCATTGTGTTCAGCGGCCTCATTGTCGCGCCGTTTCCCGCGGCCGCGGCCGCGCTCGGGCGCGACGCCGAAACCGCGCATCTCTACCACTACCACGTGTCCGCGGTCTTCGCCACCCTGGTGGCTGCGGGTATCCTCCTGGTTGCCGGCGTTGCCGCATCTCACGGATCCTTCCTGCTCTCGCTGCGTGAAGCCTACCGGAATCTCGCGTTGCTCGACGTGTGCGCAGTGGTCGGCGGCGCGGGGCTGGCGTTCGCAGCCGGCTGGATCAAGGAGATGGGGGATGCCATGCGGGGGCGTTTCTTCGATCAGGCGGATTTCGCGGCGAACGGACAGGCCATCCTCGCCCAGGCCGGCTGCGCCCTGCTCCTGGTGCTGCCCGTGCACGCGGGCGTGGCGCTCTGCGGTGATTTTGTGCGACGCCGGCTGCTGCAGATTCTTTCGCCATCGGGCGGTCGGCGACGCCTGGACAAGGCCTTCAATGTAGAGGCCGCGCTCTTGCGCAACGCCGCCGAGGTGCGGCAACAGGACGGCCTTCTGTCCCGGCTGGAGCAGGACCTCGCCCGGCTCACGTCCCGCTATACCGACCTTCCTCCTGCCGCGCGGCAAGGTGCGGCGGGCCAAGCGCTCCGGCAGGCCGCGCACGCCAACGAGGAGAAGAGCCGGAGGGTCCTCGCCCGCCTCGCGGAATTGGAGGGCGAAAACGAGCGGCTGCGCGGCGAGCTCGAGATCCTTCGGCGGGACGCAACAGAGGGGAGAGCCGGTGAGGTGGCTCTTGAGGAGATCGATGCCCTGGCGCGCGGCGGGCGGGAGCAGACCCTGCAGATCCGCACCTGCCGCCAGCGGTCGACCATGGCGGCGGAAGAGGTCCATGCGCTGATCGATCGCGCGGGCGCCGCGCCTGCCGGAAGCGCACCTCGCCCGGACCAAGCAGAGGGTCCCGAACACGCGGGGGAGCGGCCCGCGGCCGGGCCGGACCGCCGGCGGGCGGACACGGCCCCGCTGCAAGATGCGAGCCAGCGGACATTCGACGACCTGAGAAGCGAGCTCGAGTACCGAATGCACCACGAAGAGCGCATGACCCGGAGCATCGGCGAGTTGCGGGCGCGGAACCGAGAGTTGGAGGATGAGCGATCCGCGCACGACCCGCAGGCGACCGCGGCTTTGGAGGAGGCCCTGCGCATCCTGCGGCGAAAAGTCCTGGTCGTGGATGATGAGGCGGGCATCCTCGGTCTCTACAAGGAAGCCTTGACCGGCACGGGCCTGCTCCAGGTATTCACCGCGGACAGCGCCATGGCTGCGGTCAGCCGTTTGCGCGAGATGCCGGGGCCGCCGGACCTGATCCTGCTGGACGTGCGCATGCCCGGCCTCGACGGCACCGAGTTTTGTGCGGCGCTCGAGCGCAACCAGAAGTTCAAGCATATCCCGGTCATCTTCTCTTCGGCGTATGCCATGGAGGAGGCGCCCGAACTCGCCACGCTCTCCCACGTGGCGTTTCTGCAGAAACCAGTGGAGCTGGACGAGCTTTGCGATACGGTATTGGCCGCGCTCGACATCGCACCGCCCCGAACGACACCAGCCACGTCCCGACGGTGAGCCTCTGCCGGACGTGACGAATCTCCCGGGGCGATGGACGAAGGGAAAGGAAAGCCATGGAACCGCAGAAGACCGCTGAAGCCGCCAGACGCATCCTCGTCGTCGACGACGAAGAGCCGATCCGAGCCCTCCTTCAAGCGACGCTCGAGGACAACGGCTATACGGTCGAGACCGCTGCTGACGGCGGAAAGGCCTACCAGCTCTTCTCCCGCGAGCCGTTCGACATCGTGATCACCGATCTCAAGATGCCCGGCGTGTCGGGCGAGACGCTCTTCACGCAGATCAAGGCCCAGTCGCCTGCGACCATCGTCATCGTCCTCACCGGACACGGGTCGCTCAAGAGCGCCATCGAAGCCCTGCACACCGGATGCGACGATTACCTGCTGAAACCCCTGCCCTCCATGGACCTGCTGGTCTACGCCATCCAACGGTGCCTGACGCGGCGCGACGCCCTGGCGCGCGCGGGCGCCCTTCGCCGCCTGTCCCAGGCGCAAGGCGAGGTGCTGGGGATCGCCCTGGAAGAACTCTCCACGCGCCACGCGGAAATGACCGAAAGCCTCGAGCGCGCCAGGGAGGCCTACGCCTCCGACGACCCGGTCGCCACGGCCGCCTACCTCAGCGACCTCCACGACTCCCTGGCGTCCCTTGGCGCGACGGTCCGGGAACTCGAGAAGGTGCAGACGGCGCTGGAGAAACGGAAGGAATAGGCAGCAACATTGGCTGCGCGCTTGCCTTGTGTTTGACAGCGAGCAATGCCACGCGCACCGGACGGGCCGGCGGGACCTTCCCGAGCCACAAACGACGACGAACAGGTCGGGCAATTGCGAAGACTGGCATCTCACGGCAATTCGCGTATACTCGCAGTCTCGGCGTGACCGCAGACACCGGCTGGCGCGCCTTCAGCCCAGCATGCGTACTTCCGCGGAGAGATGCAACCATGGCTCGAAAACGCCTCGATCCCCTGGAACCGACCATGGAGGAAGCCCTGGAGCCGGGGAGGTTCATTCCCTACGGCAGGAGCTTCGACTTCGTGAACGGCCTCGAAAGCGTTCGGGACTCGATCCAGGCGCTGGTGGATACGGGAGAACGCCGTGAAGCTGCGCCTCTTCCATGTCTATTGCGCGCTGGCGTTCGACACGGGCGAGTGGAACACCTTTCGGGTGCTGTGATCCGTGGTCCCCAAAGCCGTGGCGGGTTGGTATCCTGGCGGAAGGCTAACACGTAACCCTCTGCGCAACAAACCATTAACGGCACCGCCCCACTCGATCCGTCCGCCCATGCCGATTTGCGTCGGCTTTTCTCAACGCGAAGCCACCGAGTCCAGTCTCCGCGAACCACGCTGGAACGAAGGGCGAACCGTGTGTTTCAGGGCTTGCTTGTGTGGTCTGGTGTGCTATAGTGTGTCTGCGAGTATCAATCCAGCGTGTGGGAGGCCGGGGTTCGCCGGCTGAGGGGGCCGGCCCTTGCGCGCAGGACTAAGGAAGGACGACCCATGCCGGATATCCTCGATTCCAAGGAAGCAGCGGACTACCTGCGGGTGAACGCCTACACGCTGCGGCGGCTGTCGCGCGACGGCGAACTCCCGGCCTTCAAGGTCGGAACGGCCTGGCGGTACAAGAAGCGCGACCTGGACGACTGGGCCCGGTCGCAGCAGGACGTTCGCAGGAAGCTCAGGATCCTGGTGGTGGACGACGAGTCCACGGTGCGGGACTACCTGCGGCTGATCCTGGAGAAGGACGGCTGCGAGGTGGTCGAGGCCGCGCACGGCGGCGAGGCCATCGAACACATGCGCCGGCAGCGCGCGGACCTGATCTTCTTGGACTTGGTGATGCCCCACATGAACGGTCCCGACACGCTCAAGGCCGTTCGCGAGAGCTGGCCCGAGGTGCCTGTGGCGATTCTCACGGCGTATCCGGAGAGCGACCTCATGGAGCAGGCGCTTCTCTACTCGCCCGTGACGCTCTTGGCCAAGCCCGCGACCCGGGACCGCATCCGGGCGTGCGTACAGCACCACTCGCTGCCGGCTCTGGCTCGGCAAGGCACGGCATTGTGACGCGGGGGAAAGAGGATTCCGTCGGAGACGCAAGACCAAGGGGGGGGGGACGCCATGACAGAACGCGAAGACGGGGAGAGGACGACCGCCGGGCGGGTCCTGGTGGTGGACGACGAACTCACGGTGGCCGACATGGTGAAGGGCATCCTGGAGATCAGAGGCTACGAGGCGGACGTAGCCAGCAGCGGGGCTGCGGCCCTGGAACTGTGCGCAACGCGCGAATACGACCTTGTGATCACGGACTGGATGATGCCGGGCATGACCGGCGTCGAACTGGTCCGCACACTCCAGGCGCAGGGCAGGCCCGAACGCCCCACCGTGGTCTTTATGACGGGTTCGCACATCGAAGAGGCACGGGCGGCGCTGGCCGAGGCCGACGTGTTCGAGGTATTGGCAAAGCCCGTGAAGCTGGCTGCGCTCGACGATGTGGTGCACCGAGCCCTGCAGCATCACGTTGACAGGCGCCGTTCGCAGGCGGATGCAGACGGCTCTGAGGATTGAACGGCGCTTCTGGGCGCGGTTTTCGGGGAGATTCGATGCGTTGTCCGAGCTGCGGCAGGGAGGAGGACGTGGTCCGGGGCGGCCCGTTGGTGTTCAGGCCGTTACGCGAACTCATCGCCCCGCAGAAATACCGCTGCCGGGTCTGCGAGTGCCGGTGGCTGGATTGGCCGTGGGTGTATCGCGCAAGGAGCGCGCGCGTCCTTCGCCGCATTCGCCGATCCCTGGGCGGTGGCGGCGAATGGAGGGTGCCGCCCGAGGAGCAGGGAGGCGCCATGAACAGGATGGAGGCCGGGACCGACCGTTATGAGTGAGCCACGTGTCACAGTCCAGGCAGCGGATGCTGCAGCGGCGCGCGAACTCGCTTCGCAGAAGCTGCAGGCCTCGCCGGAGCATATCGAACTGGCCGAGGCCGGAGACGGCGCATGGAACGCGGTTGTACGGGGTGCGGACGCGCGCATCCAAGTCGGGCTTTCGCAAGACGAGATGCAGGCGAAGATCGCATCCTACACGCCGCCCGTGGGAGATGGCAGGGCCCTGTGCGCCGAGAGCGTGACGCAGGCGCTCGAGGCTGCGAGGGTGGAGGCGGCCCCGGATGCTGAGGCCATATCGCAGGTCCTCAAGCGTGCGGCATCCGGCAAAGACCCGACCGGCATGATTGTAGCACAGGGCACGGCCGTCGTCGCGGGGACCAACGGGACTATCGAGCCGCTGGGAGACCTGCACGCGCCGGTGCTGCCGGGGAACGTTTTCGCCCGTATCGCGCCCGCCCAGCAACCGCAGCCCGGCCGGACCGTGACCGGCAAGGAGGTGGTTCCTCAAGAGACGGACGAGGTAACGGACGTCACGCCCGCGCTCCAGGGCGAGTGCGCGATCACCGAGGACAAGGAGGGCATCTATGCAAAGACCTACGGGCTGGCGAGCGTGCAGGCGAACCGGGTCTCCGTGGAGCCGCTGATTGCAGTCGGCGCCGATAGGATGGAGGTGCGGGCGACCCTGTATCCCCAGGCCTTTGACGGTACGGAGATCGGCCTGGCCGAGATCCGCAGGATGCTGGAGGCCGAGGGCATTCAGGCCGAGCCGTCTATCGAAAGCCTTGATCCGATCCTATCTGAAATCCGCGAGAGCGGGAAGCCCGAGTTGTATGTGGTCTTGTGCGCAGGGGTTCCGCCCGAAGCCGGAGAGGACGGCCGGCTGGAGCTCTTGGTGGAGACCGCCCAGTCCGTGGGCGCCGAACGGAACGACGGCAGCGTGGACTTCCGCGAGCGCAGCACGTTCCACAACGTGGCCGCAGACACGCTGCTGGCGAGACTCATTCCCCCGACAGGCGGTACGCCCGGCAGGGACGTCTTCGGCAGCGAAGTGCCGGCCAAGGCGGGAGAGGCTGCGGCTGCGGACGCAGGCGACAACGTCGAGGTGTCTGCGGACGGAAGCGACTTTCGGGCAAAAACCGACGGCATCGTACGCTTTGCGGCCAATGCGCTCTCGGTCACCGATGTGCTGGAGATTTCCGGGGACGTGGACATGTCCACGGGCAACATCCGCATGGACAAGGGCTCGGTATCGGTGAAAGGCACGGTGCGAAACGGCTTCTCTGTGGCCTGCTCGGGCAACCTCGTGGTGGGCGAATCGATCGAGAGCGCCACGGTGGAGGCCGGGGGCGACGTCGAGGTGAAGCGGGGCATCCTGATGCAGGAAGGCGGCGTGATCAAGGCCAAGGGGAACGTGTCTGCGCATTTCGCGCAGAACGCCCGGATCGAGGCTGGCGGCGACGTGGTGATCGACAACGACATCACCAACTGCGAGATCACGGCCGGGCAGAAGGTCATCGCCCAGAGCGGCAAGGGCCGCATCCAGGGAGGCGCCGTGCGTTCGGGCTTCGGGATCGAGGTCAATGAGATCGGCTCGGAACTGGGTGCGGAGACCGTGGTGGAGGTGGGCCTGGAAACCGAGGCAGAGGAAGAGCTCGCTCGCGAGCGCAAGGACCTGGAGCGGGCTGTGCGCAAGATCAGTGCAGCGCTGGGCGATGGCGAACCACGCGAAGTGCTTCTGCGGGCGCCAGCTGCCAAGAGAAAGGCGATTGCCGCCTTGTTGAAATCCCGGATCGGCGCCCAGGAGCGGCTGAAGGAAATCGAGAGCTCGCTCGTCGAAGAGCAGGCCAGGAAGCGGGAACAGGCCAAGGGACGCATCAAGGCCAAGCGCGTGATCCATCCGGGCGTGGCGGTCATGATCGCGGGCTGCCAGATGAAGGTCAAGCGTTCGATCACGGCGTCGCAGCTGTACTTCGAGGCCTCGGAGAACGCGATTGCCGCGGCGCCGTACTGAGACGTATACGCAGGCCGGCCTGGGGACAAAGGCTGGCCGCGTTCGCTTGTTGCAGCGGGGGCCGAGCATGAAAGCGTCAAAAGACGGCAACGAAGAACCCGAACCAACCGGGGAGCGGGAAAAGAAGGCAGACGGCCCTTCGGACGCCCCGGAAGAGGGGGAAGGCCAAACCCCGGAGGATCTGCTCAAGGAGATCGAGCACGAGGAGAAGCAGAAGCGCCTGATGGAGATGTACCGCCGGCAGCAGAAAGGCACGGGCCCGATCACCGCGCTCCTGCGTTCGCTCGAAAAGTCGAAACCCGCATCTCATCCGGATGCCGAGGCGGACGAGGATGGCAACGGGAACACATCAGGTGATCCCGAATCCGAGGACGGCGAAGATGCCGCGGAAGCGAGACGGGAAAGCTGAAGAAGCGCGGAGGCAAGAGGTGAAAGCGATGGTGGTGAGAGAAACCGTGGTGCTCGGGAACCGTTACGGCCTGCACGCGCGGGCCGCATGCCGGTTCGTGGAGACGTGCAAGCAGTTCGAGAGCGAGGTGACCGTCTCCAGGGACGGCACCAGGGCGGACGGAAAGAGCATCCTCGAGGTGCTGACGCTCGGCGCCGAACACGGATGCACCGTGGATATCGAGATCGTTGGCGAGGATGCCGGCAAAGCGGCGGAAGCGCTCGTACATCTCGTCAACATCCGTTTCGGCGAGGATGACGCGGGTGGAGAGGCCTGCACACGCAGTAGAGACTTGAACGGACCCGGCTGAGAGCGGGTAGACGTGGCGGAGACGAGAATGCACAGGAGAAAGGGATCCGAATGATGCACGGAATCGGCGAAGCAGCTGGTCAGGTATGGCAGCATCTGCACGACAAGGGGCCGTCGTCCCTCAAGGCGCTGGGCGAAGCGACCGGTCTCAAGAGCAGGGAGCTGAACCGGGCCATCGGCTGGCTGGCCCGGGAAGACAAGATCGAACTGGACAACAACGAGAAGCAGGAACGCGTTTCCCCGGCCGAGTAACCGCGTGTTCAGAGCGGTTGAGGCGGACTTGGCGCGTGCTTCCGGGCATCTCGGCCGATGGATTGTTGAGAGCGCATGTGCGCAAGCAACGAGTTCCATCCATACACCTCGAGGAAGACAACGATGCGGATGCAACCCTACTCGGTGCTCTACGTAGACCAGTCGCGGATCAAGCGCCAGCGCATGGAGAAAGTCGCGGGCTTGGCGGGGAGAGACGTTCGGTTCACGTGCTGCGATGCTTCCCGGGCTCTTGCGAGGCTGAAGCGCGACGACGAAAAGCTGGACGCGCTTGTCGTCTACGCGTTCGGGTGGGGAAGCCGGGAAGCGGACGTGAGCCGATGCGTCGACGCGGCCAGGGAGAACGGGCTCCCGGTGATCTACGTGGCCGGGAACACGACCGTCCTCGGCCTCGACCTGAAGAAGGAGCGCCACCGGGAATGCATCACCTACACGGACTCCCTGGATCTGATCGCCAAGGTAAAGGGGATCCTGGATGAAAAGGCGGGCGAGGGATTGGGGTCGTGACAGGACGGCGAATGGCCGTCAGCTACGCCTTGCGCTTCCCGCGTGAACAACCGCATGCGACGGTTGCGTGACATGCAACCAGGGGAGGGACGCCATGAGCGGACCGGAAAGCTCGGAGGACCCGCTGCGCCGCTTTGTTCGGAACCATTTGCGTGGACGCCTGGCCGCGGGGATCGTCGTCTTCTTCCATACCAAGCACAGCGATGTCGCCCACGTGCGGGAGATTGCAGTGGAATTGGGACAGCCTCCCCGGCTCGTGAAGCGCAAGCTCCTGGAACTGGCCTCCCGCGGCGTCTTGAAGCAGGTGGGTGCGGACACGTTCAACTATGCCCCGACTCCCGAAGTCAAGGAACAGATGGGTGCCTTCCTGGAAGAGTGGCGCGATCCCGGCCGGCGCAGCCGGCTCATGGCCTTTCTGGACGAGATCGACGGCAAAGACAAGTCGAACGGCCTTTGGAGGCGCCTGCTGGCCCTGTTCGGAAGGGGGTGAATCAATGGAAGGCGGCAAGACGGAATTCGTCTGCCCTGTGTGCGGGCGCAAGTACGCGTTTTCAAGCAGCAAGTCCGACCGGATCGGAAAGTGCCAGTGTGGTTATGACTTTCTCCTGCCGGCCAAGAAAAGGAAACGAAACTCATCGCCCATCGCGGGGATCTTCTGGTTCCTGGTACTCGTCGTCGTGGCTTCCTTGATCGCCGCCGTGCGGTATGCCTTGGATTGACGCGTGCCCTGCCGGTCGGCGCCATCGACGTCGAAGTCGAGGTACGCGAGGCTGACGGCCAGGCCTTGGTCGGCAACATCGTCAGGATCTCGCCACCGGGAGCCGAGAAGAGCTGGGTGCCGTTGGGCACAGCGGTCGCGTTCGAGGAAAAGCACGTATGGAAATGCAGGAAACGTAGATCGTCCGCCCGTGGCCGGTGTCCTTCCCCCGATTGCCTGACACCTGGCCGGTCCCGGGCGGTTTCTTCATCCAGCAATGGAACCACGATGAGCCGCCGGAAGATCCTGGTCATAGACGACGATCATGCGGTCCTGGACATGCTGGAGGAGGTTCTTCGGGCGCATGAATACGAAGTGGAGACTGCGGACAGCGGTCCTGCGGGGCTGAGGTGTCTCCGCGAGTTCGGCCCGGACCTTCTCGTCCTTGATATCAGTATGCCGGGCATGGACGGGTACCAAGTGTTGAAACGCGTCCGCGCCGGAAGCGACATTCCCGTGGTGGTGCTTACCGGGCGCGCGGAGCTTCGGGACGTGTTGGATAAGCAACGCGTGGAGGTTCCGGACGCCTACCTGCAGAAGCCCATGAGCATCCGGGATCTGCTCCGATCGGTCCGCTACCTGCTTGGAGAGGAGATCTCACAGGGAATGCAATGATCGCGCCCCGCAGATTCGCACGCCATCGACCGGTTGGTGTAGGGAACCTATGCCGAGGATCGGCACAAGCGAGCCGGTCCCGCGGCGAGACCATTGGCCAGTTGAAGCGATCGTTGCCGAGACACCGGCTTTACCAACTCAGGCGTTGCTCTCTCCCAGAATGTCCCGGATCGACCTTGACCGGAAAGACAGGTTGCGCACGAGGAAGAGTGTGCCTGGAAGTCTCCATAAGTCGATCCCGGCCCAGAACGTCTCGTTCTCTCCTTGCGATTTCCAGAACCGCACGAGGTCGTCCGCGGTGTAGTCCTTTTCCTGGGGATACGGATCGTCTCCTTGCCGGTCCTCCACAACGCGGCCTCCCGCTCGGCAACGCCGGACGACGCGCTTGCCGAGCAGGCGCGAGACCCCGTCAATCCCGTCCGCCCGTCAGCCGGGCCGGTTCGTCGGACTCGTCGATCGCGTCG
>CAZBZG010000162.1:4502-10584 GCA_964496245.1 uncultured Planctomycetaceae bacterium | reverse complement strand
CCGTAGAAATCGTGCAGCATGTCCATCGGGGCCAGAGCCATGAGATCCAGCTCACCCTTGGAGAAGCCACGTGTTCGGAGAGCGTCTTCAATCTGGTCGCCTGCTTCGAGCGGAATCGCGGCGCCTGCGGAAAGGGTGCCGGCGAACGATCGCGCGACAGGGTGACCGCGCGGCCCGGCCTCGAGCCATTTGCGCACCGCATCCTGCTCGCCGCTCTCTGTATCGCGGGCCTGGGCCAGGAGTTCGAACGCTTCTCCGCTCGCAGCGTCCACCGGCAGTGCGATCGGATGGGTGCCGCCGGCCGGGACGGCGAATGTGGCCTCCCCGCGGTCGTCTCCCACGCAGCGGCTGAACGCCACCGTGCGCGCAGGGCCCTGGTTGTTGTGGACGAGCGCCTGCAGCGTCACCCGGTCGCCGGTGCGCAAAGCGCGGGGGAGGGGCAGCTCCACCTGGAGCGGGAGCAGGGTCTTGCGGTGCGCGACCACGGCTCCCACGCGCGTGTCCGCGGTCGCGCCGCGGGCCGTGAACCGCCAGTCCGTGATGTCGTCCGGAAAGGCGAACGTAGTGCGCGCGCACCCGGTTTCGTCTGTGATCAGGTTTGCGACCCAGAGCGCCTCGGTCCGGAAGTCCGAGCGGATGTTGGGGGGCGCGACGTCCGTACGCCTGCTTCCGCCGCCGCGAGCCACTAGGTGTCTCCGGCCTCCGCCACGACGGAATCCAAAACAGGGCCCCATGCCAACAAGATATCCCCACGCGTGCTTGGGCCCAGCCCAGAACAACTGCGGCAACAGATCGGGATAGGGGCAGTCGTAGCGCCCCTGGGGCAGATGCGGGGGCGTGAACCAATGGAAGAAGCGGCGGATGTCAAGCGTGGGATCGGACCGGAGCCAGTACACGCCCTTGTGGATGACCCCAAGGCTGATCTCTGCGCGGGGCACGGGTGCGCCCTGCCAGTCGCGCGCGCGGACCATGGTGCGGCAGGTCTCGCCCGGCTTGTATTCCTCCTTGTCGGTCTCCACGGTGAGCGTGAGGAAGCGCTGCACGGGCGTGACGCGGACCTTCTCGAAGCTGTGGAACGAATGCCTCGATGCGCTCTGTTCCATACTCCGGCTGTTGAAGGCCAGGGCCTTGACGTAAGTCACAGGAGCGAATGCGAGGTCCGTGGGAAGGCGGACCGTGTGCCTGCCTGGCGCGAGACGCAGCGCGCGGTAGGCGAGAAGCCGGGTGTTCTCGGCAAAGACGAGCACCGTGGTCTCGGCATTGTCCGCATTGTCCACCTTGAGCGTGACGGCGAGCGGATCACCAGCGTCGACATCCGGCACGTGTATGCGCAGAAGATCCGCGTGCGCCGGACCCTCGGCCGCGGCGGGCGGCTCGTCGGTCGCGGCCTGGTCCGCGGGCGCTGCGCAGACTGCGACCTCTATCGAGGTTGTCACCACATGGCGGTCTGCGACCGCGCGCACGGTCAACGTCTGCGTACCCGCTTCTTCGGCTGCGTGGAGCTGGAAGAGGGCCTGGCCGTTGGCATCCGTGACCTCGGTCCGGCGGCAGCCGTCCAGTAGGACCGCGGCGTTCTGGACCGGCTCGCCGTCCCAGGTCGTGGCTGTGACGCGGAGCGTGACCGGGCTGCCCGGCCGGGCGGCGTTCGCGTGGGTGTGCGAATCTCCAATGTCCCACGGAAGCGATTCCGCCTGATTGTCGCCGCCCGTGACGGTGCGGTCCGGCTGCGAATCCACGACCGCGCGCAAGCGGAAGGCGGTCGCCTTGATCCAGATGCCGGCCGCATCGCTGTAGGTCCGCCCCGATGCGTCCATGACAACGGCCAGGATGCGCTGGCGCGTGTCTTTGTCGACCTGCGGCAGGGGGATTGCGACAAGAGCTTCGCCGTGCGCGTCGGTAGGGACCATCGTGGAGCAGGTGTCGCCGTGCCGGGTCCAGCCCGGGGGCGTGCGATCGGTTTCGAGCTGCACCTCGACCTCGGCGTCCGGCACGGGTTTGCCGTGTACGTACGCGACACAGATCCGCGCCTGCGCTGTCTCCCCGCCGCCATACATGTAGTGTTCGAAGCTCGCAGACACATGAAAGGTTGGTAACCGGAAGGCTTCCACCGTGAACGGGACGTGCGGCGATGCGGGCGCGCTGTCCATGAAAATATGGTAGGCGCCGAGCGCAGCAGACCCAGGAAGGTCGAACGATCCCCAGACGCATCCGGCGGCGGAAAGCGGACAGGTCTCTTCCCACACGGTCGCGCCCTTGGGTCCCTTGATTGCGACGTTCACGGATGCGGGGGCAGTGGCGTCGTGGGGCGCTACGCGCCGTCCGTTGAAGCGGCGGAGTACGGCCTTGAACTTGACGGTATCGCGAGGTCGGTAGACGGGCTGCGAGGTCCAGACCAGGGTCTTGCGTTCGTCCTTCTTGCCTTCAGGCTCCTTGTACCGGACGGTGGCCTTGGCGCATCCCGGTCCCTGGCGCGCTGCAGAGACCGTGTAGTCGTAGTCCGCGCGGCCGATGTCGATCGGAAAGGCTGCGCACCCGTCCGCACCGGTGGTGCCGTCCATTGTCTGGTCGAGATCCGGGTAGCGGCCGCGCAGGGCCGCGCCTGCGGCGTAGGCTTTGGCTGCCGTGGCATGCGCGACGAGGTCGGGCTGCTCGTCGTTGGCGCGGGCGGGGAGCTCGGTGCCGCGCAGGCCGTTCACAAAGGCCAGGGTGTCGGTCGCTCCCGTCTTGCGCGCGAGGCCATGCGCATCCACCGAGCCCGTGACGATGAGGGTCACGGGCACGCCGGGAACCGGAAGGCCGGTGCGCCGGTCCAGAGCGGCCACCACAGCCCGGTTGGCCGCCGCCCGCAGATAGAGCGCCACGTGGCTGACCGCGAACTTCTGCGCGGCGATCTCGGGTGCATACCGGGCGCTTGCGGTGAGCAGGTAGTAGCCTTCCGTTGCGAGACCGTCGACCGTGACGGTCTCCTCGTAGGATCCGATGCGGTTGTTCATGCGAAGCCGGTTGTACGTGTGCGTCCAGGTGCGCGCCGGCGTCATGCCGGCCAGGGTCCGGCCGTCGACCGCTTGCCATTGGGACGCGGTCTCAAAGCGATAGAGGCGGAAGGTGATCGGTCCGCAATAGGCGGTGTGCAGGGCGAACGCAGCCGTGTCGTTGGTGACGAATGCCTTGCGTCGGTGGTAGAGGAGCAGGGCGGCGGTGTCGGTTTTGAGGTAGGTGCGGTCCATGCACGCAAGCGCTTCGGATCGCGCGCGCAGGCCGGGGGGGGCTCTTAAAACCGGTTCATATGCCCATCCGGCGAGCGGGCTGATGGGGCCGCGCTCGTCCGGCGCGATCAGCACGGCGTCGGTCTCGATGATGTCCGGCTCTTCTTCTTCCAGCTCGCCTGTGGACGGCGCCAGGCGCGGGCGGACGCTCTGGCGGATGCTCTGGATGAATGCCCTGGTCTCCGGATCGCGGCTGCGCTTTTCGAGATCCGCCTCCAGGTCGAAAGCGAGCGGCAGGAGCGCGACCCGCTCTTCGATCGCTTCGCGTTCGCCCGCATGCTGCGCCAAGGCAGCCAGGGCGGCTTGCGCGTGTGGTCCGTCGCCATCGGCCAGCACGGCGAGTTCGCGCACGGCTGCGTCGAACCGGCATTCGGCCAGCAGCAGGCGCGCGAGACGGAGCCGGAAGGCCGGGCCGGCCGCGCGCACGGACGCTTGGGCGCGTTCGAGTGGCCGCTGCCCAAAGGCATACGCCAGAAGCTCGACAGCCGTCCGGTCAGCCGCGGACGGGTGGGAGCGTCTGCCGAACCATTTCCGGCACGCCTCCCAGTCCGCTTCCAGGCGATCCTGGCGCGCCTTGGCCCGCAGGCGCAGCTGGAGGAGGGTGCGTTCCTCCTCGTGTTCCGTTGGCAACAGCCCGCGATCGTGGCGGGCGAGGTCGTACGGCGGCCGCATTGTGCCGCGGAGCGGAACAATGCGGTCGAGCAGGGCGGCCAGCCGCGGAGAGAGCGTGTCGCTCGCAGCGCGGCCGGACGTCTCTGCCGCGCTTTGCGCGCGGCTCGTGAGGCAGAGCACGGCTACGCACAGACCGAGACAGAAGCGAGCAGGTGATCGCGATGGCATGACGGGCCTCCTGTAGCGAGAAGCGTTCGCTTCGCGGTGCGTAGGCAATCCGCGAGGATCAAGCGTTGCAACACGGGCGCATCCCTGCCGCGGCTTCGTGCGGCTGCCCTCCAACGTCCGCACGCGCGCAATGGTCCGGAGGTGATGTTGCGACGGCCGCGCTGGTAATGGCTGAAGCGTTGGTCTGCCGTCTTCTAACGACGAGACGGCGCGAACGTTCACGGAAAAGGGGCATGATTCGAGAAGGGCGGTGTGGAGGTGTAGCCCAGGTACTCTTGCCTGGGGCGGATACGGTCAAGCGCTGCACGGGCAAGAGTGCCGGGGCTACATACCGCAAGAACAGAGACGCGCGGGCGGCGCCGCCCCCTACCGCTTCGCCTTGGGCCGCGGGCCGACGTCCGACAGGTCGATGGGCTGGAAGCCGATCTCTGCGGCGGGCGAGTTCTTGGCGAGTTTGAACTTCCCCTTCTTGATATCGCGGCACTTGGGGTCGGCGAAGATTGAGTGGCGGTCGTGGCCGAGGGCCTGCCATTCCGCGAGGTCGAGCGTCGTGCCGGTGCGCTGGTCCACGAACCTGAGCGGCTTGCCCGAGAGGTCCCAGATCAGGTTGAGGTCGCTCGCGTGGTTGCGGTCGGCCAGCTGACAGCCGTAGCCCGCCTGGAAGACGGGCTTGCCGTCGGTGAGCAGGATGTTCCGCTCGAACGTCATGGCCCGGTTCCACAGGTCGGCGCGGCTGTGCGCGAGCAAGGCGGCCTCGCCCAAAGCAAAGATGTTGTTGCGCACCGTGTTTTCCCGGCCGTAGTGCTGGTGAAAGATGGTATCGTTCGTGCGGAAGCAGACGTTGTGTTCGATGATCAGGTGCGAACTGCCTTCGTCGGGGTAGATGCACCACGCGCCGTAGTGGGCCTTTTCGATGTCGTGGATCAGGTTGCCGCGCAGCACCGTGCCCGGCTGCACGCCCAGGGTGTAGATGCCGCCCATGTCGGACAGCAGGCCCTGGCCGATGTCGTGGATGTGGTTCTTTTCGATCCGGTTGTCGCGGCTCACGCTCTCGCCATACCCCCAGACCCAGCCGCAGGAGATGCCGCTGTAGAAGAGGTCGTGGATGTGGTTGTGGCTGAGTTCGCACGAATGCGCGTTCATGGAGAGGATGCCCACCCCGCTGTGGAAGATGCGGCCGCCCGCGCAGATCTCGTTGTCCGTGACGCAATGGTTGCCCGTGCGGCGGTGATGCGGGTCGCGGGCCGAAGCGCCGTTGAGTTTCACCCCGCCCGCGCCCAGGTCGCGCAGGGTGTTGCCGATCACGCTCATGCCCCAGCACGCGTCCGCGAGCTCCACGCCATACCAGCCCACGTGCTCGATGGTGCAGTCCTCGATGGCGCAGTGGCGGGCGGCTTCCGCAAAGAGGACGCCCGGCACGTCGCACGCGGCCTGGCCGCCCGAGGCCTTGGTGCCCCGGAAGTGCCGGCGGCTCTCGAACGCCTTGTGCGATCCCGAGGGGCAGAGGAAGTCGCCCTCCGCGTCGCTCGGGTCGGGGTGGCGCCAGTCCGTGTGGCGGAAGGTCAGGCCTTCGAACCGGAGGAACTCCACGTACCGCGACGCGTCGGGATCCCCACGGAGCGCGAGCAGCTGCAGCGTGGTGGGTGCATAGATCTCGGTCTCTTCCAGGGTCTCCCCGCGCTTGGGCAGGTACGTGAGCCGGCCGGTCGCGCGGTTCACATACCACTGGCCTGGCTTGCGCAGGGCCTCGTACACGTTCTCCACATAGTAGTCGGCCAAGTGACTGCCGTGGGACCCGAACAGCGGGGCCCGGCTCTCGCGCGCCATGGTCACGGTCCGCGTCTTGGCGTCAAAGGCGGCGATGCTGCTGCGTTCTTCGATCCAGAAGTGGACGAACACCACCTCCACGTCGGTCAGGTTGGTGAATCGCTTCACCTCGCTCTTGTTGCACGTGAACTGGGTGTACCCGCCCGGGC
>CAZBZG010000162.1:0-4492 GCA_964496245.1 uncultured Planctomycetaceae bacterium | reverse complement strand
CCGCCGCGTTCGGGCAGGCCCGGCACCGAGCGCATGCGCCAGAGGCCCTGTTCGGGCAGGCGCGGCCGTGCGCGGCGTTCGCCGTTCACAAAGAGCGACCGGAACTGCCACGTGCCGTCCGCGACTTCCGGCAGGTCCACGACCCAGGCCGTGCGTCCGTGTACCTTGGTCTTCCGCCAGCCCGTGATCCGGCGGGCGCCGTCGAGCACGGGCTTCTCGCGCGGGTAGGCCTTGAACGTGACCGGGGCCGAGTCTGCGGGCGTGAAGACGAGCGGCGCACTGAGTTCGTACCGGCCCCCGCGGACCCACACGGTCACGGGCCGGTTGAGGCCGGCCGACCGGGGGGCGTCGTGCTTGTCCCGCGCCAGTCCTTTGCGCTTGCGCAGCGCCTTCTGGGCGCCGGCCGGGGACGCCAGCGGCCCGTCCGTGCCGTCTCTGTTGGGCTTGGGCAGCCGGCCGGACCAGTTGTCGTTGCCCTTGGGGGAGACGAACAGATCATCCTTGCCGAATCGCTGGGTAGCCACGGGGTACCTTTCTGTACGAGCGGTCCTACCGCGCCTCCGTGTTCTTGCGCAGCTCGCGGCTCACGTCGTAGAACTCCTCCAGCTCCATCTCGCGGAGGAAGACGAGGCCGCGGGTGGCGCGGATCATGTTCATCTCGTGCTCGTGGAACCACTGCCGGCCCAGGCACGTCTTGAGCTGCTGGTACTGTTCGACCTGGATCTTGCGCGCGAGTTCGCAGAACGGGCCGTCGTGCTCGTAGCTGGGGAAGCTCGCCTCGCGCTGCGAGCCGAAGGTGTTGAGAAACGCGCGCTCGAGAATGGAGAACATGTTGAGCGACACGGGCACGAACAGGTTGGCCTCGGCCGGGTGGAAGCGGTACCACACGTTCCGGTAGCCCCAGATGCGCAGGCGCTCCGGCTTGTTGCGCTCGGCGTACTGGTGCACGGCTTCGGCCAGGGCCTGGAGCACCTTGTAGTGCGTATCCGGGCCGCTGCCCTCGGGGTCGAGGGCCACGGTCACGATGTCGGGCCGTACGCGTTCGAGGGTCTCCAGGATGGGCGGCACGTCCCGCTCCAGGGTCGGCTCCTCGGTGAAGATGTCGCCCGTGTAGAACCCCAGGCGCAGGTGGTGGACGTTGCTGCAGCCCCAGCCGAAGTAGCCCCACAGGCACTCGGCCTCCCACTCGCGGCACATGCCCTTGAGGTCCTGGATGTACTCGGGGTCTTTCTTGCCCGGGTACTCGCTCTCCAGGTAATGGATGACCTCGTGGGCGCGGTTCTTGATGCTGCCGAAGGCCTGCTCTTCGAAGACCGTGACCAGGTCGCGCAGCTGCCGCCGGGCCTCGGCCTCGGCCATCATGGCCGCGTTTTTGCCGGCCACGCCGTCGAGGAACTGCCATACGTCGCGCTGCCGGCCCTTGTCGTTGTCCGGGCGGAAGTAGTCTTCCGCGCGCAGGGCTTCGAACGCGGGCGTGTCAATCCAGTCCCGTAGCTGCGCGAGCTTGCGCAGCAGATACTGGTTGGTGACCGCGGTGAACCCGCTCGTCATGCAGGCGAAGTGATGGGTGTTGGCCGGGTCCCGGCCGTGGCGCACCACGCTCGCCAGGTACCCCAGCATGATGTCGTCGTGGTGGGGCTCGGTGTGCAGAAAGCGCGTGCCCGTGAGCACGTGCGCGCCGCGCGCGATGGCGCTGGCCAGGTGCTCATGGATCTCCTCGCACAGGGCGGCGGCGGCCGTGCCGGAGCGCTCTTGCACGCACGCGGCAAACCGGTCCGCGCCGACGTCCGCTTCGGGCAGGTCTGCGATCGGCTTGTGCCGGGCCACCGCCAGGTCCACGATGGCGCGCCGCGCGTCCTCACTTGAAATCTCGTCCGCGCGGGCGAGCCGCTCGTACTGGCGTTCCTTGAGCAATTTGGCGGCGCCGCGGGTGACGTAGAAACGGGCGTGGGGCAGGGCGTGGAGCGCGGTCGCGGGATACCGCACGTGCGGTTGCTGCTCTACGGCGTCGGCCACCACGCCGGCCTTGGCCTCGCCCGCGGCGATGATGACGGCCGCGCAGTCGGGGTTGCAGGTGATCGTGCCCAGGCCTACGGTGATGACGAGCCGCTTGCGCGAGACCTCGATGCCGCCCAGGTCCTGCGCGGCCGCGGCCTGGGTTTCGTAGTTCGTGGCGGTGAGGCGCGTGGTCGAGCGGTGGTCGGAGCCGCGCACGTTGAACCCGATGTGCCCGTCCGGACCGATGCCGCCGAGGAAGAAGCCGATGCCGCCCAGCGCGCGGATGCGGTCTTCGTACGCCTGGCACCACTGGTCGATGCGCGCGAGCGCGTCTTTCTGCTGCCGCTCAAGCGCGGTGGTGCCCGCGCGCAGGCGGAGGCTCAGGTCCACGGTGCGGTCGGGCCAGATCGCCTCGAGGTCCTCGGGCCGGTCCAGGCCCACGCGTTCGCAGTCGATCAGCATGGCCTTGTCCGGGTCGAGGCCGAAGCCTTCGAGGTAGTACTTGCGCACGTAGTAGATGAAGCTGTTCTGCTGCCACGGCCGGATGGGGTAGAACTCGTCGATCTGCACGAAGTGGAGGCTCTGCATGTCCGGCTTGCGTGCGGGGTCCACGCCGCTCTCTTCGAGCAGCGTTTGTGTGTCGGCCTGGTCCCAGGTGCCGAGCATGCGGGTGACCCAGTGGATGAAGTGCTCCGGGGTCTTGCCCGTGGGCAGGCTGACCACGCCGCCGGGGTGGTCTTGCACCCATTCGAGGAACCGCATGGCCGCGAGTTTGCCGAGCGCGGGAAAGTGCTCGACCATGAGGGTGCCGATCTGTTCGGTGGGCGGGTAGAGCGCGTCGAACGGGGAGGCGGCGAGCGCCCGTTGTTCGACGTTGGAGAGGGGGAGGTCGGGTGGCATGCGTGGCCTTTCGATCCGCCAGCAGCATCGCTGGCGTGCGCACGATTGTAGCGTCTCGCACGCAGGTGGCAACCGTTTTGAAGGGCAAGACCGGGGTCGGACCACGGCAGACGGTCAGACCGGGGTCAGACCGGGGTCGGACCACATCAGACCGGCAATCAGACCGGGGTCGGACCACAACAAGACTCTGGAGAATAAAGGGTTATCCCTAGGTCGCTCCTTGTCGCAGGCTCTTGGCAGCGATTTTCGCGGCCGAAAAGCCGCTGTAAGGCAATGAAGGCCCAGACGATGGGGCCGAAAGGCCGGGCGGGGATCGGGAGGCGTGCCGGGGGGCTTAGAACTCATTTCTTTGGACGAAAATCGCTTCTAGGGTCCGTACATGGCTGTGTTCCTGTTGTAAACCTCTGACGCTATGAATGTTCATGAGGTCCGACCCCAAAGCAACCCCAAAGCAACCCAAAGCACCCCAAAGCAACCAACAAAACCTTGCCGGAGCCTGCCGGATGCTGTATGCTGGGACGCTACGGCGGGACGCGCTCGCCGGGATTTGAGGAGATGAGGATGGCTGCGCCAGAGTTTGTTACCAAGCGGGAAGAGATCGACGCCATGGAAAGGGAGGTCGCCGGACTGCTCGCGGCCCGGAAGTTCGACGACGCCAAAGGGCGGATCGCAGACGCGCAGGAGGCGGTCGCGCACCTCACCGAACTGGCCGACGACCATCCGATCCAGCAACGGGTCGTGGAGAACCGCGAGGGCATGGTGGCCAGGCTCGAACAGGGCCTCGAGAAGGCCAAGAAGAAGACCAAGCGCACCAAACGCAAGAAGTCCGTACCGCGCTGGACGCACGAGCAGGCCATCGAGCACTTCTTCACGAAGTTCCCCGCGGGGTTCGAGGACCCCGGGTATGCCGAGCAGGAGCTCGGCTACAAGCGGGAGGCGCACGAAAAGTTCGCGGACAAGCTGGGCGCGGGGCAGGGCGCATCCCTGCTCGCGGAAGGGAACCTCCCGGAGATCGTCTCCCGCTACGCGTACGTCTTCTTCAGCAGCAAGGGCACGCCCTATCAGCTCAACCTCCTCTCGCCCTACGAGGCCGCTGCCCTCAAGGAGGCCCTGGCCGACACGGAGGCGGCAACGCGCTACTTCCAGGCGCTCTTCGCGCTCCTGGACGGCGGCGAAGTCACGGAGCCGGCTTACGCCGAGCTGATCGAGGCGGTGAAGGCGCTGCCCGCGGCCAAGGGACGGGTCGCCACCTGGCCGGTGCTCACCCAGGCGCCCTATATCGCGCAGCCCGAGAAGCACATCCTGCTCAAGCCCGAGGTGACCAAGGCTGCAGCCGCGCGGTTTGACTTCGACCTGGCCTACACCGCCAAGCTCAACTGGGCGACGTACGCCAAGCTGCTCGACCTGGCGGGCACGCTGCTGGCCAAGCTGCAGGAGCACGGGGCGAAAGACTTCATCGACGTGCAGTCGTTCATCTGGGTGACCGGCTCCTTCCGCGGCGATGTGGACGGCTCCGTATAGGGCAGGGGTGCTGTACGACGAGGAAGGATCCCCCCTCCACAGCGGACACAGAGACCACGAGCGCGGCAACGTC
>CAZBZG010000161.1:0-10614 GCA_964496245.1 uncultured Planctomycetaceae bacterium | reverse complement strand
GGCTTGACCGGCGCAGACCCTTACAGCCCGGTTTCCGTAGGCGTCTCAGACCCTGGGGCGCCTGGAGGCGCGCTGGCGCCGGCCCCGCCGGTTCCGCCGGCGCGCGCCTCGCCGCCGCCCTTGCCTTCCAGGGTTTTGATCCGCATGCGCAGCTTCTCGACCTCCCGCGCCAGGGCCCGGTAGACCAGCAGATCGTTGCGGCGCATCTTCGCCTTTTCGACGTGGATGAAGATCACCGCCAGGAGCAGCGCCGCCCCCGCCAGCAGGTAGATGTCCTGGCGGAGCTTGAGGTAGAGCTGGCGCGGCCAGATCGGCTGGATGCTGTCCCCGCGAGTCACATACGTCTCCCGATCCTTCTGCATCTGGTTGTGGACCAGGTGGTCGAGGTACGCGGGAAACCGCTTGTCGCCCTCGCCCGTCCCCAGCTTGTCGAGGCGGCTGTAGTACAGCCCCACGGCCGCAAGCACGACAATACCCACGAACGTCAGCGCTCCCACAACGTTGTGCGCCTGGTGGCCCTTGGAGATGAGCCGCTCCATCTCCTCGGCCTCCACGGGCGGGGTCTTCAGAAGATCCCGTTTGTCCGCCGTCTGTTCGTCCGCCATGCGGGCCCTTTCTGTGCAGAGATCCTGTCCCCAGGGAAAGACTTGATTCTATGGAAGTCCGCCTAGAGCGTCAACCCTAAGCGGCGGATGGATTCCCCGCCGGGGATTCAGCTGTCCGCGCCCTACGGGCCTTTACAGCGAAGGCCCCGGCCTGTAGACTGCCCCAGCGAGCCAGGCGGTCCCAGCCACAAAGGCGGGCTGGCCGCAACGAGCCTGCCCGCTGCCATGACGCGGGGGCCAAGACGCGAACGATTGGGGCAACGATTTGGCCGACATACGATCCCGACTCCTCGGACGCCTTCTGCTCGACAGCGGAGCGGTGACCGCCGACCACATCCAGGTCTGTCTGGAACGGCAGGCCGCGCTCGAGCGCGCAGGCTCCCCTGTACCGCGCCTCGGCTCCCTGCTCGTCGAGGCAGGAGTCATGACCGAGGCCGAGATCACGGCTGCCCTGGCGCGCCAGCGCGCGCGCTCAGACCCAGCCAGCCCGGCTGATCCGGCAGGGGGCGGCCCGGAACCAGCCCCCGGGGCGGATGCGCATGCCCCCATGCAAGGGGATCCCGACTTTTCGTCGTTCGCCATCCTCGAAACGTTAGGACACGACCCCCAGCGCGTGACCTACAAGGCACGCCACAAGCCAACCGATGCGCTCGTCCTGCTGCGCGTCCAGACCGCGACCGGCGCCCGCCATTCCGGCGCCCACGCCTTCTTCGCCACCCACGCCCGGGCTGCCAAGCGGTTGCGCCACCCGCACCTTCAGCGCGTGCTGGCCGTGGGCCACGTGGGAGAGCAGCATTTCTATGCCGCCGAATACATCGAAGGAGTAAGCCTCCGCCGTCTGCTCGACACGGAAACGCGCCTGTCCTGGCCCTGGGTCGCCCGCATCGGCAGCCAGCTCGCCCGCGCGCTGGCCGCCTGCCACGCCGAGGACTTCGTCCACTGCGAACTGCGCCCCTCCAACATCGTCATCACCCGCGAGGGGGCGGCCAAGCTGAGCGGATTCGGAGCGTCGCTGCACATGCGCAGCCATGCGCGCCAGATCTTCGATCCCGCAGGCGGGTCGCCCGTGTACGTCGCGCCGGAGCAGACCATCGAAGACGGGCCGGTCGACAGCCGCACCGACCTCTTTTCCCTGGGCGCCACGCTCTACCACGCGCTGACCGGGCGCCCGCCCTTTTCGGCCCCTGATTTCGCGCACATGCGCCTGGCCCTCCTGCAGGACCAGCCTGCAGACCCCCTCACCCTCATCCCCGGCCTGCCGCCCTTCTTCTCTACGTTTCTGTCCCGGCTGCTCGCCATCGACCCGGATCGGCGCTACGCGCGCGCCGCAGACGTGGCCACTGATTTGGAATCGCTGCTCCCGGAATCCGACCGGACCGGACCGGACGTGCAGGCCTACCAGACCGCGGTCCTCGAGCGTCTCTTTCCCCGAAGCCATGCGGTCCCGAGCGAGCACGCCGCGCCGGCATCGCGTTCGCCGCGTCCGCGCATGAAGGCGATCCTCAGAGTTCAGGCTCTTCCGCTGGCGGCCCTGCTCGTTCTCTCCTTCGGCGTCAGTTGGGCCTATCGGCGGACCCAGGAGCACCGCGCCTTTCTGACCCGCGCCGACGAACTCTACCAGGCGGGCGACCTCCGCCGGGCCGTTCGGTACCTGCAGGAAGCCGCGCGCGTGCGACCCGGCGCCCCCGACCTCGCGCGCCGCCTGGTCGGCGTGGCCGAGGAATACGGCGACTTCGCAGCTGCGGAGGCCGGCCTCCGCCAGCTGCTGGACCACCAAGATCCGCCCCGCGTGGACGACATCGCGCACCTGGGCGATCTCCTCGCCTGGCAGGATCAGCATGCGCAGGCGGCCCGGATCTATCGGCGTGCGCTCGCCCGTGCGCCCGACCGCACGGATCTGCGGTACAAACTGGCCGATGCCCTGCAATGGGCCGGCCGGTACAGCGCGTCCGCAGCTGCGTTCCGCAGCATCCTCGAAGGCCATCCAAACGGCCTCCGCGCCCAACTCGGCCTGGCGCGTTCGTGCTTCTACGGCCACGACCACGCCGCCGCCCTGCGAGCCTACGAGCGTTACCTCGCCGCACGACCCCAGGAGACCGACGTGCTCTTCGAGTACGCGGAATCCCTCGCCGGGGCCGCCCGCTTCGCAGACGCGGCCGCGATCTACGGCCGCTTCGCGGAACGCAATCCCGACTCCCGAACCGCCCGACTCGCCCAGGCACGGAATCTGCTCTGGGCCGAGGCCTATGACGAGGCCATCCCCCTGCTCCAAGCCCTGCACCAGGCGGATCCGGCCGATCCGGAGGTTTTGCGCTCGCTGGCGCTGGCCCGGCAGGGGACCGGCGACCTGGAGCGGACGATCACATGTTACGAGAAGCTCCGGCAGCTTCTGCCCCGATCCGTCGCGGTGCCCCAAAGGCTCGCGCGCCTCTACCAGGGCGCGCAGCGCTTCGATGAAGCCGCACGCGCGTTTGCCGAACTGTCCGCTGCACACCCCGACGATCCGGACCTCCTGCTCGGCTGGGCCCGCTCCCGCGCCTGGGCCGGACAGCCCGGCCGCGCTGTCGCGCCGCTGCGCAAGGCCCTGCAGATCCGGCCGGACGATGTGGCGCTGGAGGCGGAACTCGCCCGCCTGCTGCTCTGGGCGGACAAGCCGGACGAGGCCCGCCCCCTGCTCGAACGTCTCGTGGCCAGCGGCCGGGCGGACCCGCAACAGCATCTGACCCTCGCCCGCATCTACCTGGCCGGCGGCGGGGCGGCCCGTGCGCGCGCCCTGCTGCAAACGATCCCCGCCGACCGGGATCTCGACGCCGAGGCCCTCTTCGCGCTTGCGCAGATGGAGATCCAGGCCGGCACGCCCGCCGATCGGCTCCAGCGCTACGAAGCGTGGCTCGCCACGCATCCCGACGACTGGACGGCCCGCCGCCGCTTCGCCGCCCTTCTGCGCGCCGCAGGCCGGCACGACAAGGCCTGGCCCCTGTACGCGGCGCTGGCCGAGCGCTTCCCGCAGGACCAGTCGCTGCTCTTCGAAGCCGCCGAGGAAGCGGGCTGGGCCGGCCATCCGCAGGCGGAGCTGCGGATATTGGAACAACTGAATGAATTGCAGCAGGCGCAGGAAGGGGACGACCGGTGAGGCAGGCTGTGGGGAAAAAACAACGGACGCCCCTTGCGCGCCGCGCGTACCCGGCGCTCCTGGCCGCGTGCCTGATGCTTCCCGCCGTCCTCCAGGCGGCCGAGACGAGGGTTCCCAGGGAGAAGGTGCTCCATCGGCTGGCCAACGCCAGCTTCGAGGCCGAGGCCTACGCCAAGGCGGTGGAGCACTACAAAGCGTGCATCCAAAGCGGCTTCGCCCTCAGCAAAGAGGAGACCCTGCGGTACGCCACCAGCCTCGAACGGAGCGGTGCGCTCGGCGAGGCGGCCGAGGTCCTGGAGGCCCTGCGCAAGAACCGTCCCGACCGGGTCCCCCTGCTCCGGCGGCTCGCCTCGCTCTACGACCGGCAGGAGCGATTCGAAGCATCGGCCGCCCTGTATCGCCGTCTGGCCGAAGTCACATCCCGTCAGCCGGACGCGCTCGAGGGGCTGCTGAACGCGCTGCTCGCTCTCAAACGTTTCGAAAAAGCCCGCCGCATCTCCCGGCAGCTGCTGGACGCCGCGCCAGACGACGTCGAGCGGCTCGCCCGCCATGGCCGGATCTGCGTGTGGGCCCAGGCGCACGACGAGGCTCGAGAGGTCTTCGCGCACCTGCTGAGCCGAACACCGGACGATCCGCATGTGGCGCGCCTGGCCGCGGACCTGGCCGCCGAGCAGCAGGACTACGAGCGGGCGGTCCGCTTGTACCGCAAGGCCGTGGCCCGCGGGGATGCGAGCCGGGAGACACGGATCCGCCTGGCCCGCGTGCTCAGCTGGGACCAGCGCTACGGCCAAGCCCTGGACACCTACCAGGCCTGGATCGACGAACACCCCGCGGACTGGCAAGCCCGCCGCGAGAAGGCGCGCGTGCTCGGGTGGGCCCGCAAGTACAAGCAGGCGCTGGCCGCCTACGACGCCGCGCTGCGCACAGCCCCGGACAACCGCCGGCTCCAGCTCGAGCGGGAAGCCAAGCAGGCCTTCTACGCGCAGAGCGACCGGATCGCCATCGCGCGATACGCGGCCCTCATTGCGGCGGAGCCGGAGAATCTCGAAGCGCGTTTCGATCTCGCGCAGGTCTTTTCGCGCCAGTCCATGTGGACTCGCGCGCGACCCGCCTACCGCAGGGTGCTGGAGATCTACCCCGGCCACTTCCGCGCCCGCCAGGCCCTGGACCGCGTGAACGCCCTCTCCCGGTCGTGGGGGCTGCGGCCGCGCTACACGTACGAGCGCCGCAAGAGCCCCAGCCGGCTGACCGACATCCGCACCCACGCGGTGGACCTGCGCCTCGGCCACTGGTGGCGGGACGTCTGGGACCTGTCGCTCGACGCCGCACACGAGAACCACGGCTTCGCGGACCACCGTGACGTGGACGCCGACGTCGTGCGCCTGAGCGGGCGCTTCTTCGCCCATCCCCGCTGGGACGCGCTCCTGCGCGTGGGCGCGCGTCACTGCAACGCCGGCGTGGACGACGAATGGCTCTACGCAGCGCGCGTCCGCGCCTGGCCGGTTCGGGCGGTGCGCCTGGAAGCGTACTCCCGACGCGAAGACTTCTACGAGAACGCGGCCACCGTGGACGCGGGGCTCTACCGCCGGACGCACGGGGCCCTCGCGCACCTCCAGCCCAACGACAACTGGCAGCTCCAGGTCTGGGCCCAGCGATCCGACCTCGCCGACGGCAACGACCGGGAGGAGGCCGGCGGCGAGCTCCGGTGGAAGATCCTGCCTGAGCCCCGGCGCCTCTCGCTCACCTACCGGGCGGTGCACGATGGATTCGCCGAAGGCGACCCCGCCTACTTCTCCCCCGGCAGCTTCTGGACGCAGCAGATCCAACTGGACTGGCGCCATCAGCTCGGGAAGCACGAGCTCTTCTGGGGCAGTCCGCGCACCTACTACGACCTGGGCTACGGGTACGGGTGGGACAAGAGCGGCGAGCCGGGACACACGTTCCGGGCGGCCGCGCATCACGACGTGAACGAACGGCTCAGCCTGCACCTGGAGGGACGGGCGACCGTGGGCGACGTCTACGATGCCTATACCGGCCAGTGCTGGCTGGAATGGCGCTTCTGAGGATCCGGCATGGGATCGGAACCGAGCGAAACGACGATGGGTACGGACCGCGGCGGACTGCTCGTGGTCGTGGTCAACGTCATGGTGGTTGCGGCGTGCGTCTACCTGATCACCCGGGGCCTCTACCTGGCCCAGGGCTTCGGCGATCCCATGAGCGCGGTCATGACCGTGGCCCTGCTCACAGGCGAAGCCTTCGTCATGTTCCACTCGATCGCCTACTGCGTGGATTTCGTCTACGCGACCCGCAGCACGGTTCCTCCGACGGCCATTGTCGACTGGGCGCATCCGCCGAGCGTGGCCGTGCTCATGCCCGCCCGCCACGAGCCCTACGCGGTCCTGGAGCAGACGCTCATCTGCCTGCAGAACCTCGACTACGCCGACAAGACCCTCTACTTCCTCGACGACTCGTCGGACGAGACCTACCGCCGGGAAGCCGAGGCCCTGGCGGTGACCTACGGCGCGCGCCTCTTCCGCCGCACGGATCGGCACGGCGCCAAGGCGGGGATCATCAACGACTGCCTGCAGACGCTCGACCAGGACTACGTGGTGATCTTCGACGCGGACCAGAATCCCGCCCCCGACTTCCTGAAGATCGTGGTCCCGGTGATGGAGGCGGACCCGCGTCTCGCCTTCGTCCAGACGCCGCAGTTCTATACCAACACGGATGCGAGCCCGGTGGCCTTCGGCGCCAATCTCCAGCACTGCATGTTCTACGAGTACATCTGCGAGGGCAAGAGCGCCCGCGGGGGCATGATCCTCTGCGGCACCAACGCCATCATCCGGCGCCAGGCGCTCGCGGACGTCGGCGGCCTCGACGAAACGTCGATCACCGAGGATTTCGCCACGTCGATCGACTGGCACAGCCGCGGCTGGTCCAGCCTGTACTACGGGCGGGCGTGCGTCTACGGCGAAGGCCCCACCACCATGGCCCCCTATCTCAAGCAGCAGTGGCGTTGGGCGCGCGGCAATCTCGGCGTGCTCAAGAAGGTGCTCCGCGTCCTCGTTACCCGCCCGCGCAGCCTCACCTTCAGCCAGTGGTGGGAGTACTTCGCCACCGGGACCTACTACCTCATCGGGTGGGCCTACTTCCTGCTCATGATCTGTCCGCTCACCTACGTCTTCTTCAGCACGCCCTCCTTCTTTGCCCGGCCCGAGATCTACGTGCTGACGTTCATTCCCTACTTCACCCTGAGCTTCGCCATCTTCTACGCGAGCATGCGCCGGCGCAACTACACCGCCCGGCAACTCAGCACCGGGGTCCTGCTCAGCTTCATCTCCTTCCCCGTGTACATGAAGGCGGCTCTGGCGGCGCTCCTGGGCTGGAAGAGCGGCTTCGCTGTCACGGCCAAGGGATCCGCCGAATCCGCCGTGCCCTACCGCGTCTTCTGGCCCCAGATCGTCATGTGGCTCCTGCACGCCGCCGCCCTCGTCTGGGGGGCCAACCGCCTCGCATACGAACAGGATCTCTCCGTGCTCATGAGCCTGGTCTGGATCTTCTACCACTTCCTGCTGCTGTCGAGCATCTTCTATTTCCGTCAGGCCGGACCCGACGCAGCTGGGCCGACCGCGTCCGTGGGAGCAACCGGCTAGATGCGCACCACGCCCCTCGCCCATCTTCTCGTGTTCGCGTGTGCGGCTCTGGCCGCCACCGCCCTCGGCGTGGCTACGTTCTACCGTTCTGCTGAGCTCGCCGACGATGTAGCTGCCTCCACTCCTTCCCCCTTGGAGCGTACGTGGGAGGCATACCGCCACACCTTTCTCGTCGCCGGTCGCGTGATCCGGCCGACCCGCGACAACGACACGGTCTCCGAAGGACAGGCCTACGCCATGCTGCGGGCGGTCTGGATTGACGACCAGGACACGTTCGACGCCTGCTACCAATGGACCGAAGCCCATCTCTCCCGACAGGACCGCTTCGGCGATCATCTTCTCGCCTGGCATTACGGACGCGTCCCCGGCAAGGCCTATCAGGTGCTCGACTGGAACGCAGCCGCGGATGCGGACCTGGACTACGCGCTCGCCCTGCTCCTGGCCGACCGGCGCTGGGGCCGGCCGACAATCGGCGCTCTGGACGCCTACCGCAAGAAGGCGCTGGCCGTGGCAGCCGACATCCTCAGGCTCGAGGTGACCGAACTCGCCAACGGCGAACTCTTGCTCCTGCCCTGGCCGAACACCGACTCCGGTGTTGAGCCGCCGTTTCTTATCAACGCGTCCTATTTCTCGCCCGGTCATTACCACGCATTCGCGCAAGCCACGGGCGATGAGCGGTGGACAAGGCTGGCCAGCTCCACCTATGCCCAGCTCGATCGCCTGACCGCCTCGCTCGGAGACACCCCCGGCGTGGGGCTCGTTCCGGACTGGTCCCGCATCACGGCTGCCGGCCGCTTCCGTCCTTCCCCCAAACGCGGCACGGCCGCGTCCTGGGACGCGTTCCGCATCTGGTGGCGGCTCCGCCTCGACCTCGAGCTCTCGGGAAGCGCAAAGGCCCGCCGCCTGCTTCGCGGCCACCTCATCCCGTTCCTGCGCCGCACCCTTGACGGCCGGGACCCGCGCGTCCATATTGAATACGACTACGATGGATCGGTGCGCAATCCCTACGAAAGTCCGGCCGCGCTGGGCCTCTACGCCTGGAGCCTGGACGGCCTTGCGCCCGGCATCGCAGGTGTGCTGCGCCAGCGACTTGGCGAGTACCGCCTACAGTCCGGCGGGCTCTACGAACCGGTCGACGACTACTACGTCAACAGCTGGGCGTGGTGGGGCGAAGCCGTTGGGCCTCGACATTGCCCCGTCGCGCCCGTGCCGTCGATCTTGCGAAAGGAGGGTCCGTGATTCACAAGGAGGAGCTGCTCAAGAAGGTCAAGCAGGCGATCTGGGAAGAGGAGCGCGCGTTTCCCATCCACGAACGGCACATTCTCCAGTCCATGCCGTGGTACGGCTTCCGGCCGGAGGAGGAAGAACGGGTTCGGGCGACGCTCCAGCGACTGGGCGAGGAGACGCGCCAACACGCACAGATCCTGCAGGAACTTTACGAGAGCCTGACGGAGGCCGACCGCGATGTTTACTAGAAAGGACTTCGGCGCATACCTCCAGGAGCTTCGTGCGGTCGAAACCGCCATGGCCCGCCACTATGCCGCGATCGTGGATGACATCGACGACGAAACCCTCCGCCTTCGTTTCACGGGCCTCATGCAAAGCGAGAACGAACACGCGCGACTCCTGGACGACCTCGAGGAAATTGCAAGGGGCAGGTCCGCAATCGTCCTCCCGCCTCTGAAATGGACCATCGGCCGCAAGGTCGCCGGGCTGGTCGTCTTTCTCTCAACCGCCCTCGTCGGGATCTTCGTCTACACGCACTGGCAGCAGACCCGGATCGCGGACGAGCTGGCGACTACGGCACGCGTCGACATGCCGCTCACCGAAGCGGTCACGACCATCCACACGCGTGTGCTTGCCCAGCACCTCATCATCGAGAAGTGTCTCCGGCTCCAACGCCCCGACACGCCGTCCGATGCACAGGCCACCAAGGGTTTCGAAGCCACCTTTCGGGAGCACACCGCCTCCATTGCCGAACGCGCAGACCAGGGACTCTCCCTCCTCGATGGCGTGCGGCACGTCTCCCCATCCGCCCGCCGCGCCTACGGCCGCTTCCACCAATCCCTCCAGCAACTCCAAACGCAACACAGCCGCTTCTCCGCAGAGGCAGGCGAAGTGCTCAAACTCATCCGGCTTGGCGAACCGCGTATCGACGCCGCTCTCATCGGCGGCCTGGAATCCACGGGCGCCCTAGTGGCCGAACAGGCCGACACCCTCCTACGCGACATCGCCCGCTTCACCGCGGCATCCGCGATGGCGACCGAGCGGCGGGAACGGCAGGTGCGCCTCACGATGTGGACCGGAATCGCCGGCGCCGTCCTCTCCGGGGTCCTCGTGGCGGTTCTCCTCATTCGCCAGTTGAATCGCAATCTGGCCGCCCTCGCCGGAGGCGCCGGCGCCATTGCCGAGAGTTTCGTGGCGGACGAAATCCCGGACAAGCGCCTCCAGGTCCGGAGCACGGATGAGGTCCGCCTCCTCGCCCATGTCCTCAACACCATGATCGATGCCTTCTCCAACAACCTCCGCCGCCGGCAACGGCTCGAAGCCGAGTTGGAGATGACGTCCTCGACCGATCGCTTGACCGGCGTACAGAATCGCCGCAAGTGCGAAGAAACGCTGACCAACGAAGTCGCCCGCGCCGCCCGCTACGAAACGCCGCTCGCCGTCATCCTGTTCGATGTCGACCATTTCAAACAGGTCAACGACAGCTACGGGCACGAAGCCGGCGACGACGTGCTCAAGGGCATCGCCCGTCGCGTGCAGCAGGCGCTGCGCCAGAGCGACTTGCTCTTCCGCTTCGGCGGGGAGGAATTCCTGGTCGTCGCCCCCAACACCGGCCCCGACGGCGCAACGACTCTGGCCGAAAAGCTCCGCACGGCTGTGGCCCAGACCGACTTCCCGCCCGCCGGGAGTATCACCGTCAGCCTCGGCGTCAGCGTATTCCAGCGCGGCGACCACGAGCGCTCCCTCGTCAAACGAGCGGATGACGCCCTGTACGAAGCCAAGCGCGCGGGCCGCAACCGCGTTGTCGGTGCTCACTGACCCGTGCACGCGTCTCAGGCTGCATTCCTAGGGAACCTGGACATCCGGCCTGGTTCAGAAATCGAGACGGTTCACTCGTCCTTGCCGCAACGCGCAGGCAGAACCACGAAGGGCACGAAGCGGTTTGCCAATGATCTGCGAGTGCTCTCGACGTCAGGCGCCTGCTTCGTGTTCTTCG
>CAZBZG010000160.1:0-10630 GCA_964496245.1 uncultured Planctomycetaceae bacterium | reverse complement strand
GGCGCTCAACGGGTGCAACGACGCCTCCTGGGCGGTGGCGCAGGGGTTCGACGTGCGCGTGGTCGAAAGCGACACCTGCGGCATGTCGTTCGGCAAGAACCTCGGCGCCAGGGCAGCGAACGGGGAACTGCTCATCTTCGTGGACGCCGACACCACCCTGCCGCCGGACGCCTTCCGGATCATCGCGGAAAACCTCCACGGCCGGGAGCGACCCGTGGCCACAATGAGCGGCCGTCCCGACCAGGGCGGGCCCGTGGTGCGCATCTGCTTCTGGATCGCCAACCGCAACACGCGTGCCCGCAAGGTACACGCCCCCGGCGGCGTCATGGCCATGCCCAGGGAGGTCTTCGAGAGCGTCGGCGGATTCGACGAAAGCCTTCCGCAGGGCACGTCCAGCGACTTCATCCTGCGCGCCCTCCGGGCCGGGGCCACCTATACCTTCATCGATGAGATCACGGCCACGACCTCGATCCGACGCATGGAACGGACGGGGATCTTCAACCAGATGTGGGAGTGGCGCCGCAATCACCAGAAGCTCCTGCGCGGGGAGCGCGGCGACATCGAGAAGAAGACCTACGAGGTGGTTCGCTGACCGTTGTGGAGCGCGAGCGTCGCCCGCGAGGTTCCGCCCTTTCCCCCGCACGCCCATGCGCAAGCTCATCATCAACGCCGACGATTTCGGGCTGAGCGAAGCGGTCAACCGCGGCATCGCGCGCGCCCATGGCGCGGAAACGCTCCCCTCGGCTTCCCTGCTCGCCAACGGCCCTGCGTTCGAACACGCCGTCTCGGTCGCGCAGGCACATCCCGCCCTGGGCGTGGGCGTCCACCTCAACCTTCTGCGCGGGCGGCCCGTGGCAGACCCCGGGGTCGTGCGTCCGCTGCTCGACGAGGGGGGATGCTTCCACCTGGATGTCGTGGAACTCGGCCGGCGCATCCGGGGTCCCGACACGTTGCGGGCAGCCGAGACCGAGTACCGGGCGCAGATCGAAAGAGTGCTCGCCGCCGGTCTCACGCCCACGCACCTGGATTCCGAAAAGCACCATGCGGTGTGGGGCCGCCTCGACCGGCTCGCCGGTCGGCTCGCGCGGGCGTACGGCATCCCCGCCATGCGCAATCTCAGGGAGCCGGTGGCCTTTGCGCTAGGCCACCTCCCCTGGCCCGGCATGCGGCCGGCCCTGCGCGCCTGCCTGTTGCGCGGCTTGGTCACGTGCACCGGACGGGACGCCGCCATGCCGCGTCCCGACCATTTCTTCGGACAGACGCACATCGGCGCCATGACCGAACCCGTCTGGCAAGCGTTGCTCGCCCATTTCCCGGACGGCCTCTCGGAAGTCATGGTCCACCCGGGCGAGACAGAGCCGGAACGCGACGCCCGCGGCGACAGCGAGATGGGGGAGTCCTGGATCCAGGCCCGGCGCCCGTCCGAGCTCGAAGCCCTGCTCACCCCCTCGCTCGGCGCCGCTCTACGCCGGTACGGCATCCAGCCCGTCACGTTCATGGCACTGGCCTCGCAACAGGCTGCCGGATAACGCGCTCTGCTCGCCTGGCCCATCCTCGCGTTTCCCTCATTGCATTCGGGCGACCGACCGGCTACCATGCGCCCACACGCGGCGCATCTGATCGACGCTGTCCGGAGGGCATACATGAGCGACGAGGTTCTGACGGAGATCATCGAACTCGCCCTGGCCATCGACCAGAAGGCCTGCGCAGCCTACCAGCGGCTCGCAGAAAAGCAGCGCAAGGGCGAGCTGCGCATCTTCTGGCACCGCATGAGCGAGGAGGAGGCGAGCCACGTCGCCTACTGGAACCGTCTCCTCAAGCTGGCCCGGGACGGCGGCCTGCCACAGATCTTCGACCGGCCCTTTGAGGTGCGGGACGAATTCCGGGAGATCAACGAGAAGACCGAGAAGCTGCTGGCCAGCGAGCTCAGCGAATCCCTGCCCGACAAGGGGTTCCTCCTGGCCTTCCACCTCGAGTTCTACCTGCTCCACCCTGCGTTCGAGCTCCTCTTCGACTACATGCGCAACCTGCACGAGGAGACGCCGGAAGAGGACTACGGCGAACACCTCGAGCGTTTCCTGGATGCCATGCGCCGGTACGGACACGTGACGCCCGAGCTCGAGCTCTTGAGCGAGACCATCCGGCGGCTGTGGCGCGAGAATCGCGAACTCGCCCGCCACGCGCACGTCGATTCGCTGACAGGCGTGCTCAACCACCGCGGCCTGCTGCACGTGGTCGTCTCCCTCTCCCACATGGCCGAACGCACGCGCCAGGGCGTGGCCCTTCTGATGATCGGCATCGATCACCTGGCCGCGATCAACGCCGAGCAGGGATACGAAGCCGGCGACCGGGCCCTGCACGACGTGGTAGCCTGCATCCGGGACAACATCCGCGCCTCGGACGTGATCGGCCGCTACGGGGGCGACGAGATCCTGGTCTATCTCACGGCCGTGGATCCCGGCTTTGTCGAAGCCGTGGCCGAGAAGCTGCGCAAGGCCGTGGAGAAGAAGACCCCGCGCCCCATCACGATCAGCATCGGTCTCGTCCACGGGGTTCTGGGGCGCGACATCCCCGACCAGGTCCAGGACATGATCCGCCGGGCGAGCGCCGTGCTGCTCCGGGCCAAGGAAGCCGGCCGCAACCAGGTGCTCGTGGATTTGATGTAAGGGTCCGCGAAACAGCCACACGCACGGCGGTCTTGGGTCAATGGCACGGGAACGAGGCCCGCCGCGTCTTCGCTCCAGCCGCAACGGCGAGAGGCACCGGCTTCATGGCCCCACGCACCGCTTCCTCGACGCGCGTACGCTCCATCCTCCGGGCGCTGGCGCGGGCGTATCCCGACGCGGGCTGCGCGCTCGAGGTGCGGGACCCGTTCCAGGTCCTCGTGGCAACGATCCTGTCGGCCCAGTGCACCGATCGCAAGGTGAACGAGGTCACGCCCGCCCTGTTCGAGCGCTATCCCACGGCTCAGGCCCTGGCCCGGGCCCGGCGTCCGACCCTCGAGAAACGCATCAAGCCGATCGGCCTGTACAAGGGCAAAGCCAGGAACCTCATCGCCGCAGCCAGGAAACTCGTAGCCGACCACGACGGCCGGGTGCCCGAACGCATGGAAGACCTGGTGGACCTCCCGGGCGTGGGCCGCAAGACCGCCAACTGCGTGCTCGTGAACGCCTACCGCAAGCCCGGCCTCATGTGCGATACCCACGTCTGCCGCGTCACGCGCCGGCTGGGACTGCACGCGGAGACGGATCCGGTGAAGATCGAGTTCGCGCTCGCGCGCCAGATCCCGATGCGCTCGTGGGGCGCGTTCAGCCACCGTGTCATCGTACACGGCCGCCGCGTCTGCCATGCCCGGAAGCCGGCCTGCCCGGACTGCTGCCTCCGGCGCTGGTGTGCGTACGCGCAGGACGCGTGAGGGCGAAGCGCCTGCTGTTCGATGAGGCGGGAAGCATTCTGTTTGATTGGATCGTTGTCGGGATCGGTCGCGAGGAACGCACGTGTCCGGTAGAAATGCGCCCTCCCACCCCATCTGCCGCTGGTGCAAAACCGCGGTACCGGCGCGGGCGGCCTACTGTCCGCACTGCGGCGCGCACCGCGACGAGCAGGTCCGGCCCTGCCTGCAGGACCACCTGGACGCGCTGCAGCGCCGCATGCGCATCTATACGGGCCTCTTTGCCCTGGTCGTGGGCGTCGGCTACTACGGATCCATCTTCTCGGCCGGCTTCTTCCTGTCCCACATGTCCGGCGCCATGCTGGCGCTTCTCCTGGTCGCCGTGCTCGGCCTCCTGGTCTACATCGGCGTGCGCGTGGAGCACAGCACCCGCGGCATCGCCTGCCCCGCCTGCCGCGAACCGCTCAACGACTTCCTGCTCAAGCAGGACACGAGCCACTGCCCCGTCTGCGGCACGCGCATTCTCTCCGGCAGAGGGCGACGGTTGCCTTCGGGCAAGGCGCTCTCGCCCCTGGCCGGCGACAACTGCGGCTTCTGCGGCGGGCCGATGCAGCCCACCGACGTCTACTGCCCCGAATGCGGAAGCAACGTCGCCGAACCCGTGGCGTATACAGAAAGCCGAGGAAGATCGAGGCAAGAGCGGAAGGCCCGCCTGTCAGGCAAGCCTCTGCGCCTCCGCTGCCCGGTCTGCCGGCGCCGCATGCTCGGCGTCCCCGTATCGCGCCTGCGATACTGCCCGAGCTGCGGCAGCGGCATCAAGCGGGCGACGCTTCCGACTCCCCGCTAGGCTCTGGCCCCCCGCAGCCCCACCTCCGACGCCGTCCCTGCCGCCAGGGACTTGAAGAGCACCGCCCGTCCCGATCAATTCTGCGGGCCGACATACTCCGCATCGCCGAAGCCCAGGATCGGGAAGAAGATGAATCCCAAAAAGACCAGCCCGACGCCGAAGCCGGCACCCTTGCCGAAGTTTTTGGCAATGTCGAAAAACACGATGAACGTGATGACGATATTCACGATGGGGATCAGCCACAGAATGATCCACCAGATGGGCCGGCCCGCGATCTGCAACATCAGAATCACGTTGTAGATGGGGATCAGGGCACCCCACCCGGGCTTGCCGGCCTTGCTGAACGTCTTCCACAGGCCCGCGATCGCCAAGACGGCGAAGGCAAGTTGAACCAAGATGACGATGCCCTCCATGCCACCGCCGCCGCCGCCGCTGCTCTGCTGTGCCAATGGGAACATCCGGTCCATACTGTACTCCTTTCCGTGCCTCTCGTGCCGCTGCCAACTGATACCCGTTGACACCCGCCCCGTGCCCGCGCTCGGATGCCAAGCGTTGCCAGCGATTATGCAGATAGGCGACGGAAATACAACCAGAACACGCGCCCAGCCGGCTCGGTCCCGCGACAACCGCATTGACATGCCGGCGTGCGACGGATAGGCTGAGCGCATGGAGCCGGGAGGCGCGGCCCGTTCCTGCACGTTGCCGGAGAGCCGGGCATCCCCACCCCAGCAAGGCGATTGCCATGCCCGCAACGCACGACGCAGGCTTTGCAGGGAGCGAAGGCCTGCAGGCCTCCCGCAAAATCCTGGAGGCGCAGCTCGGCCACACGTTCCGCGATCCGTCCCTCCTCGCGCGGGCGCTCACGCACTCGAGCGCCACCGCGGACAAGTCCCGCGACAACGAACGCCTCGAGTTTCTGGGGGACGCGGTCCTCGACCTCGTCGTGTGCGAGCACTTTTTCCACACCTATCCCACGCAGCGGGAAGGCGAGCTCACGGAAGCCAAGAGCCGCATCGTGCAGGGAGAGACGCTCGCGGCCGTCGCTCGCACGATGGACCTGCGGCCCCATGTTATCCTGGGCCGCGGCATCGCCAACCGCAAGCAGCTGCCGAGCAGCGTCTATGCCAACATGTTCGAAGCCCTGGTCGCGGCGCTCTATCTCGACGGCGGGTACGGCGCGGCCCGCGACTTCATCCTCGAACGGCTCGGCCCCCAATTCGATGAGAGCCGGGACGAGACGGACAACCACAAGTCGCGGCTGCAGGAATACGTCCAGCAGGACGCGGCCGCCATTCCGGTCTACCGGGTCACGGCCGAGCGCGGCCCGGGCCACCGCAAGACCTTCGAGGTCGCGGTGCATATCCACGGCAAGGCGTACGGCCGCGGCACGGGCCTCAGCAAGAAGGAGGCTGAGCAGAACGCGGCGCGGGAGGCGCTCATGGCCCTGGGGGCAGATCCGCCACCGCCCACAGCCCCAGGTGCTTGTCCGGATAGCGCGGATCCGGACACCGCTCGTTCACCAGACGCAACGGCTCCGGAAAGCCGAACGGAGCGCGCTGGAGATTGAGCGTCCGCCATTCCCCGGTCAGCACGTCCCGGTTGCGTTCCACGCTCGTATACGTGGTGATGAGCAGGTGGTGCGCGCCGCTGGCCCGGAGGGCGGCCAGCGCCCGGAACGCGTCCGCGAACGAGAAGTGCACGAGGCAGTCCCGGCAGAGCGCGAGGTCGGCCTGCGGCAGCGGATCGCGCAAGAGGTCCAGCCGCACAAAGGAATGCTTCTCATCGCCGAACGTCTTCGCATTCGCGTCCACGAGCTCGGCCACGATATCGCCGCCGATGTAGCGTTCGACCGGCAGGTCGACCTCCCGCATCCAGTTGAAATCCCCGCAGGGCACGTCGAGCAGCGTGCGCACCTCGAGCTCCCGGAGCAATCCGGGCAACGCCTCCCGCAGGGCGGCCGTCTGGGCGCGGCTGGAGCCCGGCCCGGACACGGACTCCGGATCCCGCCACTTGTTCTTCCGGTACACCCGCCGGAACCTGCCCTCCACGGACAGGAAGTGCCAGAGCGGCTTGCGCACGAACCGGCGCAGGTAGTCCCAGAAGCCGAGGCGCTGCTCGGCGGCGGGTTCGGATTCCACATCCACGGCTCTCTCCTGTCGGTGTGCGCGCCTTCCAGGGCGGCCGGCCAGGGTGGATTCTAGGGGGGAGTTCGTCACCGGTCAAGCGGCGGCCTCACCGCTTGCCATTGGGGGCAGCTTGACTTCGGACCGCCCGCTTCCTATGCTTGAGAGGTAGCGTAGGGCGGGGCTCGCTCCACGCGTTTTTCGCGGCAGGCCTTGCCCGCGGGACGAGTCCCGCCTTGTGGCATTGCACCCGCAAGAGACGGAACGCGCAGGAGGTCATTCGGAATCGGGATCGGAATCGGAATCGGGATCGTCAGTCTGGTGCATTCGATCCCGATGCCGATTTCGATCCCGCCCCCGACGCCGACACAGACGGAACCCGACTCCATGGCCCGACCCAAGGACAAGTCCGTTGCGCAGGCTCCGGACGGACGCAAGGACAAGGCAGACGACAAGCCGAAGACGCCCACGCAGGAGCTCTGGGAACTGGGCCTCTGCCTCGGCATCGCCGTGCTCCTGGCGCTGGTCATCAAGTACCTCCTGATCGAGGTCTTTGTGATTCCCTCGGGCAGCATGGAGCCCACCCTCCACGGCCGGCCCGACGGCGGCGACCGGGTGCTGTGCACCAAGGTCAACTACAAATGGCGCCCCCCCCGGCGATGGGAGATCTTCGTCTTCGAATACCCGGCCGACCAGGCCGAGACCTACAGCCCGTATGGGGATCACTCCAAGTACCGCGACCAGAACTTCATCAAGCGTTGCGTGGGCTTGCCCGGCGACCGGCTGGCCATCGCCCGCGGGGACATCTACACCCAGAAAACCGACGGCACATGGGAGCGCCAGGTCAAACCGCACGCCGTGCAGGAGAGCCTGTGGATTCCGGTCTACGAAGAGAGCTTCGACGATCTCGACGCAGATGAATTCCAGGCCTTCTGGGAGGCGAGCGGCCGGACCGGCGCGGACACCTTCACGGTCACCCCGGACGACGCGCTCCGCATCCGGGCGGGCGAGCCGGTCCACCTGACCTACCGTCCGCGCCTGCCCACGGGCGTGCGCGGCGAGCCGCCGCGCACGCTGCCCGGGATTCCGGACCGCTACGTGTTGCGCCAACCCGTGACCTTCGTCTGTCCCGCCTGCGAAGGCCGGTTCCGCAAGACCGTGTGGAACCAGAAGATCGCGGGCCGCTGCCCGCACTGCAGCGCGTATCTCCTCGAGGATGCGGTCACGCGGTACGGCCGGCGGAGCGGGTTGCCCACCAAGGGCGCATACAGCCAGGCCGGCCTCCAGGCCAAGCAGGGGGAGGACAAGGAACGCGACATCAGCTACCACTGGGTGGCGGATCTGCGCGTGAAACTGCGCGTCCGGTTCCCGGAACAATCGGCCGCGAACCTGGCGGTCGAACTCCGGGATGAGGACCAGCAGCTGCAGCTGGTCCTGTCAGCCTTGAACGGGACCGCAGCCCTGCGCAGGAACAACGGCGATCCCTTCCCGATCGAACACGTCGGACTGGCTGACGGCGCCTGGCACACCCTGGCGTTCTGCCAGGCAGACGGCGTAGCACGGGTATTCGTGGACGAGGCGGACACGCCGCTTCTCACCGCCCGCCTGCCCGTCCAGGAAGACGGCCGGACCCCCGACGGCAAGCCACCCGGTTGGGAGACCGTCTCCAGCAGCGGCGTGCGCGTCGCCGTGGCCGGGGGAATCGCGGAGATCGACGACCTCCACATCGATCGCGACATCCACTACTACTGGGGGCGCGAAGCCGACATTGCCCGCAGCGCGAGCCACGACTACCCCGAGGCGCTTATCAAGAACGGCGTATTCAACAAGCGCGTCTTCGGCAAGGGGTACATCGCCCTGGGCGACAACTGCCCGTCCTCGAACGACTCGCGCTGCTGGGGGCCCGTGCCCGCGAAGAACCTCCGCGGCCCGGCCATCCTCGTGTGGTGGCCGCCGCATCGCATCCATCCCCTACCGGTGCCTGGGAATTGACGGAGGAGAGCCGCCGGAAGGCGACACGTAGGGAAACAGGAGGCCCGACCGCTGCCGCCCATGCGCAGGCCGCGACCTTGCCTCGATTCCTGGCAGGAGACCCCCATGCCTTTGCTCGAAGTCCGCGGAGTCCAGAAGACCTACTCCGGCCGCCGGGTGGTGGACGGGGTGGATCTGCACGTGGGCCGGTCCGAGATCGTGGGCCTGCTCGGCCCCAACGGGGCAGGCAAGACCACGACCTTCCGCATGGTCATGGGCATGATCCGTTCGGAAGCCGGGGAGGTCAAACTGGGTGGCGCGGACATCAGCGGCCTGCCCATGTACGTACGCGCGCGCCGGGGCGTCGGGTACCTCTCCCAGGAGCCGAGCATCTTCCGGCACCTCTCGGTCGAGGACAACATCATGGCCATCCTGGAGACCCAGAACTACAACCGCCGCGAACGCCGCGAGCGCCTGACCGAACTCCTCCAGGACCTGGGCCTGTCCCGGGTCTCCCAGAGCGCGGCCCACACGCTGAGCGGCGGCGAGCGGCGGCGGCTCGAGATCAGCCGCGCGCTCGTAACCAACCCCGAGATCCTGCTTCTGGACGAACCGTTCAGCGGCGTGGATCCCAAGGCCTGTGAAGACATCCAGAAGATCGTCAGCTCCCTGCGCGAGCGCGGCATGAGCATCCTGCTCACCGACCACAACGTCTTCGAAACCTTCACCATCGTGGACCGCGCCTACATCATCCGCGAGGGACGCGTGCTCAAGCACGGCTCCCCCGAAGAGCTGATCAACGACAAGGACGCGCGGCGCCTGTATCTGGGCGACAAGTTCACCGACTACGCCGAAGGCTTCAAGGGCCTGCGGCAGCAGATCGAGAAGAAGGGGCGCATGGCGCCCCCGCCCCGCATCGGCCGCACCACCCGGATCATCCGCATCGAAGAGGAGCAGCACCGCCGGCAGATGCGGGAACGCGTGGGGCAGAGCCCCCTCGACAACCGCGAGGAGCTGAACAAGTCCGCGTCCAAACCCCGCGCCAAGGACGGGGCCAAGCCGTCCGCACCGGCCGACGACAAGACAAAGAAGCCGCCGCCCCCGAACGAGCGCACCCCGCAACAGCGCGCAGAAGGGCAGGACGGGAAGGCGGGGGAGCCGCCGAAACCAGAGGGCGGTTCGACCTCCTGAATCCTCGTTCATCCCGAGCTCGCGAGGCGCCATGCCATGCCCCGCCGCCCCCTGCTGCAGCCCATGCCCTGGACCGGCGCAGACGACCCGGTCTACCAGCGCTACATGGAACGCGAGTGGGGCGTGCCCGTGCGACGGGACCGCAAACTCTTCGAGATGCTGACCCTCCAGGTCTTCCAGGCCGGCCTCTCCTGGGCCACGATCCTCAAGCGCCGGAGCGCCTTCCGCAAGGCGTTCGCCGACTGGCGACTCGATTCGGTAGCCGCCTTCACCAGACGGGACGTCGCGCGACTCAGCCGCGACCGCTCCATCATCCGCAACCGCCCCAAGATCGAAGCCGCCGTGGGAAACGCCCGGGGCATTCTTGCGCTGCGCAGCGAATGCAGCACCTTCACCGCCTATCTCTGGGACTTCGTGGGCGGCGAGCCCGTGCGGCCCGCGCGACCGTACCGCAGCTGGGCGGAGCTCCCGGACCGCACGCCGCTCTCGACGCGCCTCAGCCGCGACCTCAAGGCCCGCGGCTTCCGCTTCCTGGGTCCGGTCGCCTGCTACGCATTCCTGCAGGCCGTGGGCCTGGTGGACGACCGGGTGTACGCGTGAGCCCGGATCCCGCATCGTGACAGAGAAGGGCAAGCAATGTCTCCCCGGCGCTGCGCCACAGAACGCTACGTATCAGAACCCGACCGAAGTGGACCGATTCCCAGAAAGAATCCTCCCTACCGCTGTACCGGTCCACCGACTTCGCCGTAGAGAAACCCTACAGTTTCTGCCCTCTGATCGCGATTCGGCGGAGCAGGATTTCTGAGGTGGCAAGACGTGCCCATGCGCCATCGCCATGACGCTGGCGCGCATGTTTTTTGACAATCGAATGGGAAGGGAAGTATTGCCTTGCACCGGGTCAGGCGGCCTTGTTCTCCCGCAGCGAGGGAACGGGCAGGAGGCGTGTGCCCAGCCCGGCTTGCGCTCGGCCTCCTGCTTCGCGCCCTCCGGGCTCCTCGGATCTAGGATCCTGCGGAAGCGACCTCCGGCCATCCATGGCCTTCGGTTCCTCGTCGAGGAAGCGAATCCCGAGTGCGAGCTGCACGCCGGGTGCGCCGCGGATGGGCG
>CAZBZG010000159.1:0-10660 GCA_964496245.1 uncultured Planctomycetaceae bacterium | reverse complement strand
AGCCGCCGGCAGGACCTGAGAGATGCTGCGAGAGCGAAGTGGATACCCCCTAGGCTCAGATATTTCCTCGCGGACCCCTAGCCCGACCCCAACGCACCTGCTACCTCTTCGGACACATCGGCGTTGGTGTACACACTGCTAACGTCCTCGTGTTCTTCCAGCGCGTCGCTCAGCGCCAGGACCTTGCGCGCGGTCTGTTCGTCCACCTCCACCACGTTGTTTGGCAGGAGCTGCACTTCCCCCTCGGTTGTGGGTACGCCCGCCCGTTCCAGGGCCTCTCCCATCTGTACGAAGTTGCCCGGCGCTGTGGTTACCTCGAAGAACTCCCCCTGGTCCACCACATCCTCAGCCTCGCTCTCGAGCGCGATTTCCATCAGCGTTTCTTCGGCCACCGCATCCTTTTCTACGTGATACACGCCTTTGCGCTCAAACATGTACGTCACGCAACCCGGCGTTCCCACCTTTCCGCCGTTGCGTTCGAAGATGGATCGCACCTCGCTTCCCGTACGATTCGTGTTGTCTGTGACGCATTCCGCGACCACCGCAATCCCACCGGCCGCGTACCCCTCGAGCACCATGCTCGTGTAACCCTCCTTGGTGTCGGTCGCCTTCTGAATCGCACGCTGCACATTGTCTTTCGGCATATTGGCCTGCCGCGCTTTCTCGAGCACCAGCCGCAGCCGCGGATTGTCTTCGGGTTTGCCGGATCCGCCCTCCTTGACCGCGCCGTAAATCAGCTTGCTCAGCTTGCTGAAAACCTTGCCCTTCTTGGCATCGTTGGCCGCCTTTTTGTGCTTGATGCCCGCCCAGTGCGAATGACCCGCCATCTTCGCTCTCCTGCTCGGCGCGCGTACGCGTTTCGCTGTTTCCATGCGAGACCGCGCGCTCTTCCCTGCCCACATCTGCCACCTGGCGTACGGCCAGGCGGGAGCTGACTTCCGCCTACTCTGTGCCGCCCTCGTCTGCCGGAGACCCAGCGCCAAAGAGCTTGGCCAACCCCTCTTTCGCCTTGCGCTCTCTCTCCGCCGCCGCGTCGCGTTCCTTGGATTGCCCGAAGACGAAATAGTCGCAACGGTTGGCTTCCTCCGGATCCCGCGGCTTCTCGTCCCGCGCCTGCGGCTCGCCGCACCATTCGTAGGATTGGGGCGCGTAGAACCGGCAATTCTTGCAGCAATGCAGGGGGACGTTGCAGGCCAGACAGTCCTCCCGAAACCCCGGACTGCGCTTCTCGTCCCACAACTCCCCGCACTGGTGGCAGGTCTTGGCCATGCTGCGCTCCCTACGACCGCCCGATGGCGCCCGTTTGCGTGTGCAGGCCGGGGGGCCGGTGCACCGGCCGCGTCAGCCGATCATCTTCGTCAAGGGAAGCTCGATAATGCCTTCTGCGCCCGCGGCCTTCAGTTCCGGAATCAAGGTGCGCGTCAGGCTCTCATCCACCACGGTTTCCACGGCTGCCCATCCGGATTCCGCCAGGTGATTCACGGTCGGGCTGTGCAGGCTGGGCAGGCACGCGACTGCCCCTTCCAGGCTTGCCTCCGCAATGTTGAACTTCAACAACACTTTGTCGTTCGCAGCGAGTGCTCCGGTCAGCATGAGGCATAATGCGTCGATCTTCGCCTTCTTCCACGGATCCGCATAGGCGTTGTGGTTGGCGATCACGACGGTCACTGATTCCGAGACCGTGTCCACGATGCGCAACCGGTTGGCCTTGAGGCTGGATCCGGTCTCTGTGATGTCTACAATGGCATCGGCCAGGTGGGGCACCTTCACCTCGGTTGCGCCGTGTGAGAATTCCACCGCAGCGGACACCCCGTTCTCCTTGAGATACTGCCGCGTCAGATGGACCACTTCCGTGCTGATGACCTTGTCGGCGAGATCCTCTACGCTTCGCACCTCGGATTCCTCGGGCACGGCCAGCACCCAGCGCACGGGCTGCGCCGTGGCCTTGGCATAGACGAGGCGTTCGACCACTGCGACATCCGATTCGTTCTCGCGCGTCCAGTCAAGTCCCGTGATGGCGGCGTCCAGCGCGCCGCGCTCCACGTACCGGCTCATCTCTTGAGGCCGGGCGAGCATGGCGGAAAGCTCTGGATCGTTGGTGCGGGGATAGTAACTGCGACTGCTGACGCTGAAGTGCCATCCCGCCTTCTGCAAAAGCGCGAACGTCGATTCCTGAAGGCTGCCCTTGGGCAAGCCAAGCGTCAACTGTGGCACGATAGTCTCCTTGGTGCGAGGTTCTCAGGCAAATCGGTGAGAGGCTTGCGGCGCTACGTCGGGATGCGCGCCCGCTCGCGCCAGGCCCCGAGCGCGGGTGGACCTACGACGTGCGCTTCGTCTTCCTCTTGGACTTCTTCGTCTGCTTCTTTTTGGATGTCTTGGTCTTCTTCGTTTTCTTCTTGGACGTGCTGGTCTTGCTGGATCTGCGGGAGCCCTCCGCTTCCCTGGCGGCCTCGTATTCGAGGTGCTGTACGAGCCGTGCGGCATCCTCCGGGGACAGGTCTTCTTCGAGCACCTTTTGCAGCTGCTTCTTGGTCCCCACCCGGCTCACCAGGTTGTAGCGCCGCGCAGCCCGGAGGGCGCCAGGGCTCAGCGGGATGGTAGCGCCGGGACACAGCTCGAAGAGGATCATGCTGATGACCGGACGCTGCATATCCGAATCCAATTCGAGCAGGGCGCGCCTGGCCTCGGCAGGTTTGCGTTCGCGGAGGAACGAAAGGTCGACCGAACCACGGAGGTCGAACAGGCGATTGAGGAGGTCACGGACACGCCGCGCCCGTTCCTCGGGGTCGGGCAGCGAGCCCAAGCATCGACTTAGCTCGGGGATGCGCGCCACCCGGGTCTCATTCCAGTCGACGCAGCAGTGTTTGAGCGCGCGAAGTGCGCTTGAGGCGTCGCCTTCGGAGCTGCCTTCCTCAAGCACGGCCAGAACCAGCTGTTCGAGGGGCGGAAGCGGCCGGTATTTGCCATGGGCCTTGCGGAGCTTCCGCAGGACCGATTCGGATTGGGAGGCGGGCTTGGCTGCTGACATGGTCCTCTGGTTCCTCGGGTAGGTTGCGCCGGCCCAACGGAGCAAGCAACCGGCAGCCGCGGACGGCTACCGGGAGCGTGAAGGCCGGACCGGGGAGAGAGCCCGAACGGCTCTCATCCTCCCTTTGCACCAATCAGCGCGATGATGGTGCTGGCCTGCTGATTGAACTTCGGATCCGCACCTTTCTTGTCGGCCCATTCGTCGAGGTAATGCCGAAGCAGGCGTGCGGCATGGTCGCGGTGCTTCTTGAGCTTGAGGTACTCGCCCATCCGGAACACAGCAAATCCAACGTAGCGTTCAGCATCCGGATCGAACGCGAGTTTGTTCTTCTTGATGGTGCGGCGGCTGCGCTCCGCGCGGGTCAGCTGTCTCGCCGCCCAGCGCCGCATGCTGTAGCCGTAGTACCACTGGGTAAGCTTGTCCCAGGTCTCCATCGCCTTGTCCTCGCGCATGGTGAAGTAGTAGAACATGGCGAGGTTGTACATACGTTCCGCTGCCACGGGTTTCACTTGTTGGGTAATCGGGTCGGTCCGGTTCTTCTCGATCCACTCGCAGACCATGTCGGGGGCCCAGGGGGTGAACGCCAGAAAGCTGGGAACGAAAATGATGAGGACCACAAGCACGAACAAGACGGTCTTCCAGCGGTGCCACCGTTTGCGCCACTTGGCCCGCCAGGCGAGCTTGTCCATCATCTCAGAGTGAGCCACAGCAGCGCCCCCATGTGCGCTCAAATCGCGAACTCAGCTGGTTCCCGCTACCCTCTGCCGCAGCACAGCAGCGTATCTGACCCCGCATCCGGACCGTTCGCCGGCCCAGAGCAAAAGCCTGGGACGGAACACGCAGGCCTTGCCGGCTAAATCCCGACAAAGAGCGTAGCTCAGCGTGGGAATTGTGTCAAGAGAAAAGAGCGCGATTGGTTTTGCTTGACAGGGTTCGGCAACCGAATTCTAATGGTCGCATCCGGGCGCCAAGGCGGCGCGCCGGCGTGAGCGGTTCATCAAACCGGGGAGCCGCAGCCCGGGAACACCGAACCGACTGATACGGAAGGGGGCAGCCGTGGCAAAATACAACATGACTCCGCGGGAGGTGGATCCGGTGGACACACCCTTCCGCCGCATTCAGACCAAGATCCCGGTGCCGGAATCTCTGCCGACCTTTGAGGTGCTCCAGCAAACCGAGCCAAAATCCATGATGGGCATGCCGCCTGTGGTCTGGGATCGCGCCGAGGGTATTCAGGTCTACGACCGCTGGGGGAACATGTGGCTCGACTGGTCGAGCTGTGTGCTGGTGGCCAACAGCGGCCACGGCCGGCCCGAGGTCCGCAAGGCCATCCAAGAGGTGCTGGAGCGGCCGCTTCTGGCGACCTACGTGTTCGTGCACGAAGGCCGGGCCCAGCTGACCCGGATGCTCTCGGATCTCGCGCCCGACAAGGCCACCTATCATACGTTTATCCTGTCAACCGGATCGGAGGCGACCGAGAATGCCATCAAGCTGGCGCGCACCTACGGGATTCGGAAGGGCGGGGAGCGCAAGCATGTCATTGTGTCGTTTGGCAACGCCTTCCACGGCCGAACGTTGGGCGCGCAGCTGGCCGGGGGTATGGACAAGCAGAAGGGGTGGATCGTCAAGAGCGGGGTGCAGGAATCGGGCTTTCTCAATGTCCCCTTCCCGGACGGGTTCAAGAACGAGAACATCGAGTTCCAGGCCTTTCTGGACGCCCTGGGCGAGGCGGGGTTGACCGGCGCGGACGTGGCGGGTGTGATTACGGAGAGCTATCAGGGGGTGGGCCCCGACTTCCTGCCTGCAGAATACGCGCAACAGCTCGAAGCGTGGTGCAAGGAGCACGACGCGGTGCTGATCATGGACGAAGTGCAGGCCGGCTTTGGCCGCACGGGCAAGATGTTTTGCTTCGAGCACTACGGCGTGGCCCCGGATCTCATCTGCTGCGGCAAGGGGGTGACGAGCAGCCTCCCTCTGAGCGCGGTCATCGGCCGCGAGGATATCCTGGGGCTGTACGCGCCCGGGTCCATGACGAGCACCCACTCCGGAAGCCCGCTACCAGTGGCTGCGGCCATCGCCAATCTCAAGATTCTCCTCGAGGAGGACCTCGCCGGAAACGCCGCCCGGTTGGATCCCGTCCTGCGCAACGGTCTGGAGACTATCCAGGCTCGGCATCCGCAGCAGTGCGGCTGCGTGCAGAGCCGGGGTCTCGTGGCCGGCATTCAGATCGTCAAGCCGGGCAGCAAGGAACCGGACGCGGATACAGCGCTCCGCATCAACGAACGCTGCTTCGAGCAGGGGCTGCTCATGTTCGCGCCGGTGGGGGTCGGAGGCGAGTGCATCAAGATCGCGCCGCCCCTCACCATCTCCGAAGAGGCACTGCAAGAAGGCCTGGACGTGCTCGCCTCGGTGTGCGACGAGGTGCTCGCGCCGGTGGAGACGAGCCGGGCGTGAAACTGGGAGGGCCGCCTCACCGGTGGGACCGGTGGCGCCGCCGGAGCAGGGGCAGGCCAATCAGACCGCAGGGGGAGACGCAACCATGCCAACCACGCCAGCACCTGTGACCATCGTAGGCGGCGGGATGATCACCGAGCTCCAGATCCTCCCATCGCTCTATCACCTCCAGCGTGAGCACGCCATCGGCGAGATCCACGTGTGCGCCCTGAATGCGCCACCGCTCAAGAGCCTGGCCGAGAGCCAGCGGCTCGCGGAGGCTTTTCCCGGGCAGACCTTTGTCCCGCACCCCGATTTCCGCAGCGTGGATCCGGAGGACACGTTTCCCGACTTGTTCGAAGAGGTCGTGGACGCAATGCCCCCCCGGGGCCTCGTGTTCGTGGCGCTGCCCGATGCGCTTCACGACCGCGCCATCCGCAGAGCCCTGGAAGCGGACCAGCACGTGCTGACTGTCAAACCGCTCGTACTCGAACACGGCCAAGCCGTAAAGATCGAACAGCAGGCGTTCGACAAAGGGCTGTTCGTGGGCATCGAGTATCACAAGCGACTCGACGACCGGGCGCTCATGGCGCGGGACATCTACCGGCAGGGGAATCTGGGCGAGTTCAAGCTCGCCCAGGCGACCATGATCGAGCCCTGGTACTACCGCGACTCGAATTTCATGAACTGGTGCACCTGCGAACACTCGGACATGTTCACGTACGTGGGCTGCCACTACGTGGACCAGGTGCATTTCATCACCGGGCTCATGCCCATCGAGGTGTCGGTGCACGGCATCGTGGATACCTATCCCAACGGCAACCAGGGGTACCTGTGGACCGACGGCCGCGTGATCTGGGAGAACGGGGCGTCGCTCAGCGTGCTCGACGCCATGGGCTACCCCAACCAGGCGCCCGGCGGCAACCACCAGGGCCTGCACATGTTCTGCAAGGGAGAGACGGACGCGTGCGTGCTCTTTCACGACGACCAGTACCGCGGACTCAAGCACTCCTACAACAACACCAAGCGCGACGGCAAAGCCTACCACGAGCCGAGTCCGGACTACTTCAAACTGATCTACCGCGGCGGAACGGGGCTCGAGCCGGTGGGCTACGGGTACCGCTCGATCGAATGGCTCGTACGCGCAGCACAGCGGGTCGAGGCGGCTGGCGACGATCTAGCGGCGCGCCAGGCCGTGCTCCAGGAGATCAATGATGAGGGCGTACTCGCCACGCCCGGCAACAGCTCCTACAACGAACTCGTGATCGAAGCCGGGCGCCTGAGCATCACGCACGACGGCCGGCCGGTGACCATCACATATGGCGAACGCCCGGGTGTGGCGTTCAAGGAGTGGTAGCCGATCGGTTTGGTCTGGCGACACACGGACGCGAAGGAGAGGACATGGCGGCGGAAGATTCGGGAGGACTTGCAGTGCCCAAGACGAGCGCGCTGGCGATCGCATCTCTGGTCTGCGGTATTCTCTGGGGGTGCGGCGTGCTGAGCCTGCTCGGGTTGATCCTGGGCCTCGTAGCGCTCAGCAAGATCAGCAAGAGCGAGGGTCGGCTGGGAGGCAAGGGCATCGCTCTGGCCGGGGTCATCGTGTCTGCCGTGTTTCTGCTGTTGAGCCTGGTCTTCGTGCCCATCATGGCCGGGTTGCTGCTGCCGGCTCTGGGCAAGGCTCGCGAGGCAGCGCAGAAAGCGCAGTGCATGAGCAACCTGAAGCAGATCGGTCTGGCCATGGAGATGCACACCGCCGACAAAGAGGCCATGCCCAAGAATCTCGAAGAGTTGATGGAGAGCGGCCTCATCGCGGATCCCAAGGCTTTCCAGTGTCCGTCGGCCGACGGGGAGGCGTCGGGACAAGCGTTCCATTCCGACTACATCTATCTGCCGGCCAGCATAAGCGATCCGCCCAACAAGATCATCGTGCTCGACAAACCGGGCAATCATCCGGATGGTGGAAATGCTCTGTACCGGGATTGCCACGTGAAGTACATCAAGACCGGGACCGAGGAGAGCTACAGAAGTTTTGTGGAAGCCTTGCTGTCGAGCGACCGGACCGTCATCCAGCAATACGCGCCCGACTCCAGCAACGGACAAGCGCGCGCCGGTCCGTGAGCCGGTGGCGCGCCGGATCCAGCGCGCCGCATTCGTTCGAAATCGCTTCAGAGGAGAGCACTATGCCTGCATTGCCCGAAACCGTGCGCCAGGCCTGGGACCAGCGCAAAGGACCGGCCGTGTTCGCGACCGTGTCCGACGACGGCAACCCCAACGTCATCTACGTGGGCGCGATCGAAAAGATCGCGGACGACAAGATCGGCATCGTGGACAACTATTTCGACAAGACCCGCGCCAACATCGAGGCCGGCAGCCGCGGTGCCTTTCTCTGGATGACCGACCAGGGCAAGGCCTTTCAAGCCAAAGGGCGCATCGAGTACGCGACCGAAGGTTCGGACTACGACGCGATGCTCGAGTGGGCCAACGACAAGCACCCCCGCAAAGCGCTTGCGATTCTGCACGTGGAAGAGGTGTACAGCGGCGCGGAGAAGTTGCTCTAGCACTGCAGCGAGAACGAAACGGAGGCGCGCGATGCAACTGCCCGGTTGGGTCGACCTCCAGGTCAACGGTTGCGGCGGGGTGGATTTCTCGGGCGCCGATCTCACCGAAGAGCAGGCGGTCGGCGCCTTCCAACAGATCCTCGCCTCAGGCACGCAGGCCTTCCTGCCGACGATCGTGACCAACCCGGAGACGATCTACAAGCGGAACCTGCCCCTGCTGGCCGGGCTGATGGAGCGGGAGCCGTTCCGTGGCCGCGTGCTGGGCTTCCACATCGAGGGGCCGTTCATCTCGCCCGAACCCGGTGCCGTGGGCGCACACACACCCGACTGCGTACGCCCGCCTGATGCCGATTTCCTGGATCGCATGCAAGAGTGGGCGCGCGGCACGGTGCGGTTGCTTACCCTTGCGGCGGACGTGCCCGGCGCCGAGGCGCTCTGCCGGCACGCAACCGCCCAGGGGATCACCGTCTCGCTGGGCCATCAGCTGCCGGACGAAGGGGACTTGGCGCGTCTGGCGGGCGCGGGCGCACGCGCGCTCACGCACCTCGGCAATGGCATCCCCAACATGCTCCCGCGCCACGCCAACCCGATCTGGGCGGGGCTGGCCGAAGATCGGCTCACCGCCATGATCATCGCCGACGGGCACCACCTGCCGGCCACGGTGCTCAAGACCGTCCTGCGGGCCAAGGGGCTGGATCGGGTCGTGGTGGTCAGCGACGCCTCCTCCATGGCGCGCATGCCACCGGGCGAATACGCATCCATGAACAACCGCATCGTGCTCGAGCCCTCAGGCAAACTCTGGAACCCGGACAAGGAGTGCCTCGTGGGGTCGTCGGCGATGATGAACGACTGCATGAACCATCTGCATGCGTTGGGCGGGCTCTCGCTCGAGGAGCTGCAGCAGGTAGGGCACGCCAACGCGCTGCGATTGATCGGGCAGGATCCGGAGCGGTTCGCGGGCGAACGCGCGCTCACCTACGACCCGGCGACGGGGTTTCGTGCGCGATCCGAGAACGTGTGAGGATTCGCGAGGCGGGACATCATTCTACTACGCCGGCTGCGAGCAGGGCTTCGGCCATGCGCAGGTCCCGCGGTGTGGTGATTTTGAGGTTGTACTCCTCCCCCAGGACCACGGCCACCTCTTTGCCGTAGGATTCGACCAGGGACGCGTCGTCCGTAATGGTTTCACAGAAACCGCCCGTGGCGCGCGCATATTCGTTGGCCGCCACGAAGAGCTCGCGCCGGAAGACCTGCGGGGTCTGTACGCGCATGAGTCCGCGGCGGCGGACGGTCTCGGTCACCTTGTCCGCCTCGGTGCGCTTGATCGTGTCGTTCACGGGCACGACGGGCACGGCCGCGCCGCGGTCGCGCGCGACGCGAAAGAGCTCGGCACAGATCGCAGGGGAGATGAAGGGTCGCACGGCGTCGTGCACGGCCACGAGCTCGGCTTCCGGGTCGGCGACGGCGAGCGCGTTCCACACCGATTGTGCGCGGACCTCGCCGCCGGCCACGACCAGGTGCACGCCGGCAGCGCGCAGAACCTCCCACAGCTTGCCCTGCACGTCGGCCAGGTCGTCGGGGTGCACGGCGAGGATGATCTCGCCCACGCCGGGCATGGAGCGGAGCCGCTCGCAGGTGCGCAAGAGGATCGGCCGGCCGGCGAGCTCGCGAAAGGGCTTGCGGGTGGGCCCGGCGAGGCGCGTGGAAGATCCGGCTGCGGGGACGACCACGCTCACGGTGGGTGGCGGAAGGCTCTCGCTGGATTGGCTAGGGCCAGGCGGCATGGAGCGGCTCTCCGTGGAGGATCCGGCGTCAGGCACAAGCGGGGCGGGTGCGACGCCGCCTTCAAGTCGTCGGGCGGCCGAAGATCATACGGCCGGCGCTCGTCTGGATGGAGCCGGTCACATCGATGCTGATGGTCTCGCCGATCCGGTCACGGGCCTCCTCCACGACCACCATGGTACCGTCGTCCAGATACCCCACGCCCTGGCCGGCTTCCTGGCCGGCGCGGATGATCTGCAGGTTGAGCGCCTCCCCCGGCACCACCGAGGGTTTGACCGCGTTGGCCAGATCGTTGATGTTGACTACGATCACGCCCTCGATCTGGCTGACCTTGTTCAGGTTGAAATCCGTGGTCACGATGCGGCCGTGAATGTCCTTGGCCGTGTTCACGAGTTCCTGGTCGACCGGGCTCCCGGGCAGGGCTTCGGTCTGGCGGATGACCACGCGCGCGGTGTCGGTCTTCTGGAGACGCGAGACCGTGTCGAGCCCGCGGCGGCCGCGCTGGCGCTTGAGCTTGTTCGCGGAATCGGCCAGAGTCTGGAGCTCCCGCACTACGAAGTCCGGGATGATGAGCGGCACGGAGATGAGGCGCGTGTCACAGACGTCGGCGATCCGGCCGTCGATGATGGCAGACGAATCGAGCACGAGCCCGCCCTCCTGGGTGCCGCGCTGGGAGAAGTCGATATAGGGAACGAGAAAGCGGAAGTCCCCCTTGGTCTGGAGAATTACGGTGATGCCGATGTAGCAGCAGGTGAGCAGGATCAGCGGGATCCAGGGCTGCACCCGCCAGAAGGCCTCGGTGAACGCTTCTCCGAGCGGCCGGACGCCCTCGATCGTGACCGTGCTGCCGATGAAGAAG
>CAZBZG010000158.1:0-10692 GCA_964496245.1 uncultured Planctomycetaceae bacterium | reverse complement strand
CCCAGGCAAGAGTGCCTGGGCTACATACCGCTCCGCGTCCCATGTGTGACCCGGACCCGCGGGTTCTTGAACCAGGCCCAAATCAGAAGGGACGTCCCATGGTCGACAAAACAAGCGCGTTCTTCCAGCACATGCGGCAGGTGCACATGGATTTCCACATGCCCGAGTTTCCCTTGAACGCCATCAAGCAGTTCGATGCCAAGGCGTTCGTGGATCGCCTGGAGCGGGGCAAGGTGAACATGGTGGCGCTCTTCAGCAAGTGTCACTTCGGCAACAGCTTCTACAACACCCGCGTGGGGCACAAGCACGAGGGGCTGGAGGCCGACTTCCTGATGGAGGCGGCGAGCGAATGCCGCAGGCGCGGCATCTTCACCTATGCCTACTACAGCCTATGCACGGACGTGCATGCCTACCAGGAACACGAGAACTGGCGCGCCATCAAGCGGGACGGCGAGCCCACGGGCATCTACGGCGCGTGGGCGCGGCTCTGTCTCAACACGCCGTACAAGGAGGAACTGGTCCTGCCGCAGCTCGAGGAGCTCATCCAGGACTATCCCATCGACGCGTTGTGGCTCGACATTCCCGTGACGTTTCCGAACGACGCCTGCTTCTGCGAGAGCTGCCGCAAGAAGTACCGGGCGCTCTACGGCCGGGAGATCGACACGATCACGCCCGAAGAGGGCGCGACCTGGTGCTACGACGCCTGCACCAAGCTGATCCGCGAGGTCCGGCACCTCATCGCCAGACATGACAGAGAGATCCTCGTCTGCTCCAACCGGTCGGGGTACATGGAAGCGCCCCAGACCTTCACGCAGGCCAACGACATCCTCTGCTGGGAGAGCCAGCCCCGCAACAACTACCTCTCCCACAGCTACACCGCCCGCCACGTGCGCACGCTCGACCGGCCCTGCCAGGTCATGTCCGTCCGCTTCTACCAGGGGTGGGGCGACCTCACGCTCAAGCCGGCCGCGCAGATGACCACCGAGTTCGCCGCCATGATCGGCAACGGGGTGGCTGCCACGAGCGGGGACCAGGTCAACGTGGACGGTACCCTGCAGCCGGCCGTGTACGAGATGTTCCGCAAATCCTTCGGTTTCGTGGAGGCGCGCGAAGATCTCCTGCGCCAGGCGCACGCGGTCAAGGATGCGGCTGTGCTCGCGCCCGTGCCGGCTCCCGACCGCGTCGCCCCCCGCTCCATGGCCGAGCAGATGCGCGGCGCGCACAAGGTCCTGGTCGAGAGCCACGTCCAGCACGACATCCTGAGCGCTCTGGACACCGAGGCCTATGGCGACTACCGGACCGTCCTCCTGCCCGAGCCCTTCGACTACAATCCCGAGCAGCTCGCCGCCCTGCGCGCGTGGGTGGAGGCGGGCGGTACGCTCATCGCCGCGGGCAAGGCGCTCCTCCGCGACGGCGTCTTCGAACTCGCCGACCTCTTCGGCCTCGAATACGTGGAGCCGAGCGTCTTTCGCGTGAGCCACTTCAAGCCGCGGGAGGCGGTGCGCGGCGAAACGGACGACCTCGTCCTCCAGTGCCGGGCCGAGACCCAGAAGGTGATCCCGCAGGGCGCCGAGGTGCTGGCCGACATGATCTTCCCGCAGGGCGAGAGCACGGCGCTGCGGGCGTTCCGCAACGCCGAGTGCGCGCCTCCGGCCGACGAAATGTCGCCCTACCCGTTCGCTACGATCCACACCGCGGGCAAGGGCAGGGCCGTGTACGTCGCCGGCTCCATCTTCCAGGCCTACTGGACCTACAACCACCACTGGCTGCGCCAGTTTGTCGACGGGCTCTACAGGCATCTCGAGGACGCGCCCCTCTACACCGTAGACGTGCCGGCCACGGTGGAGACGAATCTCATGCGCACCGGCAAGGGCGATCTCCTCTTCAACCTGATCGACTACCAGGTGGGTCACCAGGCGAGCCAGCGCGCCATCCCCTCGATCGAGAAAGTGGTGCCGTACCACGATGCCGCGTGTCGGGTGAGGGCCGCGAGCGTGCAGGACGTGGTGCTCGAGCCGGAGGGCGCGTCCATCCCCTTCGCGTACGAGGACGGCTACGCGGTCTTCACCATCCCGCAGTTCACCACCCTGGCGATCGCGCGGATCGTGTGTGGATGAGGGGCGGCGACGCAGGAAAGACGCAGTCCTTGCCCGGTTGTCGCACCGCCTCAGCCGCGCTTCTCGAGGTGCAGCGCGCGCACGAACAGGATCTCGTCCTCGATGAAGACGTGTTCGGACAGATCCGTCAGAAACCCTTCGAGTTGCTCGCAGAGCGTCCTGGCCTGCTCGTCGTCGACGTTCCGCAGCCGGTCCAGGGTGGTCTGGACTTTCACGCGGATGAGGGTGTCGGTGATCTGGTCGTGCTCGTCGTGGATCCGGCCGAGGCTCTTGAGGCCTTGCTGGGAGGTGCCTGCGCTCACGAGCGCGCGGATCTGCGGGAAGAGCAGCTGCTCTTCGTGCTCCAGGTGCTGGAGGAAGTTCTCCGTGAGCATTTCCCGGAGATGCTTGAGATTGACGACCAGCTCGCTCATGCTCGCGGGCTTCTCCTTCTCGATCGATTCGATCGCGGGCAGGATCGCATGGATGAAGGCGCGCGCACGGGCGTGGTAGTGGCTTTCGATTCGATCGATCAGATCGGTCAGCTTCCGGTCTTCCCATTCCTGGCGAAGGGCTTCGCGCCGGACGGGCGGCAGGCCGTGGATGTCCATGGTGGTCTCCCTTGCCGGGGGTCTTTCCCCCTCCAACAGAAGTATAGCATGTCCGCGCCCCGCAGGCCAGGAAAGAACGGGCCTGCCGCCGGCAGCGTTCTGCCGGCAGCGCCTACGTGTCGTCCGCCTCCGTTCCGCGGGCTTCCTGCTGCGCGTACCGCTTCCGGATGGGACCGAACAACCCTACGGGCAGAATCATGAGCAGCCCCCCGGTCAGAAGCAGCGGGTAGAACACGGCATAGGGCTGCGCGCGGACGAGCGCCACCATGCCTGTGGCGAGCAGGAGCACGCCCGCGCTCTCCATGACCACGAGCAGACCCATGACCGCGCCGCGCGCCTTGCCCTTGCCGGCCAGCACGCCGAGCACCGCTCCCAGCAGGCCGAAGATGCCCCCGAAGAGCCCCCCGATCAACCCCCCCGTGCGCCCGCTCCACCACTGGCCCATGGTCAGCGGGTCCTCGCCTTCGGCATACTCCACGAGCCGGAGGGGCGCGAGCTCGACCGTGCCCGGCCCCGGCATGACGAGCGACAGGTCCAGGCGAACGGGGCGTTCGTCCGAATCCCGGATGCAGAAGGGAACCACGAGCCGGCGCCAATCCGCGTCGCCCGTGAACGCGCGGTCCGGGCCGCGTTCGCCGAGCGTCTTGGAGAAGAACCGCGTGTCGCCGGAAAGGCGATTCCACAGCACGAGATGCGCCTGGCCCTCCACGTCCTGGTGGCGCACGGCGCCCACCAGCGCGTAGGCGGACTGCTGGATGCCGGGGTCTTGGATGGTGAGGAGCGGGATCGTGACTTCGCCGTTCTGCTTGCGCGTCACGCGAACACACGTCCCTTCCTGGTCGGGCGCCTGGAAGGTTTCGACGGTGGCGTCCGTGTCTGGAAGCGAGACGCTGTCCCACTCCACCGTGCGAAGCGTGTCTGCAGCCTCGAGCGGGCGGGTGAGCGCGAGAACCGTCCAGATGGCTGCGAGGATCATTCGATCGCGATGCATGGCGTCCTCCTTGTGCGGCTGTCCCCAAGGAGCCATCATCATCCCCGCGCGGTCCGCGTCAAGAGAAACCAGCACGGCTTATTGACAACGACATGGCCGGGGGGGACACAGATGCTTCTGGTTCGGAGGGTCCTGCTCCGGCAGGACCGCGCTTCAGGCATAGCGTTGCGGACGCGCAGGAGCCCTTCGACTTCGCTCAGGGCCATGAGCCTGTCGAATGGCGCGTCCCTCCGACAGTGAGGTGCCTGCGTCGAAACGGCTTGCCGGGCCTGTGTGAAGCCCGTAGACTGGTCCTGATCGCGCGAATCGCACGCCCTTTGCTCGTGCCGCGGGCCGGTGGGGCCGACACGGTCCGGGCGACAGGGGCTGGGGAGCGGATCCTGAGGCGCGGACGCTTCGCGCCGCGAGGCCCGGCTGCATGAACTACTGCACCCCCGAGTTCTTGGTCTTCTTCGGCCTTGTGTATGCGGGCTACCGGCTGCTCCTGGCGCACGGCCGGTGGCCGGCGGCCAAGGGGCTGCTCCTTGCGGCGAGCTATGTCTTCTACGCCTTCTGGTACTATCCCTATGCGCTGCTGCTCCTGGCGAGCACGCTCGTCGACTTCGCCTGCGGGCTGGGGTTGGGCCGGGCCCGCGACCTCTGGCAGCGTCGCGCGCTGCTGATTGTCAGCCTCGGCACCAACCTGGCGATCCTCTTCTGCTTCAAGTATCTCGCCTTCTTCGTGCAGGCGGCCTGCCGGTTGCTGGGGCTGGCCGGCGTCGGGCTCGACGTACCGGCGTGGAACATCCTCCTGCCCGTGGGCGTCAGCTTCTACACCTTTCAGACCATGAGCTACACCATCGACGTGTACACGGGCGTGAGCGCGCCCACCCGCCGGTTCCGCGACTTCGCGCTCTTCATCAGCTTCTTCACCCAGCTCGTGGCCGGTCCTGTGGTGCGGGCGCGGGAGTTTTTGCCCCAGCTCGTGCGTCCGCGGCGCATCCGCTGGGCGTTTATCTACTGGGGCGGTTTTCTCGTGATCCTCGGCTGCTTCAAGAAGATGGTGCTCGCCGACAACATCGCGCCGTACGTGGACTACTTCTTCCAGCTGGAGGACTATCATCTCTTCCACGCGCACACCTGCTGGCTCTACCTGCTGGCCTATGCGGCCCAGCTCTATGCCGACTTCTCCGGCTACAGCGACATCGCCATCGGCCTGGCGCTGCTCATGGGGTTTCGGCTGCCGCTCAACTTCTACTATCCGTATCTCGCGCTGGGCTTCCGGGATTTCTGGCGGCGGTGGAACATCTCGCTCTCCCGCTGGTTCCGCGACTACCTCTACATGCCGCTCTCGCTCGCCGGCCGCCGAAGCCGCAAGCGCGGCAGCAGCCAATTGCGGCAGCACTGGGTTGCGCTGCGCAGCGTGGTGATCACCATGGTGCTCGTGGGATTCTGGCACGGGGCGGGGTGGCAGTTCCTCGTCTTCGGGCTCATCCAGGGCGTCTACCTTCTGATCGATCACCTCCTCTTCCGCCGCCTGCTCGAACGCCTGGCCGGCGCCGGCGCGCGTGCGGCCACGCTGGGGCGCGGATGCGTGCGCCTCCTCACGCTGCTTCTCATGACCTACTCGTTCGTCTTCTTCCGAAGCGGATCCTTCGGCCAGGCCTGGCAGATCACGCAGGCCATGTTCGCCAACTGGAGCCCCGCGCTCGCGAGCTTCCAGCGCAACCTCTACTGGATCCAATACTGGGGCGTGGTGTTCGCGCTGCACCTGGCCGTGCTGCTCGCCGGTCGCCATACGACAAGACGCCGGTTTCCCAAGTGGGTCTATTTCGTGACCGCCCAGTGTATGCTGCTCCTCATCCTCTTCAACCGCGGAGCCACGACCAATGCGTTCATCTACTTCCGGTTCTAGGTACGGCATCCTGTTCGCCGCCGTGTTCGCCTTCCTGGCCGGCCCGGTCTACCTGGCCTGCCTCGTGTATGCGCCGCCGGCGCGCGACTTCTTTCCCATGGCCACGCTGCGCACGAAAGAGTTCTACAGTCGCATCGGTCCCGAGAGCGTGCTGCTCGTGCGCCACGAGTGTCTGGCGTCGAACATCATCGACATGGATCTCCTGAACGTGCCCGGCGCCGTGCTCTCGCCCGAGAGCCGGCCCGAGACCGTTGTGCAGTTTCTCAATGAGACCCAGACCCCGCCCCGGCAGATCGTGGTTCTCGAGGACATCTCGCTCCTGCTCTTCGGCCGCTTCCAAGCCCGCGAGGCGTCGCATGGCGCGCCCGTCCCTGCGAAACGAGCGGAGGACGAGGAGGCGCCCAAGGGAACGCTCGACGCGTATCTCCTGGCGCTGCCCTACGAGCAGGCCGACCGGCACCGCGCGTTCCGCGGGTCCGTTCGCAGCCGCGAGAGCCTGCTCGGCGACCCCGCATTGCTGCGGGAGTACCTCCGGCAGTACGTGGACAGGTGGTTCGCCCGCATCGTCCCGCGCAGGCAGCTGCCCGAAGCCAATCTGGTCGCTTTCTGGAAGCGCCAGGCCGCGTACCTGGCCACGGGCGACGCGCGCCATCTCATCACCGCCTTCGGCCCGTACGGCAGCCAGTTCCTGTGGCCCGCGGTCCAGCGGTGGCTCGTGGTGCGGTGCTTCGAATACGAGGATCTGGAGAACGCTGCTCCGCCGCCGGAATACACGGCCGCGTTTCTGCAGCTCGCGAGCGACCATCCCGCGACTGCGGCCGAGGAGGAGCGCTACCCCATGATCCAGGCCCTGGACCGGGCCGACCGTCTGGGGGCGGTCGTACAGCTCGTCATCCTGCCGAGCAACCCCGAGTACGAGCGTTTCCTGCGGCCCAGGTACGAGCCCTACTACCGGGCCATGGAGGCCGTGTGCCGCCGTCACGGCTGGCGGTTCCGGGACTTGCGCACGATCCGCACGCCGGAGCTGCAGGAGCACTCCGCATTCGGGGATCACGCGCACCTGATCACGCGCTGGCATCTTCCGTTTCTGGAGACCGTGGCCCGCCTCCTGCGCGAGGAGATCCGCGCGGCGCAGCGGGAGGCGCGGGCGGAGCCGGAGCGGATAGAGGAGTGACATCCGCCCACCAGCTGCCGTCGGGCGCCTGCTGGAAGCCGTGGTCCGGGAGGAAGGTCTGCGCTGGGGCGTTCTTGTCCGTGGGCAGGAACCACGCCTGCATGCGCGCGGCGCCCGCGTCCGCGGCGGCAGCAGCCACAGCTGCGAGGAAGGACGTCTCTACGCCGCGGCCGAGCACCCGGCAGCTCAGGAGGAAGGTGTCGAGCTGCGCGGTCTCTTCCGCCAGCTTGATCAGCGCCACGGACGTGATCCCGTAGTCGCCGAAGCGGTCGCGCACGCGCGCGGCGAGCACGCGCCAGTCGGAGGCGGCTGCGAGCGCCTGCACCTGTTCGCGCGTGCGGCGGTGCGTGGTCAGGTTGAACTGGTTGGTCTTGTTGATAAGCTGCGCCACGCGCTCCATGTGCTCGGCCTCGGCTTCGAACGGCAGCACCTCGACCTGGAGCGTGGCCAGGTATTCGGTTTCGGTCAGGGTCTGGCGGAGGGCTTGGCGCTCGCGCTCTTCGGCCATCATCCGCGTGCGCCCTGCATCCTCGTCCGTGACCGTGCCGAGCCGCTCGAACGGGGCGGCCGCCTGCACGGTCGCCAGGAGCCGGGCCGGGTCTGTGGGAAGCTGGACGCACGCCACCTGCGGATGCGCCCGTCGCACGCGGTCGATCTCCACGGGATTGTCGTCGAAGAGCACGAAGCTCTCCAGGTCGAGGTTGAGCTCGGCCGCGAGTTCGGGGAGGCTCACGTCCTTGGGCCGCCAATCGATGCGCCAGGCCGCCAGGTGCGCGCGCTGCAGACGCATGGCGTCGTGCTTGTCGAAGACCTCCCACACGTCGGCTTCGTTGTTCTTGCTGGCCAGGGCCAGGAGCACGCCGCGGTTGTGCCAATGGAGGAGCCACTCCTGGAACTCGGCATATGCCCGGCCCGGGAAGGCGTCGCCCAGGGCGATGCCCGCGAGGCCGTCCTCGCCCACGACCCCGCCCCAGAGCGTGTCGTCGCAGTCGAGCACCGCGCACTTTTTGGGCGGCTGGTGGGCGCGCGCGATCCAGTGGGCCAGTTCGCGCGCCAGGCGCACCAGGAACGCGTCGCTGAACGGCTGGCGGTAGAGGTAGGCCTTGCGCGCGTCCCGGCTCTCCCGGCTCCCGACCTCGCGCTCGAGCGCGTCCAGGTCCAAGACGTGCACGGGATCCGTCTTCTGCAGGCCGTCTTGCCACCGGGCCGTGATGGTGCGGAAGAAGGCGGCCGCGCGCAGGCTGTCCAGCGGCGCAGCCGGGCGCAGACACGGGTGGCACGGAAACGAGGGCAGGCTGGTGACGAGCGTGGCGGGCGTGCGGGCGCGCAAGCGGCGGACGGCGGCCGCCAGGTCGTCCGTCTTGGCTGCGGCCGCAGGGAGCGCTGCATCGTCGCCCGCGAGGAACGCGCCGAGGTCCTCGCGCAGGAGGTCCTGGATCTGCCAGAGCAGCACGAGCGCGTCCGGCGCTTCCCCCAGCGCGGCCGCCGGATCTGCGCAGACCTGGAGGAGCTGGTTGTGGGGGGCTGGATGCACGGCCGGCGCGAAGCCGGCGTCCGCGAGCAATGCGCCGACCAGGGGCGCGAGGGGCTCGATCGTGAAGCTCGCAGCCAGGCCGATCGAGAGCGGTGCACCGGCCGCGTCCGTCTGCCGACCGAGACGCCGCCAGGCGCGCCGGAGCGCGGCTGCGCTGCGCGGATCCGTGAGGATCGACGTCATACGTTCTCCACGCCCTTCTGCTTGAGAATGCGGCGCGCGTGGCCGATGCTCTGCATCTGCATGATCTCAGGGGTCGTGAACGCCACGTCGAACGCGTCCTCCAGGGCGGAGACCAGGTCCATGGCCTTGAGCGAGTCCCACTGCCGGGTGTTGTCCGGCGTGGAATCGTCGGTCAGGGTTCCGGCCGGCACCTCCAGGGTCTCGGCAAAGACCGCGAAAAGCGGATCGCTCATGCGTTCTCCTCGTGCAGGATGCATGCGTAGTTCACGGGCGTTCGTTCTTCGGCTTCGAAGCCGGGCACGGGCAGGACGCATTCGTCCGCGACCGTCAGTCCCGCTGCCTGCAGACAGGCGCGGATCGCATCCACCGATGCGAAGAGGAAGACGTGGTCCGCAGCCTCCATGTTGGCGCAGGTCGTGAGAAACAGCCGGCCGCCGGGCGCGAGCGCGGTCCTGAGCGCATGGAGGAGCGCGTCCGGCCGGTCCACGTGTTCGAGCACCTCGCCGCAGACCGCCGCCTCGAACGACCCGCCCGCGAGCGCGTCGGGCACGGGCGCGTCGACGTTGCCCAGTTCTCCCTGGACCCACTCCACAGCCGTCCGCCCGGCCGGGAGGAGGCCGACGACCGCGCGCGCGTAGGCCAGGCTGAACGGGCTCACGTCCACGCCCGTGTAGGACGCTGGCGCCGCGGCTGCAAGCAGCGCGTGCGCGGCCAGACCCGTGCCCGTTCCCACCTCGAGCACGCGGCTCTCGGGCGCGACGAGTGGCGCGAACGCGTCGAGGAAGTACTGGTGGAGCCGGACCTGGTTGGGCCAGAACGCGTAGCTCAAGAAGAGCGCGTCGAGGTACCCCTCCTCCATGGTCGCGCGGTCGAAGTACACCGCCTCCTTGAGTTCACCGCTGGTCGCGCGGGCGTAGCGTCCGGTCTTGCGGAAGCGCCCCTGGAGGCGCAGAAAGTCCACGGTCATGGCGATCAGCGCTTCGAGGCACTGGCGCTGTCGGTCCGGATCGCCGGCGCAGGTCCGTGCGTGCAAATCGAACACCTTTCGGGCCGTGGGTTCGAGCGCGTGGCGAAGCGCGGGCGCGGTCTGGAAGAGGAACCCGCGCGCACAGGCGGGGTAGTGTTCTGCGAGCCACGCACAGGCCTCGTCGTAGGAACGTTCAGTCCCGCTCGCCATCGGGCGTGGTCTCCTCGCGTGTCATGAGCTCCAGCACGAGGCCGCTGCGGCGCTGCACAAAGGCGACGTGCCGTCCGAAGGCGCGGGCGAAGCTGGGTGCGCGCACCACGAGAGCGCCGGCCGCCTCTTCGGCTGCGAGCGCGTCGTCGAGCGCGTCCACGACGTAGCAGAGATGGTCGAGCCCGCCTCCGCGTTCGAGCCGCGCGCGCATGGGGCCGGTGCCGTCCGGCAGCGGGGCCACGAGCTCCAGCTTTACCCCGCCGTCGATCTCGAGCAGCGCGACCGTGGCTTCCTGCACCGGGTCCTGCGTGGGCGGGACGAGGATCTCGGCGCCTTCCTTGCGAAACCGCTTGAGCGCGCGGTCCATGTCCTGGACCACGTAGGCGATGTGGGCGAGCGAGCGGTCGGGCATGTGACCGGGCAATTCAACCTTCCCCAAGATCCTGCCGCCTATGCACAACAGCGAGAATCTCCAATTGGTGTGGCTGGACGTGGTAGAGCACGCGATAGGGAGGTACGATCGCTTCTCTGACCTGGTCCTGTCCGTATTCAGGCACCATCCTACCGGACAGAGGGAACTCCACCAACTGCTCTACGCGGGCGCTGATCTTCTGACAGATGACGTGCGCATACGCCGGAGAATAGGCGGCGTAGTACTGCCGGATCGCCAGGACTTGGCCCTCTGCCGATTCGCTCCAGACAAGCTTCATTCCGAAAGATCAAGCTTGCGCTTCACGTCCTCATGGGAGGTTGTCCGCCCCGCTTCGCAGTCCGCGAGACCCTTCTCCACACATTCGACAACGTAGATCTGATGGATCAGATCGTCCCATGTGGCATCGTCCGGAAGCTCCGCCAAGATCCGTCTCACTTCATCCTTCTTGACCGTCGCGCTCATGAGGGACTCCTCGATCGCCGCATGGCCGACATTATAGCGAACACCGGTAGCATGAGGGAAGCGTTTTTCGCTCCCCGCAAAGGGACATGGGGCCAGGGGAGGTCGTGCCCCCCCGCCCTCACCCCCGATGCAGAATC
>CAZBZG010000157.1:0-10828 GCA_964496245.1 uncultured Planctomycetaceae bacterium | reverse complement strand
AAGGATGGGATGGGTCCCGTGCGCACCTTGGTGGCCCAGGAGAGCTTCGATAAGATCATTTTCTTCAACAACTACGATAATAAAGATATCGGCAAAGGCCTGCCCATCAATAAATCCCACATCTACAGGATGCTGAATAACGTCAAATACATCGGCAAGGTGGCGCATAAGGGTCAAACATACAACGGCGAGCACCCGGCACTCATTGACCAGGCCACATGGGATAAGGTCCACGCTATCTTGGCGAAGAATACCAAGGATCGGGCAGCTGCAACCCGCTTCACCACCCCCGCTATGCTCAAGGGCATCATCCGGTGCGGCCATTGCGGCTGCTCCATGCGGCCTGGCTGGACCAAGAAGAACGGCAAGAAATACAGGTACTACGTCTGCATCAACATGGACAAACGGCTCAAGGAAGACTGCCCGGTGCGCCGGGTCTCCGCAGCCAAGGCCGAGGAGACCGTGATGCGACAGCTGCGCGCCATTTTGCAGCAGCCGGAGATCGTTGCTCACACGGCCCGTGCTGACGCTGTTGTCGAAGCGAATCTGACCGAAGGAGACGTGCGGCGTGCCTTCCAGAATGTTGACGCGGTGTGGGAGCACTTGTTCCCGGTCGAACAGGCACGAATTGTCGGCTTGCTCTTCGAAAGTATAGCAGTGGGCACCGGCGGCATCGACATGACGCTGAAATCAAACGGGGTGACCGGGCTGATGGCTGAATTGACGGTCGGGTGTTCACAGAAGTCCGGCACCATACGAAAGGCAGCATCATGAAGGGCGACACCATAACGTGTGACGACGGCCGAATTGTGGAGGATCGAGGCGACACAATCCGCATATTCGTGCCCATGGAATTGCGCAAGAGGTCCGGCCGGAAGGTCATTATTGAGCCGGATACCCCTCACGACGATAACGAGCCGTCACCGCTGGTCGTTGCACTGGCCCGCGCCTACGTTTGGCAGTGCGCAATCGACTCCGGCGACTTCCCCAACGCCCAGGCCCTCGCCGACAATTTCGGCGTAGACGCCTCGCTCGTCCGCCGGATTCTCCGGCTGGGCTGTATATCCCCCCGGATCGTCGAAGCGGCGCTGGACGGCCGTGAGCCGGATGTGTCGCTCCATGCGCTCCTAAACATGGATGTGCCAGCGGTGTGGGGGGAGCAGGAGGAGACATTCCGCGCAGCTTATAGTTCATAACCCGGTTCAGGCGTTGCGTCGGGGACACGAGCTAATGTCGTATCAAACCATTTGCGCTATGTTCCTTGCGCACGGATGCGAAGATAGTTCTTGCAGGACGTGAAAAATGTTACACACGCCCACGCTGCCCGCGAAGCCCACGCCCGCCCGTCCTGCAACCCCGTCCTGCAAGGCAACCACGTCCTGCAACGGTGTACACGCCGCCCACTATTTCGCCATATGTATATCGGCAAGGATCTTACAGGATTGCAGTGGCCGGATGCATCAATGCGAACACCCTCCGACCTGTCAAGCAATCCGCGAAAATAGACCCGTTCGATTCCCTCTCGCTCTCGAAAACAGGAACTGCGTTTTCAAACCGTATCTACGTCCTGCAAGGGCGAAACCCATAAAACGTTCTATATCAGCCCCTTCTGTTGCAGGACGGGCGTATTCACACGTCCTGCAACTTTCGAGAGTTCGAGAGGTTTTGGGGCCTCTCGGGCCGGTTTTGGAGGTAGCCCGGCCTGCGAGGGCGTCCCGCAAGGGTGTGCAACCAGAAGGCCCGCACATTTCTAAAAAGCTCTACACCATAGGGTTATAGGGCCAGAAAACGAAGAACCCCGAGGAGATTTCCTCGGGGCGTCTGTCGTTGAGAGAGCGATTGCTCTCGTAGATCGTGGTGGAGGCGGCGGGAATCGAACCCGCGTCCTGCGATGGTGTCTGGAGGGACATCTCCGTGCGCAGTCGGCGAGTGCGTCTCGCGCGGGTCGGCTCGCCAACAAACCTCGCCGCGCCAGCCCGGCTTTGCTCTCGGTCGCAACACGACCCGGGCAGGCCTGGCTGCGACCCAGCCGATGTCGGCGTGTTCACCCCCTATCGGCGTCGGAGGGAACACGGCCGCCCATTCAGTTAGGCAGCGAGAGCATAGTCATGCTCGGCAGTTCTTAGTGTGATCGGCTTTTTACGAGGCCAACCGATCAACCTCGGCACGCAGTCCCAACGTCGGCCACCCAGTCGATACCGGATCGCCCCCACGTTCGTCTGTTCCATCTGCAGTCTACCACAGGCAGGTACGGGACGCAAGCCTCTGGCTCCTGCGTGAGAAGGCCATGACACCCCGCGCCTTGGCTGAATGAACCCAGGGGGCCATCGGCGCGATTTTTCCGCGGTGCTGGTTGTCGCCTCTGCAGCATCCGTGTACAATGTTGGCCGGCACAGCCCCGCGGAGATCGCCCGGCGCTCTCCACCCCGGCCTGGCTGCAGCAGGCAGGACGCATGGACGTTGTGGACACAACCGAACTCGCCCCCGTGCCCCGGTCCGAGCGGGCGGTCTACGATCCGGAGACCGGCTCCCGTTTCTTTGCCGAGGGCGAGCCCATCACAGCCGCGGGCATCCGGACCCTCACGGAAAACGGCTTCCACAAGGTCGCCGTGCTCGCCCCGGGCGAGACCCCCCAGACCCTGATCCGGCAGGCCCAGTTCGAACCCCTCAGCCTCTCCAAAATCCGGCCCGGCATGCAACTCGGGTTCGACATCTACACGGCCGACGGAAGCCTCCTGCTCACCAAGGGCGCCCGTCTCACCGACTCCACGCTGGAACGCCTGGCCCGCCGCCGCATCCGCGAGGTCTACGTGCGGCGCGCGCCCGAAGCCACTCACGAGGAGCGGCTCCGGCGGGTGCGGGTCGAGCTCCAGCGGGAGCGGCGCAAGAGCACGCCCCCCCAAGTCCAGTTCGCACAGACCGACCTGGTGGAGCAGCCGTCCGAGCTCACGGTCAAGACGATCGATCAGATGATCGAACAGCTCGAGACCGTGGGCGCCACCAGGGTACACCCGGAGAACCACTCCGAAGCCCTCATGCGCTTCGCGCGCTTCGTGGACGCATTCAGCACGCGCGAGGACAAGACCAAGACGTACTACGTCCAGCTGTACCAGAATCTGATCGCCCAGACGGTTCGCATCTACCAGAGCCTGAGCGACCGCGCCGTGGTAAACGGCCGCCTCATCCTGGCCATGCTCGACCAGACCATCGCCGCCCTGATCGCGGATCGCGAGCTGCTGCTCTCGACCGTCTACATGCTTAGCCGGGACGAGGATTACCTGCCGCATCACGCCGTCAACGTCAGCATCATCGCGGTCAACATCGCGGCCGCAGCCGGCTTCAGCTCCAAGCAGGTGACCGAGGTAGGCTACGGGGCCTTGCTCTCGGACATCGGCATGCTCGCCGTGCCCGCCCGCATCCGCTTCAAAAAGGGCGCGCTCAGCGACGAAGAGCATCTCGAAATCATGCGCCATACCATCTACGGCATCGACCGGCTGCAGACGATTCACTTCCTGCCCAAAGTGGCCCCGCTCGTGGGCTACCAGTCGCACGAGCGCCTCGACGGCTCGGGCTATCCCCACGGCCGCAGGTCCCGCGGGATCCACGACTACGCCAAGATCGTGGCCATCGCCGACGTCTTCCACGCCCAAGTCGCCCGGCGCCCCTTCCGGCCGCAGGGCCGCCTGCCCTACCAGGCCATCGAAGAGGTGCTGCGCATGGCGAGCTCCCGCAAACTCGACAGCCGCTACGCGCGCAATCTGCTGTCGGCCATCTCGCTCTTTCCCGTGGGCAGCTGGGTCCGGCTGAACAGCGGCGAGCGGGCCCGCGTGATCGCCGCGCACGTCGACCAGTTCACACGGCCCGTGGTCACCGTGCTCTACGACGCCGACGGCCAGCCCTGTTCGCCACGGCGGGTGGATCTCGCCAAAAGCAAGAGCCTCCACGTGGTCGCGCCCGCGCACGTGCTCGCCACCGATCCCATGGAAGGTTTCTGAACTGGCCGCGGCCACGTCCACCGGACGCACCGGCCTCACTCCTCCCGCGCAGGCCCCAGCAGCAGAAAGTACTCGGGATTGCGACCCTTCCCCCCCACGAACGGCGTGCGCGCCGGCCCGCGCACCGGCAGCCCCTGGGCCGCGGCTGCCTGCGAGACCCCGGCCAGAATCCGGTCCAGCGCCTCCTCCCGCACGCGCCCCTCCCCTGCCACGAGTTCTGCCCGTTTTGCCTCGTACTGCGGCTTCACCAGGCTCAACACCGATCCACCGGGCTGCAACAGACCCGTCGCACGCGGCAGGACCTTCTCCTGCCGGGTCCAGCCCACGTCCGAAGTGACGAGGTCCACCGTTTCGGGAAGCGTCACGTGCAGGGCGTTCGTGCGTTCGCGCACCTCGACACGCGGGTCGTTGCGCAAGGTCCACGCGAGCGTGCCGTAGGACGTGTCCACCGCATACACGCGCGCAGCCCCGGCCTGAAGCAACGCGTCCACGAAGCCGCCCACGTGGCTCCCCAGATCACAGCAGACCCGCCCCGCGACGTCCACCTCGAAGTGGTCGAGCGCCCAGGCCAGCTTCTCGCCGCCGCGTCCGACATAGGGCATGCCAGCCGTCTCCCCTGCCCCGCGCCGCCCACTCACGATCCCGCAGATCCGCGGTAGACTTCGCCACCCCACTTGAGATCCGCCGCAAAGATGACGCCGCCACTGTTGCGCCAGCGGCCGCCGTCGCGCATGTGGCCCGCGATCGCCCGCTGCAGGGACGTCTCCTGGGGCGCGGTCGCGGGGTCGATGGACGTGACGCCGAAGCCGAAGACGCGCTCGATGGTCTGGGCGTCCGTGGCGTTCTCGACCGGATGGAGGTACCACTCCCGCAGGAACCGGACGATGTTGCTCTGTTCAGGCAGCACGGTCTCGAGCTGCGGATCGAGCAGCCATGAGTTGCAGGTGAACGCCGGATACACACGCTCCGGGAAGTGCTCGGCAAAAAAGCGGACCGCGCACTTGAAGGACGCGCCGCAATCGGCGTGCTTCATGGGCCCGGTGGCCGGGATGTGCACGGTGAGCACGGCATCGCCGGGCGCGAGCACGGGCAGCCACTCCGCTGCCGGCAGTTCGACCGGTTCGCGGCAGACCCATCCCCGGGGATCGGCCGGGTAACCGCGGATCGTATCCGGGGTGATCTTCAGGCTGGAGGTCCAGTTGTCGGCCGCCTCCGCCTCCCGGCCGCGGTCGGCACTGGCGAACTCGCCGTCCGCGCGGAACCGCCGGCCGGCCTCGGCCAGGAGCCGGACCGCCCCGTCCTGTTTCTTGCGAAACGCCCGAAAGGGGTGGTCGAAGACGCCCGGCAGGAACTGGAGCCGGCCCAGCTTGAAGAGGTCGCCCGTAAAGTGGTGGACGAGCCAGCTCTTCTGGCGCAGGCCCCAGACACCGGCGTGGGTCTTGTGCTCCCGCACCCAGAGCGCCAGGTCGGAGAGGGTGTCGCGCGTGACGTCCTCCGCAATCCCGCGCGCCCGGTGGCGTTCGCGCACAGCTTCCACACCAGACAGGAAGACCAGCGCATAGAACATGGGCGCCGCCGGATGGGCCGTCTCGGGGATCATGGGCCAGGACCCGGGTTGCTGCGGCTCGCCGCTCGCGAAGAGCAGCCAGTGGCTGTGCCACGCCAGGCGTTCGAGTGCAGGACGACCCGCAACGAGGTCCAGCGCCTGGAGGAAGGCTTGCCGCACCTCCTCCTCCATGACGAGCCACGCACACGCCTCGCGTACGAACACCTCCTGCAGGAAGAAGACCGCGCCCGGCTGGAACGACGCCGCCGACCGGTGCCACGTGGACTGCCACTCCTCGGGCACGGTCTCCACGCCCAGCGCCCGGCAGACAGCCGCTACATTCGAAATGTCCACATCTCTGATCTTCATACACTCCTTCCGTTCGCGCTTCGGTCCGCACGAGCGGCTGGATGGGGTCCGTCTCTTTCCGCGAGCAACCGGGCCCGCTCTTGCAGCGCCTCCACGCGGGCCATGGAGCCGTAGGCGGGGCGCAGATTGTCGTCCTTGCCGCAGCCGAGGGCCAGGCCCTCGCCGGGCTGATTGTGGTCGTCCGAGCCGTTCGTGGGAAGCAACCCCGGGCGCTCGGGATGGCGGCGGTTGTATGCCTCCAGGATCTCCACGAACACCTCGGTCTGCGGACATCCTGTCTCCGGGCAGGTGCTGTTGCGCCACCCGTCCACCTCCAGGCACTGGAGCCCGAGGGCGCCGAGCGCCTCGACGACCGCTTCGAGCGCAGCGTTGTCCAGGCCTTCCTTCTTGCGCAGCTCGGTCGGATGGCTGATCCCCGGCAGCCCGCCCCAGGCGCGCACGCGGCGGACAAAGGCTTCGGGCGAGAGGTCGAGATCGATCTCGAGCGGCACGTTCAGCTCGTCGTCCTGCGTGGTGTACGTGGCCTGGACCTCCTTGACGTCGGCGGCGATGCCGCGCGCGGCGAGCTGGGGCCCGTACTTCTGCCACAGGATGACCGAGATGTCGCCCTTGGTGGAGATGCCGTTGCGCACAAAGGTCTCGATGTCCTCCGGCGTGATCTCGGCTTCGAGACCGCGACGCGCCATGCAGGCGGGCACGCGTTCCACCATGTCGGCGAGCTGCTTCCCTTTGGCCGCGCGGATGGGTTCGATCACTTCCCGCCCGCCGTCCGCTTCGAGCCAGGCGAGAAAGCGATCCACGAGCGGCCAGTACGCGATGATCTCCACGCCGGGGCGGTCGGTGTAGAATTCGATCCCCGGCACCACGTCGATGCCGAAGATCCGGCCGGCTTCGATCGCCTCGGCAACCCCATCGAAATTGTCGTGATCGGTCAGGGAGATGGCTTTCATCCGCCGCCGCCAGGCTTCGAACACGCGTCCGGCCGGCGCATGATAGCCGTCCGAGCAGAAGCTGTGAATGTGCAGATCCACCTCGCACACCGCCCGCAGGTCGGGCGCAGACGTATCCCGCAACGCACGCGCGGCGTTCAGGCGTTCCTCAGAGGTGCGGTGGGGGTCGTTGATGGGATCCATGGGCGGACGAACGGACGCGGCTAACGCTCCGACTCCTCGTAGAGCTCCCGAACGCGGGCCTTCTCCTCGTCGGTGAGAGAATCGTACACGGCCCGCTTCTCCTCCTCGCTCAGGCTGTCGATCATGCGGCGGTAGGCGCCCGGCTCGTCCCGGGCCATGTCGTCCAGCACGGCCTGCCGCTCCCGGGGATCCATGCTCTGCCATTCCTCCTGTATCAGGCGCACGAAACGCTGCCGGAGCTGGGAAGCCTGGCGTTCGACCGCACCCGGGATCTGCTTGACGACCAGTACGGCGGCAAACCCTGCGACCAGAGCCGCGGCCGTGATCGCCGCCTTCTGGACCTGCTTGCGCCAGCGGCGGGACCGGTAGCCCTGCGACGACCGGCGCTCGATATGCGGGTTGGCCGAGCCGAGCAGGACGCGGATCTCATGGCGCTTGGCCCGGTCCAGCCCCTCGAAGGCCACGCCCACGGATACGCCCCACCCATCGACCGTCTCGGCGAGACGCGCCACGCGGCCGGTCAGGGCAAGGGGCTGGCGGCCGTAAAGCACGACCAGGACGTCCCTGCCCTCGTCGTAATCCTCGGCTGTCGCGCCTTCGATCGCTGCCTTGCACCCACTCTCGGACATGTTGCAGATGAAGCACCCGCGCTCGGCCGCACCAAAGCCGGTCTCGCCGCGCAAGGAGATCTTGCCGGGGAATCCGGTGTCCAGCCGAAACGCGCGGCGACGGTCCCTGCCTCCGGGCACAGGGGCTCTCCTCAGGTGGAAAAACAGCGCAACGCGAGTCTAACCGCGGGGCTTCCGGCTGGCAACCCCCTTCGCTTCGTCAGACGCAAACCCGCAAAGCATGAAGGCAAGCGGAGCGTCACACCAGAAGCGCCTTGGGAGCGCCGAGCTCCAGCTCGGCCAGAACGGCTGGTGCCGGGCCGGAGCGCGGCGTTCCCAGGTTCAGAGAGAGGCGATGGACGCAAGCTGGGCGCGTCACTGCCACGCGCCGGGCGCGGGATCGGGCTGGTTGAAGGCTTCGGGAACCTTGCCCTCGGCAATGCCGCCGCATTCATCGTCCTCGGGCGGCGGCAGCTGCCAGTGCGGCCGGGCGAAGACGCGGGTGGGAAAGGCGTGCTGATCGATGGCCTCGCGCCGCTCCAGGCTGTCCATGCAGGCGCGGATGCATCCCTTGGCCCCGCACACGGCGAAGTATCCGGTGTGACTCTTGATCTGGTTGTAGTACTCGATGACCGCATTGCTCGGGAACTCGTCCGACGGCATCCACTTGGCATCCGCCATGGGATAGCAGAGCCGGTAGGCGGCCTCTTCGCTCATGTTCGTGTCCCGCACGTTCAGCCGCAGTCCGGGGAAATCCCGCTTGAGGAACGGACTGGCTTCGTAGTTCATGCCGTGGTGCGTGAGCGTGCACCGGCCCATGTGCACGTCGCCCCACTCGTAGGTCTTGTCCTCGATCTGGATGCGGATGGGCGGGCGGTCGCCGGGCTTGGGAATGGCCCCGCCAGGGCAGTGCTTGGCGCAGAGCATGCACCGATTGCAAAGGGTTCCAGGCTCCACGAGCGGGTCGGGCTCGAGTGCGGCGTCGGTCAGAATCGTTCCGATGCGCACACGCGGGCCGAAGTGTGGATGGATGAAGACCTTGGACCAACCCAGTTCGCCCAGTCCGCAGGCCACGGCTGCGATGCGCACCTGGATGTTGACCTCGGGCGCGGGCCGGTCGGACCGCACGGGCGACCGACGGCCGGTCCGTTCGGGCACGCCCGGGTAGACGGGCACGGCCTCCCACCCGTGATCCTCCAGGAAGCAGGCCGTCCGGTACGTCACGGCCGGCCGGAAGAGGGTGTTCAGCCGGTTGTAGCTGTAGAAGGTGTAGTTGGCCCAGTGCGTGCCTTCGGTGATGCCGCGGTACGATCCGCGGGAGAACGGCTGCACGATGGTGATGACCGACCGGCAGTCCGGGAAGATGTTCTTCGGGTGCATGCGCGGGGGCGCATTCTCGAACCGCTCGATGTTGGCGATGCCGACATCGCCGCACCCGGCGTTGCGCGCGGCCTGCTTGACTTGGGCGGCGGTCAGGGACATGCGTTTCTCCTCCTCGTTCGGTCGCAACTCGAAGCCGTAAGACAGCGCCTCAGCGCGCCTGGCCGATGGGGTCCACCTTCTTGTCGCAGCCGGTGTCGGCAGCTGACGACACGCTCTCGACCGTCACGGGCCGACGCAGGCTGTCGAGCGCCCAGGGCAACCGCTTGCGGAACGCGTTGGCGAAGGCATTGCCGCACTTCCCGGCCTTCTCCAGCTGCACGAGGCACGCGCGGCCACAGGCGGCAGCGATGCGGTCGGGCCGCGCGCCCCGGCCGGGCCCGAGCATGGCGCCATTGGGACACGACCGGCAGATGTCCAGGTCCACGGCCGCCACATCTCGCGCATGGCCGGCGACACCGCGCGCCTCCGTCTTTCCCGCGTCGATGGCATCGAGCGGGCAGGCGGCAACACACGCCCGGCAGTCAGCGCAGATCGACGGCGTGAAGACCGGATCGGCATCGAGCGGCGCATCCGTGAGAATCATGGCCAGGCGCTGGCGCGTGCCGTACTGGGGCGTGAGAAAGAACCCGCCGAATCCGATTTCGCCCAGCCCTGCGGCCTGGGCTGCATGCTCGATGTCCAGGATCACGTTCGGCTGGGGCTTGCCCGTTTCGACCGCTACGCCGCGGGGCATGCCCTCCTCGAAGTACCCAAAAAGCGGCACCGCCTCGAAGCCCTGCTCCTCGATCCAGATCGTGAGATCGTAGGTGGTCTGGGCGAGGAAATTGTCCTCAAGCCACCGGTAACCGAACATGCCGTAGGTGCTCGAGAAGCTCGTGCCCTCCTCCACGCCCCGGATGCTCCCCCGCAGCACGCGCCGCCCGAGGACGATCACCGAGGCGGCCTCGGGGAAGATATTCGCCGGATGCTTCTCCGGGGGTACGTCCGCGAACCGGTCCATGCTCGCGATGCCGATGAGATCTGCGCCTTGCTCCCGCGCGCAAGCCTTCACTTCCGAGGACCGCATGTTCGCTCCTTTCGGTTCCATACATCACCTGATCAGAACGCCCGGCGCTCGACAGAAAAGGACTGCCGACCTCGCGCCTTGCGTCTCGGTGTCATCCGTCTTTTGCCTGCAGGCGCTCGGCAATGGCTTGCGCCGTCCGGCGCAGACCTGCGATCAATCGCTTCTTGTGCGCGCCCTTGTACCGGAAGTGCGGCAGGGGCGAGCCGAGCGCGGCCACCGCCCTGCCCTCCTCCAAGACGGGCACGGCCAGCGCCATGGTGCCGTCGCTGCGTCGCGTGGCGAACGCCTCGCTGCGGATGCGCGCGAGCGCACCGTTCAAGCTCTCGCGCGTGGTGACCCCGGGCCAGCGTTCTTCCGTAGGAAGCCCGTACCGCGCGAGCACCGCGGCCAGCTCGTCGTCTGACAGAAAGGCCAGGCAGACGCGGCCCGTGGCCGTGGTGTAGGGCGTGTCGTGACTTGAAACGACCTCGGGTCGGACCTGGATGCTCTGCTGGCCGTCCACCTCGCACAGGGTGATCCAGCGGCTGTGACTGATCCCGGCGAGCACCAGGGTCTCCTCCACCTCCCGGGCGAACTCGATCAGCAGCGGCTCGGCTGCCAGGGCCAGGTCCCGGCGATAGGGGCCGTTGGCGCCCAGGGTGTAGGCGGCCGCGCCCAGGATGTAGCCCTTCTTGCTATGGGGCCAAAGAACGGTTGGATTCTTACTAGTTGTTGAGGATTTGATGGAG
>CAZBZG010000156.1:2146-10889 GCA_964496245.1 uncultured Planctomycetaceae bacterium | reverse complement strand
GCGGCCGGATCATCTGGGCTGCTACGGGTATGCCCGGCCCACCTCGCCCAACATCGACCGGATCGCGTCCATGGGCACGCGCTTCAACCACTGCTACTGCGCGAGCTCTCCGTGTCTCCCATCGCGGACGGCCTGGACGTCGGGACGCTTCGGTATCCGCAACGGCGTGGTCTCGAATCACTCCGCTGGCGCGGACTTCCACCTGCGCTGCAGCCACTACGGCGGACCGCTGGACGAGAACCAGCCGCTGCCGCGCCGACTGCGGCAGGCGGGACTGGACACGATCAGCATCTCCAATTTCGCCGACCGCCACAGCGCCTACTACTTCATGTGCGGCTGGAGCGAGTACTTCACGCCCAACCTCAAGGGCGGCGCCGAGACGGCGCCCGAAGTGAACGAGGTCGCCCTCCGCTGGCTCGAGAACAACGCGGATCGGGACGACTACTTTCTGCACATCAACTACTGGGACGCCCACCGCATCTACAAGATGGACGAAGCGTGGGCCGCGCGGTTGGGGGACACGCCCGTTCCGCTGCCCTGGCCCGACGAGGAGACGATTCGTCAGCACCGGGAGACCCTTCCCGGTCCGTTCACGGCCACGGGCCAGTTCCGGGACGGCAAGAGCCCGGTAGCGCTCATGCCCGGCGCCATCACCTCGCGCAAGAACTTCGAACACGTGGTGACGGGCTACGATAGCGCCATCGCCTACGTCGATCATCATATCGGGCAGGTTTTCGAAGCCCTGGAGGCCACGGGCGGGCTCGACGACACGGCGATCATCGTGAGCGCCGATCACGGGGACGCATTCGGCGAACACGGCATCTACACCGACCACGTCTGCGCGGACGAGTGCATCCACAGGATTCCCCTGATCGTGCATTGGCCGGGCGTGACCGCTCCCGGGCATGCGGACGACGCCTTGCTCTACAATCTGGACGTGGGCCCCACGCTCTGCGATTTGCTGGGGGCGGAGCTGCCTGCCGACTGGGATGGGGCGTCTTTCCGGAAGAATCTCAAGGGCGAAAACGGCCTCGACCGGGAGCATGTGGTCTGGGACCACGGACTCTACACGCTCCAACGGGCCGTACGCACGCGCACGCACCTCATGATTCGCTCCTGGCATGACAACGGCTACGCGGGCTTCGCCCCGTTCAGCCTCTATGACATGGAGGCGGATCCGTACCAGACGCGGAACCTCGCTGCTGACGAGCCCGTCATCCTGAACGACTGCCTGAGGCGCATGGCCGAATGGACGGACGCGCAGTTGGCCAAGGGGCACGTCCGTCCCGATCCGCTGATGCGGATCCTGTGCGAACGCGAAGCGCGGGCCGCAGGGTGAGTCGAAGCGCAAAGGCCGCTCCGGGGCCGCATCGTTTCGGCCGTTCCGGCTGGCGGGTGCGAGAACGCGGCGCGGATCGGCTTGGCGGAGCGCGCATCTCAGACAAAAAGGCCAGCATCCCCGGCACGTGCGCGAAGTGCGGGTCGGCCGTAATGAGCCGGGCCCCGTGCTCCATGACGCTCGCAGCGATCCAGATGTCGTTTGTCGGGATCGGCGTGCCTTGTGTGCGGAGGTCTGCAAGGAGGTGCGCGTAGAACTCGGCCGTCTCAATCGTGACCGCAGCCACCGTGACCGCAGCCACGCGCACACGCGGGGTATCGAGAAATGCGTGAAGCACCTCTGATCGCGTTGTCCGGATGCCAGCCTAGAACGCATGCGTGCGCCAGCACAACATGCAGGCATCATTGCCGGCAGGCCGTTTGGGATTTCCCTTGCCCGCCCCCGAAAAGCGCGTATGCTCGGGGCATCGTCTCAACCAGAACCGGAAATACGGCACTGCCCGGAGCCCGGCTCGTATGCCCTTTTACGCGGATCTGCACGTTCACTCCAAGTATTCCCGTGCCACCAGCCCCGCGTGCGACCTCGAGCACCTGGCTGTGTGGGCGCGCAAGAAGGGGATCCGGGTAGTGGCCACGGGCGACTTCACCCACCCGGCCTGGCGGGAGGAGCTGCGGGAGAAGCTCGTGCCCGCCGAGCCCGGTCTCTTCCGGCTGCGGGACGACCTCCAGCGGGCGGTGGAGGACGAACTCGACGCCGCGCTCGCCGGCCCCGTGCGCTTCCTCCTCGAGGCCGAGATCTCCACCATCTACAAGCGCGCGGACGCCACGCGCAAGGTGCACCACCTCATCTTCCCGCCCGGGTTCGAGCAGGCGGACGCGATCGGCGACACGCTCGACCGCATCGGCAACGTGCGCTCGGACGGACGTCCCATCCTGGGGCTGGACTCGCGCGACCTCCTGGAGATCGCCTTGGAAGCGGGGGATGGCACGTTCTTTATCCCCGCGCACATCTGGACGCCGTGGTTCTCGGTGCTCGGCAGCAAGTCGGGATTCGACGCGATCGAAGACTGTTACGGCGAACTCACCAAGCACATCTTCGCGCTCGAGACCGGCCTCTCGTCGGACCCGCCCATGAACTGGCGGCTCTCCGCGCTCGACCGCTACCGGCTCGTCAGCAACTCGGATACCCATTCGCCCCAGAAGCTCGGCCGGGAGGCCTGCGTCTTTGAGACGGACGTGGACTTCTTCGCCATGCGCCGGGCGCTCGAGACGGGCGAGGGCTATGCGGGCACGGTCGAGTTTTACCCGGAAGAAGGCAAGTACCATCTCGACGGCCACCGCAAGTGCGCCGCGCGCCTCACGCCCGAAGAGACCCGGGCCCACGACGGGGCCTGCCCGGTCTGCGGCAAGCCGGTGACCGTGGGCGTCATGCACCGCGTGCACGAACTCGCCGACCGCGAGGAAGGGAGCCGGCCCGCGGGCGCGGACCCGTTCCGCAGTTTCATTCCGCTCCCCGAGCTCGTGAGCGAGATCCGCGGGGTCGGCCCCAAGAGCAAGAAGGTCCAGATCGCGTACGAAGCGTTGCTCACGCAGCTCGGCCCGGAGCTCGACATCCTCGAGACCGTGCCGCTCGAGGAGATCCGCGCCAAGGGGTCGGCGATTCTCGCTGACGGCATCGGCCGCATGCGCGAACGCCGCGTCATCCGCCAGGCCGGATACGACGGCGCGTACGGGGTGATCCAGGTCTTCTCCGAGGAGGAGCGCGCGAAGTTCGCAGGGACCGCGTAGCTCTTTGCCGTGCCGGTCGGAACCGAAGCGGCTGCGGACACGGCCAAGGCGTCCAAGAAGCCAAAGACCAAGCCGAAGAGCGCCGGCTCTTCTTCGTGGGCATGACCCGGGCGTGCCCCGCTTCGGCGGGCTCGGGCTGAAGGCGATGGCCGCGTGGATGCGGTCGTCGGTGAACGAGACGATGCGGCCGAAGGACTGGCCGCTCACGGCCAGGGTGGTGATCGCGCCGAACGAGTGGCCGGACATGCCTACGCAATCGAGGTCGAGGCGGCCGGCGAGCGCGTGATCCTCGGTCTCGTGCCACGCGGCGAGCTGGTCGAGCACGGCCGGTACGTCTCTGACCCGCAGCATGAAGTTGCGCGCGTTCGCCGCCTTGCGCATGGCGTCCATGCGTTCGGCCAGGGGCTTGTCTTTCCAGACCGAGGTGTCGCTGCCCGGGTGCTGCAGGAAGACGGCTACATAGCCCCGCGCCGCCCAGTGACGGCCGAGGTACGCCGCCCCCTTGCACGAGCCGCCCAGGCCGTGGCTGAAGAGCACGACCGGCGCGGGCGCGTCCGCGGCCGGCCGGTAGACGCGCAGCGGAATCGTCCGGTCCCGCCGTTCGTCCTCCACGGAGAGGTCGAGGGGTGTGGGCGCCTCCGCTTCCGGCACGGCCAGCGGATCGTACGCGGGCTCCGCGGGCCGGGCGCGCGGGGCGAGCAGGAGAATCGCTGCGATGGCCGTACAGATGGAACAATACTTCATGAGAGATCGCCCGTTGGGTGCCAGTGCAGGTTGCGCAACACGCTACATACAGCGTTGCTCGGCTTCCGCCGGCGGGCCGTAGACCTCGATCCCCTCGAGCGTGTAGGGCCCCTCGGCCGCCCGGACCTCCACGGTCAGTTCGCGCGCGTACAGGGTGGGGAACGAAGCGATGGCCTTGTGGCCCACGGCCCCGCCCTCGTAGACCAGGATGTCCTCGCGCGATTTGAGATACGGCTGGGCCTTGATGCGGAACCGCTGGATCCGTTGCCCCTCGTCGATCCGTTCGCGGAGCACGATGTGGCACAGTTCGGCCGGCGCTTCGAGCGCAAGGCGGAAACGGTCGCCGACGCGGGTGAAGTCCTCGAGGGTGGCAACCGGCCGGGAGAACCGCCGCTCGATCTCTGCGCCAAAGGCGAGCAGCCGGCTCCGGTCGGGCTCGGGCAGAAGCCCCCGACGGTCCGGACCGATGTTGAGGAGCAGGTTGATGCCCCGGCCGACCGAGTAGTGATAAATGCCCATGAGCACGTCCAAACTCCGGAGCTGGCGCCCCTCCGGCCGGAAGAACCAGCTCCCTTCGTCCAGCATGCAGTCGGCTTCGGCCGGGGACCAGAAACGGCCGTCCTCGGCGCGGTCGAGGAGGGTCCGGCTCACGCGGTGCTCGCTGTAGGCTTCGAGATCCTGGATGTACATGCAAGGCCGCGGCGCATAGCCGGCTTCGTTGCCCACCCAGCAGGACTGCACGTCGCCGTTGCTGTTCACCACGGTCTCGGGCTGGTGTGTGCGGATGACATCGGTCGTGATGCCGTCCCAGTCGTAGACGCACTTGTCCGAGCCGCAGTTGTCGAACCAGAGGTAGTCGATCGGTCCGTACCAGGTGCAGAGTTCGAGCAGATGATTGCGGATCAGGGCGTTGTGCTCTTTTTGGCTGAACGTTTTGGAGAAGACGATCTGGTCGGCGGGCGAGTAGTAGAGCCCGGTCCGGATCCCGGCGTCGCGCATGGCCGCCAGGTACTCCTTGACCACGTCGCCCTTGCCGTCCCGCCAGGCGCAGTGCTTGACCGAGTAGTCCGAGTGCTCGGTCGGCCAGAGACAGAACCCGTCGTGGTGCTTGGCGGTCATGACAGCGTATTGGAAGCCGGCCTCCTTGATGGCGGCTGCCCACGCGCCGCAGTCGAGTGCGGTCGGGGCGAAGCTGTCGATCGGCATGTCCACGTAGTCCCAGTCCCGGCGCTCTTCGTTGAACGTGCGGATTCCGAAATGCAGGAAGATCCCCCGCTCCCACTCCAGGAACCGAAGCATCTTGTCGTCTGGTTTCAGCATGGTTGTCCCTTGGTCGGTGGTGTCGGTCTCTCGCCTCACCCGCGTTCGGCCGATGGCTCGCCCCGCAACCGCTCCAGCGCTGCGGCCACGTCGGGCGCGCGCATGAGGCTCTCGCCTACGAGCACGGCTGCGATGTCGGCCGCGGCCAAACGTTCGAGCTGGGCGTGCGTCTCGATGCCGCTCTCGCACACGACCGGCGTCTCCTCAGGGATGCGCTCGCGCAGCCGGAAGGTGGTCTCCACGTCCACCGTGAAGGTATCGAGGTCGCGGTTGTTGATGCCGATCAGCGTGGGCGCGAGTGTGAGCGCTTTGTCGAGATCGGCCTCGTCGTGGACCTCCACGAGCACCCCGAGCGAGAGGCGCTTGGCGCGCGCGTAGAGCTCGGCGAGGCGGTCGGTAGCGAGCATGCGCACGATCAGGAGTACAGCGTCCGCGCCGCGCGCGCAGGCGTCGAAGACCTGGGCGGGATGAAGCAGGAAATCCTTGCAGAGCACGGGCAGCCCCGACGCTTCGCGCACGGGCTGGAGAAAGGCGGGATCGCCCTGGAAGAAAGGCTTATCTGTCAGGCAGGAGAGGGCGGCTGCGCCGCCGCGGGCGTAGGCAGCCGCGAGAGCGGATGGATCGAAGTCCTCGCGGATGACGCCCTTGGAGGGCGATGCCTTCTTGATCTCCGCGATGACGCGGGGCAGGGGGCCCGGCCGGCGCACTGCTGCCTCGAACGGCCGCGGCGGGTCGGCTGCGACGCGCGCGGCGGCCCGGGCCTCATACGCCGCCAGGTTGCCGGCAGCGAGGAGCGTCTCGACTTCGGCCTCCTTGCTTTGGCGGATGGTGGCGAGGATGCGGGGGAGCGGACGGGTCATGACAGCTGCCATTCGTGGGTGATGCGGCGCGGAGAGGGATTCCGGATCGCGGGCGAGCCTTTCTCCGGGCCCATCCGCCCCCACTCTGCTTCCCAAGCCGCTCCCGGCGGCGGACCCTTACCGCCGCTTCCAGGTCGACGTGCCGCCCCGGTCGTTCAGCTCCACGCCCAGGTCGGTCAGCCGGTCGCGGATCCGGTCCGCGGTCTCGAAGTCCTTGGTCTCGCGTGCGTGCTGGCGCAGTTCCACGAGAAGGTCGATGAAGGCGTCCGCACCGCCACCCGCGGCTTGCGGCCGCTCGGCGGGCAGACCGAGCACGCCCAGGAGCGACTGGAGCCCGATCCGGGCGCGCGCGGCATCGGTGGCATCAGCGCCTCCCTCCGCAGCCGTGTTGGCCGCGCCCACGAGTTCGTGGAGCGCGGCGAGTGCCTGGGGCGTGTTGAAGTCGTCGTCCATGGCTGTTCGAAAGGTCTGTTCGGCCGTCTCCACGGCCTGGGCGAGCGGCCCTGACGCGTCCGCGGGCACGGTTTCTCCGGCCGTCCGCGCGAGGCCCTCGAGGCAGTTGTAGAAACGGTCGAGCGTGGCCTCGGCGCTCGCGAGCAGCTCGGGCCGGTAGAGGAGCGGGGCCCGGTAGTGCGTGCCGAGGATCCAGAGGCGCAGGGCGGCCGGGGCGGCGAGCTCGAAGGCCGCCTTGAGCCAGAAGGCATTGCCCTTGCTCTTGCCCATCTTGATTTCTTCGTCCGTGTCCTGGGCCTTGGGCACGGTGATGAAGCCGTTGTGCATCCAGTACTTGGCAAAGGTCTTCCCCGTGTATGCTTCGGACTGGGCGACCTCGTTCTCGTGGTGCGGGAACGTCAGGTCCGCGCCCCCGCCATGGATGTCGAGAAGGTGCGGATCGCGTGCCGGGTCGAAGTCGCAGTAACGCGCGCTCATGGCCGAGCACTCGATGTGCCAGCCCGGACGGCCCGGGCCCCAGGGCGAGTCCCACGTGGGTTCGCCCGGCTTGGACGCCTTCCAGAGCGCGAAGTCCTGGGGATTGCGCTTGTCCGCATCCTGCTCGACGCGGTGCTCGGTGGCCTCGTCGTCGGCTGTGCGGCCCGAGAGCTTGCCGTAGTCGGCGAAGCGGCTCACGTCGAACCAGACGCCCCGCGGAGTGGCGTAGGCGACGCCCTTCTCTTCCAGTCCCTTGACGAGCGCGATCATGTCCGGGATGTGCTCGGTGGCTTTGGGCCGGATGGTGGGGCTGCGTACGCCCAGGCGCGCCATGTCGCGCTCGTACTCGTCCTGATAGCGGCTCGCGAGCGCGGCGCAGGAGATCCCCAGCTCCTCGGCGCGCGCGATGATCTTGTCGTCGATGTCCGTGATGTTGCTGATGAAGGTTACCGTGAAGCCGGCGTACTCCAGGTACCGGCGGATGGTGTCGAAGACCACGGCCGGCCGGGCGTGGCCGATGTGGCATGAATCGTAGACCGTGGGCCCGCAGACGTAGAGATAGACGCGCCCGGGGGTGCGGGGTTCGAGCGGGACCTTCTCGCGGCGGTCGGTCGTGTAGAGTCGGATCATGGCACCTCCAAACAGCCCTTACCGCTCTGGGATGCATGCCAGTGCGGCTTCGGACGCGTTCATGGTAACTTGCCCCTGGCCGATGTCAAGCGCTTGTCGCGCCTTGAGTTGGCTGGGGAGACGAGGCGGGGGGGGCGGCAGGCGAGGCTGGTAGCCCGCTGGATGTTGCGGGGGGCGGAGGCTCCAACCCGGCTATTTTTTGGTCTTGACACCCTCGAAGCGCCGTGGCATAATGCGCTTTGTCTAAGTGCAGTCAGAGATAAGGGATACCGCTGATTGCATTCGACCAGTCCCTAGTTGAGCTCGCTGAAGGCTCAATTCGGGGCGGGCTTGGACGGCCCGCTCCGTTGTTTTAGGCGCGCATGGGATCGGGACTGGGGTCAGTCAGCGCTTTGAATCGTGGATCCTTGCAGAGAGGCCGGCAGAGATCATGAACACAGAGGAATTGATGCGCCTGATCGGCAGCATCCACATGGAGAAGGGCATCAACAGGGACCTTCTCTTTGAGAGCTTGGAGGCGGCCCTGGCGAGTGCGGCGCGCAAAAAATATCCCGACGTGGAGGAACTCCGGGTCAAGATCGACCGCGTGGACGGAACCATGTACTTGATGGATGGCGACCGGCCCATCAAGGAGCTCGAGCCGGGAGAGTTCGGCCGGATCGCAGCCCAGACGGCCAAGCAGGTCATGATCCAGCGGATCCGCGAGGCCGAGAGCGATGTCGTCTTCGAAGAGTTCATGGAGAAGTGCAACACGCTCGTCAACGGCATCATCCAGCGCATCGAGCGGGGCACCGTGATCTGCAATATCGGCAAGGCCGACGCCATCCTGCCCCGCCAGGAGCAGATTCCCTCGGAGAACTACCGCCCCGGCGAGCGGCTGCGCTGCTACGTGGTCTCGGTCAAGAAGAAGGGCAACAAGGTCATCATCATCCTCTCCCGCACGCACCCGGATCTGGTGCGCGAGCTCTTCGAACTCGAGGTGCCGGAAATCTACGACCATGTGGTCGAGATCAGGGGGCTCGTGCGCGAGCCCGGATACCGCACCAAGATCGCCGTGGCCAGCAGCGACAGCCGGGTCGACGCGGTGGGCGCTTGCGTGGGCGTACGCGGCAGCCGCATCCGGAACATCGTGG
>CAZBZG010000156.1:0-2136 GCA_964496245.1 uncultured Planctomycetaceae bacterium | reverse complement strand
ATCGTCGACGAGCTCAACGGCGAGAAGATCGACATCGTGCGCTGGAACGAGTCGACCGAGATTTACATCCGCAACGCGCTCTCCCCCGCCGAAATCGACTCGATCGATTTCGACAAGCACCACAAACGCGCGCGCGTGATCGTGCCGGAGGATCAGCTGAGCCTCGCCATCGGAAAAAAGGGCCAGAACGTGCGCCTCTCGAGCCGGCTGAGCGAGTGGGACCTGGACATCATGACCGTGGACCAGCACCGCGAATGGCGCGAGCTGGGCCGTCAGGAGATCGCGTCCCTGCCCGGCGTGGGCGAAGCCACGGTCAACAACATGCTCATGGCCGGCTTCGAATCCTACCGCGACATCGTGGAGATGGGCATCGAGCAGCTGACCCAGCTCAAGGGCATCGCCGAGAAGAAGGCCGAAGAGATCTACAACTACGCGGTGGAAGGATACCAGGCCCGCGTGGAGGAAGAGGCCCGCCTGGCGGCCGAAGCGCGCGAACGCAAGGAGCGCGAGCGGCGCGGCGAGCTGACCGAGGAGGAGCAGGCCGAACGCGGCTCCCTGCAGGAAGAGATCGCACAGACCGATGAAGGCGACGCCGGGGCTGCCGACGAATCGGCTTCCGATACGTCGGAAGGCGATGGGGGCGAAGGGACGGAAGAGACACAAACGGCTGGAGAGGATGTCGGGCAGGAGGCGACGGTCGCAGCCGAACTCGGCATCACCGACGAACAGGAAGAAGCCAAGTCGTCGGGCGAGGATGCCTAACGAGGGGTCTACGATCAGTATGCGTTTGTATGAGTTGGCGAAACAGCACGACGTGAACGGCAAGGATCTCCTCGACGTGGTGCAGGCGGCCGGCTTCGACGTGAAGAACACGCTCGTGGCCGTGGACGATGCCGTCGTGGAGTGGGTGGCCCAGCAGCCCAAGGACAAGCTTGTCCCCCCCAAGAAGGAGAAGAAGACCAAAAAGAAGGCGGCCAAGAAGAAGGCCGCCAAGAAGCCTGCGGCCAAGAAGTCCAAGAAACCACTGAAGGCCAAGGCGGAGGAGACCGAAGAGGCGGCGGCCGAGACCGAAGCCCCTGCGGCCAAGAAGAAGACCAAGGCGAAAAAGACGACTGCGGACGCGAAGGAAGCCAAGGAAGAGGCCGAGGCGAAAAAGGCGCGGGCGGGCAAGAGCAAGCAGCGGATCGCAGCCGACGGCGAAGCCACCGAGGCCAAGCGCAAGCGCAAGCGCAAGAAGGCCGAGAAGAAGGAACGCGAGGCCAAGAAGGCGGAGGAAGAGAAGGAGGCGAAGAAACGCGCCAAGAAGCGCGCCAGGGCGGCGGCGGCCAAGGAGGAGGCCGAGGAGGCGACGCCGGCTCCGGCGGAGGCGGAAGCGGCCCCGCCCGGCGGCGGCGAAAAGGCGGATGGGGAAGGCGAAACCACTGACGCCGAAGTGATCGTCCAGGAGGAGGACGTTCCGGTCAACGAGACCGGCCAGAAGCACAAGCGGGCCGATTTCAAGTCACGTGTGGTCGCCCCGGCCTTGCCCGCCGGTTTCGCCGATCTCGACATCTCCTACACGCGCAGCGGTGGCGGCACGGGGCGCTCCCGGCGGCCCCGTCGCTTGCGGCAGATGCGCCGCGGACGCAGAAGGCGTTCGGTCCAGCGCCCCAAGCCCGAGCGGGACCCGAACGCGGTCGTGCCTGTGAGCCCGGGGATGACGGTGCGGGACCTCTCGGTGGCGCTGGGCGTGAAGCTCAACGACATCATCGCCTCGCTCATGAAGTCGGGCGAACCCCTGCAGGTGAACGACATCGTCAGCGAGGAGCAGATCAATCTCGTCGCCGAGGCATTCGACATCAAGATCGAGTGGAAGCCGGCACACGATCTCGAGAGCGAGCTCGAGGAGCAGCTCCAGGAGGCGGCCGAGGGCAGCGACCAGGAAGAGCACAGGCCGCGACCGCCGGTCGTGACCTTCCTCGGGCACGTGGACCACGGCAAGACCTCGCTCCTGGACAAGATCCGGCAGTCGCGCGTGGCAGCCAGCGAAGCCGGCGGCATCACTCAGCACATCGGCGCCTACTGCATTGAGAAGAGCGGGCATCTCGTCACGTTCCTGGATACCCCCGGGCACGAGGCGTTCACCGCCATGCGCGC
>CAZBZG010000155.1:0-10909 GCA_964496245.1 uncultured Planctomycetaceae bacterium | reverse complement strand
CGCATTCGATCCCGATTTCGATCCGGGCAGGCCGCCAGGCAGCTTCCGTTGTGCAGTTTGGGCGCTTGGGCCTTGCCCCACATGGGCCACAATTCCCCACGCATCGGAGTAGGGATCGGGATCAATGGGCGCAGCCCTCGCCCCGGATCCCGAGACCGATTGCGACCCCGAACGCAATGCTGTAGGCCTACCCGCCCACGCCGGCCTTGGCCCCTTCGACCATGCGCGCGAGGCGCTTTCCGTATTCCACGTAGGTCTGGTACGCGGCCTCGGCGTCGCTGATCTCCTTGCCCTCGTGGACCACGGCCTTGAGGTGCGGCTCGATCGAGACCCCGCCGTCATAGCCGCTCTTGACGAGATCGGCAAGCGTCTCGGGGATCTTGCTGTCGCTCTCCGGGTCGTCCGGGAAGGTCATGCGCGGCTCGCCGTTCTTTGGGTTGGGGCCGGTGTGGGACTTGATGTGCACGTACGCGATGTGCGGCTTGGCCTTCTCGTACCACGTCCAGGTGTTGGTGTGGCCGTGGCCGGCCGGGTTGCCCGTGTCGTAGACCGCCTTGAGCGCAGACGAGTCCACGAGCTCGAAGAAGCGAGCGTAGTGCTCGGCCGATTCGCTCGCCCACCCGCTGCAGTTTTCGAGCGCCAGGATCACGCCCCCGTCTTCGGCCAGCTTGGCCAGGGTCTTCATGCGCTTGACCGCCTCGTCGCGCCAGGCGTCCGTGTCCAGACCATCGTTGGGCCAGCTCATCACCCGGATGAATTGGGTGCCGAGCTTTTTCATGCGGGGGATGGACCGCTCCAGGTCCTTCAGATCGGCTTCCAGCGGATTCGTGATCTTGCGGGCCCAGTTGGCGAGCGCCGAGGCAAAGCAGGACACCTTGATGTTAGCAGCGTCGAGCTTGCCGCAGATCTCGTCGAATTCCGCGTCTGAGACATCCGTGAACTGTCCGCTCGGGACGTTGCGCAGCTCGATATGGCTCCAGCCGAGCTCCTGATGCGCCCGGATCTGCGTATCGATGTCCTTGCCCGCTTCGTCTGCGATGCCGGTGAGAAACATGTGGTGGCTCCTTTCGCTCCAAGAGGATGGTGCGTCAATGCCTCTCACCCTAGCCGCGCAGCGCAGCCCGTCAAGCCTTTTCCAGCCCCGCGGCATACAGGGCGAGCAGCCGGTCGACCATGTGCCGCCAGTCGAACCGGGTGCGGCAGCGCTCCCGCCCGGCCTGCGCCATGCGTTGCGCGGGCGCGGGGTCGGCCAGGATGCCTCCGAGGGCGCTCACGAGCGCGTCGATGTCCCGGGGCGGCACGAGCTGGCCGGTTTGGCCGTCGATCACGACCTCGCGCGCACCGTCCACGTCGTAGCTCACCACCGGACGTCCCGCGAGCAGGGCCTGGGGGAGTACCCGCGCGAGCCCTTCGCGCAGGGAGCAGTGGACCACCACGTCCATGGCGTGGATGGTGTCGGCCACGCGGTCGTGCGGGATGAGACCCGCGAAGACGCAGCGGTCGCGGATGCCGAGGTCCCGGGCCCGGGCTTCGAGCCGCGCCCGCCATGTGCCGTCGCCCACGAGCAGGAGGCGCAGCCTGGGGCGAGCGCCTTGCAGACGGGCGAACGCGGCAAAGAGATCCTCGTGCCCCTTGAGCCTAAAGAGGCGCGCCACCTTGCCGATCACCACGTCCTCCTCGGCCAGGCCGAACGCAGCGCGCACCGCCTTCCGGTCGGCCGGCGCCTCGAGAAACGGCTCCATCTCCATGCCGCTATACACGGTCACGAACTTGTCCGGCGCGGCCACGCCTGCGGCCACGGCCTGGTCGCGCATGGCGTCGGCCACGGCCACCAGCTGATGGCAGCGCCGGGCGGCGAAACGTTCGGCCGCGGCAAAGATCTGGTACGCCAACCCGCTCTGATAGGGGTGGAAAGGGAGCCCATGGATCGTGTGGACCACGAACGGCACGTTCTCGCGCCACGCAGCCACCCGCCCCAGCACGCCGGCCTTGGATGAGTGCGTATGCACCACATCCGGTCGGTACGCCTGGATGCATCGGCGCAACGCCCGGTATGCTTCGATGTCCCGCCACGGCCGCACCGCGCGCACGAGCGACGGCACCTCCACGTAGTCCACGCCGCGGGCCCGGGCTTCGGCCACGAGCGAACCCTCGGGGCCCGTGGTCGGCCCGCACACGAGGCGCACGCTGTGCCCCGCTTCCTGCTGCCCGCAGACCGAGAGCAGCGTGTTTTCCTGGGCGCCGCCCAGGATGAGGCGCGTGATCATGTGAAGGATGCGCATGGCCGCGCCCCTGCCGCGCCCGCCCGTTCGCTGCACGCACGGAAGCCTACGAAGCGTCGCTGCCGCCCTCGTCGGATGGATCTTCGTCCGCGTCTTCGGCCTCGCCGGACCGCCCCTCCTGCGGCCGGAGCGTTGGGAAGAGCACGACTTCGCGAATGCTCGTGGACCCGGTGAGCAGCATTATGAGCCGGTCGATCCCCAGCCCCGCCCCGGCCGCGGGCGGCATGCCCACCTCCAAGGCGGAGACGTAGTCTTCATCCACCGCATTGCAGTAGCCCTCTTCGTCGGCCCGGGCGACCTGCTCCTCGAAGCGCGCGCGCTGCTCGGCCGGGTCGTTCAGCTCGGAGAACGCATTCGCCAGCTCCATGCCGGCCACGATCACCTCGAACCGGTCGGTCAGGGCGGAGTCTTTGGCGTTCCGCTTGGAGAGCGGGTTGAGGCTGGCCGGGTAGTGGGTGACAAAGGTGGGCTGGATGAGCGTGGGTTCGACCACCTCGTCCATGACTTCGGCGAGCAGATGATCGGCGTCTAGCCCCTCCAGCGCCTCGGCCGCCACGCCCGCCTCCCGGCAACGCGCCCGCAGCGCCGCCGCGTTCTCCGGGTCCACGCCCGCGACCTCGCGTACGAGATCGTGCATGCGCCGGCGCGGCCAGGGCGGGGCGAAGTCGATCGCGTGTTCGCCGTACGCAATCTGGGTGGTGCCGAGGACCTCCCGGGCGCACGTGGCGACGAGGGCTTCGGTCATGTCCATGAGCACCTCGTAGTCGGCGTAGGCCTGGTACCACTCGATCATGGTGAACTCTGGATTGTGAGCCGTGTCGATGCCTTCGTTGCGGAAATTGCGATTGATCTCGAAGACCCGGTCCATGCCGCCGACCAGGAGACGCTTGAGATATGTCTCCGGCGAAATGCGGAGGAAGAGATCCAGGTCCAGCGCCTGGTGATGCGTGACGAACGGCCGGGCCGCCGCCCCGCCGTAGATGGGCTGGAGCATGGGCGTCTCGACCTCGAGGAACCCGCGGTCCTCCATAAAGCGGCGGACCTCGCGGATGATCCTGCTGCGCAGCACGAACCGGTCGAGCGACGCCTCGTTGGCCACCAGGTCGAGGTAGCGACGACGGTAGCGGAGTTCGACGTCGCGCAGACCTTTCCACTTGGCGGGCAGGGGCTCGATGGATTTGCAGAGGAAGCGAAACGATTCAGCGAAGACCGTGATCTCACCCTTGCGGCTCTTCTGGAGGGAACCGGCAACCGCGAGAAAGTCGCCGATGTCGAGGTGCGCGGCCTGGGCGAACGCCTCGCCCACCTTCTTCTTGAGAAGGTTCACCTGGATCACGCCCGAGCGGTCCCGCACATCGAGCCACTTGGACTTACCCATGTCGCGCACGGCCATGACCCGGCCGGCCACGGTCACCTTGGGACCGGCGCCGTCCTCGGGCACATCCTCCGGACACTGGTTGCGCACGGCCGCGATCGTGCCGGTGAGGTCGACCCGGCTGCCATACGGGTCGACGCCGAGCGCCTTCAGGGCCTCGAGCTTCTGCAGGCGGTCCTGACGGATCTTCTCCTTGGCCATGGGGCCCTCCCTCTGCAAGCCGCGCCAACGGCGGTTCGTCCTGTGCGGACCCTCCGGCACGCCTGCGTGACAAACGCGCCCGTTACGTTTCCCCTCCCTGGGCCTCGTCCGGTGGCAGCGTAGGCTGGGAAGGCTCAGCGATCCGATCCGGGCAGTGCATGGCGAGAATGGTGAGCAGGTTGGCCATGCGGTCGCGCGCATGCGCGTCCGTCTCCCGCGCATGCGCCTCTTCGATCTCCTGCACGTGCTCCGGCAGGTGACGCCATTCGGATTCCAGAATCCGGGCGGCCATGGCGCGCGCGCCTGCAGCCTCGGCCTTGAGCCCCAGGAGCAGAGCCCGGATCCGCTTCTCTTCGGGGAGCTCGGCCAGGCGCTCCCTGGCCTCCTCCACGACGCTGGGCTCGGACTTCTTGGGCACCTGGCTCGCCCGGTGCACCTGCTTGAGGATGCGCCGCGTGGACGTGCTGGCTTCGTCGCCTCGGGCGGGCCGCCCAGAGGCCGGGACGGCCACGGCCAATGCGTCCAGAGCCGCCTGAATGTCCTCCCGCAACGCCCCTTCCGTATCCGGTGTGTTCTGCGCCATTTTTCTGAGACGCGGCAGGGCTGCCGGCGCGCACACAGGACCGCACGCGGCGATGACTTGGACCGCCAGGCGCCGCACATCGACCATGGCGTGACGGGTGCAGCCGAGGACTCGGCCGATCGCCTCGTTCGCGTCCGGCCCCATGGCGATTAGCATCTTCCCCACCTTCTCCCGCAGCCCGTAGTTGGCGTGATTCAGATACTTGGCGAGCTCGGGCGCAGCCTCGGAGAGATCGCCCTTCATCTCCAGGATCTCCCGGATTAGATCCAGGATGGCGTGACGCGTACTGATGTCCTGGCGCGGAAAGACTTCGAGCAGACCGCAGGCGCCTGCCGCCGCCTTGGGGCCCGTGGCCCGCAACCGGGCCAGGATCTGCTTCCGCTCGCCACTCTTCGTGTTGCGCTGGCTGAATCGCTTGATGGCCCGATGGATCTGCGCCTCGTCGCGAAATGGAGACAACTCCGTGCGGCGGGAGCCACCACTCTCAGAGGACGCTTGCGGAGCGGTCATCAGAATGCCACCGTCATCACGAAAGGCCAAACAAAAAGGCGCGGCAGCCGATGCTGTCGCCCGCCAATGCGTTTCTTGCGCAACGCTCATCATTCTAGCGCCCGGCATCTGGGCAGGCAAGCGGAATCCACCCTCACAGGAGAGCGCCCCGGCGCATGCGCGCGGGCCGCGGCAGGAAGGCACCAACGAAGACACGCCCGCCGGTTGAGGCGGGCGTGCGAACCGGGAACGACACAGAAGCCGTCAGAGCACTCAGGTGTCTTCGCCTTCGTCCTCCGTCCCCTCTTCGGCCTCTTCCTCGGCCTCTTCTCCTTCCTCAGGCTCCGGCGCTTCCGGTTTCTCCAACATCTTGCCGCCGGCCTGAATGTAGTTCATGATCTTGTAGACCAAGCGCGCGGCCGCGAAGTCCGTGCGCACGTCGTTCTCGCGCGGACAAAGCTCGCTGATGTCCACAGCCGCGATCCTCCGGCGCGCGGCCACGTACTTGAGCAGGCGGAGCACTTCCCACCACGCGAGCCCGCCCGGCTCCGGGTAGCCCACCGCCGGCATCACAGACGGATCGAATCCGGTGAGATCGATGCTTAGGAAGATGGGGCTCCTGAGCTCGTGCGCGACGTCGTCATGCCACGACTCGTCGTCCGCCCGGTTGATGTCCGACATGAAGAAACATTCCACCGGCTGCTTGTCGTCGAAGATGATGTCGGACGCGCCGCGCGGCAGGGCGCGGACGCCCACTTGGCAGATGTGCGGCTTCGGGTCCAACTCGAGGACGCGCCGCATGACCGTGTGATGGGTTTCGACGCCGCCCTCGGCCTGATCCAGATCTGCGTGCGCGTCGATGTGGAGAACGCTCAGTTCGTCACAGCGGGGCAAGAGCGCCTGAATGCCCCAGAGGGCTGCCGTGCCTTCGCCGCCAAGAATCAGCGGCACGGCCACCGCATCCAGCGCGAGGCGCACCTGATCGCGGACCCAGTCGGCCAGTGCGGCCTCCTCACCGGGCAGCCCCTCGGGGGCCAGGCAATGCACTCCCCTATCGACCAGGTTGATCCCCGTTTCTTCGTCATAGTCTTCGATCTGAGAGGAGGCGTCCAGGATGCGACGCGGCGCCTTGGCCTGTCCCTTCACGTAGCCGGCCGTGCCCTCGTAGGGCGCCGGGATCACGGAAAAGAGAGCCTCTTCGAGCGGAGTGCTCTCGTAGCCGAGGAAACTCGCTGTGTCTACCATCAAACCTTCCTCCGGTTGGGCATGATCTAGGATCCGCGGGCCGTCCAGAGTTGGCCGTGCGGAGCCCACCTCTATAGCATAAAGCCCGCCAGCAGGCAAGGGCTTTGCAGAGAGAAATCGGAAAAAACAGACGGCCGCCCCCAAGGGACGGCCGCCCGATGGTGGATGCTTGCAGCGCGCTAGTCGCGTCCCAGGGCGAGGGTGCCCGATTCTTTGGCGTTGTAGACGCGTACGTGCACGAGGATGCCGTCCGTGCGGCTCTGGATATGTAGCCGACACCGCTCCCGCCCCTTCGCATAGACCTGCGTCTGATCGTAGAAGCCGTCGCTCGTGGTCTCCACGTGCTTCCACCCGGAGACGGGCATCTGCTCCTTGTAGAAATCAATGGTCTTCCGCATGGTCCACGCGCCCTCGTAGACGAAGCGTCCGAACCGGAACGTGTGGCCGCGAAAGCTGAACATCTGGTCTCTGCGGAGCACGAAAGCGATGGGCACCGGGATGTCGGAGAACTGGATGTCCTTGCGTACGGCCAGATCGCCGGTGGATTCCTTGGGATTGTAGGGCACGTCTTCGCCCACCGGCAGTCCGAACCATCGGAGCACGAAGCATCCGGAGAACAGAGGGACCGCCAGCAGGACCAACATTGTCTGGAGCGCGCGTCTCATAAATCTCTCCCGCCAGGCGGCCGTCTGGGCCGCCGGTTGAGAATGTACCATACGACGTATCGACCGATTCCAAACCTGTCGCTACCCTTTTCTTGTTGCGGACAACGCGTTCGATGGGATGCGGGCGAATCCGGGGATCAACATCAACGTATGCCCGCCGGGGGAGCCAACGGATCCGCGGGCATGCGATGCAGGGCGGCATTTCGCTTGACTCGTTCCTCCGATCTTCGACAATACACGCCAGATCTCCACATCTGGCCGGAGTGACCGGTATGTCGCACAACCGCAACCTGGGCCAGGCCGGGGAGGACGCGGCCGTGGCCCACCTCGAACAATGCGGGTATGCCGTGATCGATCGGAACGTGCGCATGCCCCACGGTGAGATCGACATCGTGGCGCGACAGGGCGGCGACCTCGTGTTCATTGAAGTCAAGACCCGCAGCGGAAGCGGATTCGGCACGCCGGCGGAAGCGATCACGCCCACGAAGATGCGGCACATGGCTGCGGCGGCGCGCGACTACCTCGGTGCCAATCTGCTGACCGACGAGAACGCCCGCTGCGATGTGGTGGCGGTCGGCCTCACCGCAGACGAAAAACTGGAGGTCGAGATCATCCCCAACGCTCTGGAACTGGGAGCTCTTCTGGACACGTGAGCCCCCTTCCGACCCGCATGGAACCGCAAACCCTCTCCCTCGTCGACGCCGCCTTCGCTGGCCTGGCAGAAGCCGCGGAGACGCGCGCGGAGGCGATCCACACCACGCTCGATCTCGTCAGCCTGCGCGTCGCCGGCCATCGCGGCCTGCTCCCGCTGACGCTCCGGGAGTCGCTGGAACGCGGTCTCTTCGACGAAGTTGCGCTCTGCCAAGCCCTCGAACAGCTGCCGTACCGCGAGGCCCCGGTGAACCCGCGGTTGCCCCTGCGGCCGGCTGCGCGCTTCATCGCGCGCATCCCGGACGCAGCGCTGACCCCGCGTCTTCCGGGCGAGATCTACGAGCGCCTGCTCGAAGCGCCGATCAAAGGGGCGGATCAAGGCGCGCGAAAGGCCCTGCGCCGCCAACGCCGCAGCGCGGGCGCATTTTTCACTCCGCCCGCGGTGATCGACCGCATCCTGGAACTGGCCTTCGGTCCCGCCCCGCCTGCGGGGACCGTGTGCGACCCGGCCATGGGCGCCGGCCACTTCCTGCTCGCCGTGATCGCACGCCTCGCAGGCGCAGGGGACGGCCGGCTTCCGGAAGCACGCCGCTTTGCCGCCGAACGCCTCTACGGCGTCGACTGCGATGCCGCGGCCGTGCGCCTCGCTCAGCGCGCCCTGTGGCTCACCCTCTCCCGGCCCGGCGACGCGTTTGCGCCGCCGACGTCCCATTTCGTGTACGGTGACGCCCTGCTCGATGAGGCCCCGTTCCCGGACGTCACCCGCGCGGGCGGCTTCCATGCCATCATCGGCAACCCGCCCTACGACGTGCTCACCAACTTCCGGCGCAATCCCGCGGCCAAACGCTATGCCGCGCAGCTGCGGGCGAGCGGTCGGTACGTGCACGCGCTCTGCGGACAGGTCAACCTCTACCGCTGCTTCATCGAACGATCCCTGCAGCTCCTGCGCGCCGGCGGCAGCCTGTCGTTCGTGGTGCCCGCGAGCCTGCTCACCGACAAAGTCGCGGCCCCGCTCCGCCGCGCGCTGCTCCTGGAGCACGGCGCCGATTGCTTCGACGTGCACGACGAGAGCGCGGGCGTGTTCGCGCATGTCACGCAGGCCGTGACCCTGTTTCGCGCGCGCAAGGGAACGGGGGAGGCTCCGGCCATCCATCTGGACGATCAAACCGTATCGCTCCGGCAGATCGAAGGCCTGTCCGCGGATCTTCCCCTGCCCCGGGCGACGGCTACGGACTGGGCGCTGGCCGACTGGTTGCGCGAACACGCCCCGCGCTCCTTCGCGGCCCTGGCCACCGGCTGCGTGGGCGAGGTCGACCAGACCCTCTACCGCCGGCACATGCGGGACACGCCGCCGGGGGCGCTGCTCCTGCGCGGCTGCCACCTCCGCCCCTTTGCGCCCGACCTGCGCCCGGCTCCCGGCCGGCAGCGTTTCCTGGATGCGGAGGGATTCCTCACACAGAAGGGGAACGCGGCTGAACGCTGCCAGGCGCGGGTCGGGCGCGAGCGGGTCGCCCAGCTCGGCATCCGGAACCTGGAAACCCGGCCTCGCCTGGTGGCAGCCCGCGTCCCGCCCGACGTCTTTCTGGGCAACTCGCTCAACGTGTGGCTGCCGCGCGAGCCGGTCAGCACGGCCCTGCTCACGGGACTCCTCAACAGCGCCCTGTACGACTGGCGATTCCGGCTGACCAGCGGCAACAACAACATCAACCTGCGCGAGGTCGAGAGCCTGCCACTGCCGGCCCGGTTGAAAGCGGCTCACAGGACCGCAATCGAGGAACAAGTGGAAGCGTGCGCACGGGCCGCGCGCGCGGGCGCAGATCTGTCGCCGGCCAGGCGCCGGCTCGACGAAGCTGTGTGCGACGCCTTCGGCCTGCCCGACCGGTTTCGCCGGTATCTGCTGGGATCCGCCCGGGAGCCGGTCACGAAGGTGACGCCGCAGCCGGCGGATCCCCCGGCGCCTTCCCCCCTCTCCCGGCAACGCGGCGTCCGATGATCCGCGCGGCTTCCGGAAGATCCCGCACCACGTGATCGGCCTGGGGTGGTGTCGCCCGCTGCGCTTCGTCCTGGCCTGCGAGCCAAAACGTTTCAGCCCCGATCCGCTGCCCCATCTCGACGTCCGACGGCTTGTCTCCGATCATGAAGCTCTCCTCCAGCACACAGCCGAGCGCACGGGAAGCGCGCTGGGCGAGCCCCGGTTCGGGCTTCCGACAGGCACAGCCGGCGTCCGGCGCATGCGGGCAGGTGTAGATGCCGTCGAGCAGGATGCCCTCGGCCTCCAAAAGCTGCCGGAGCCGGTCATGGATGCGGTCCACGCAGTCCAGGTCGAAGTAGCCGCGCCCGACGCCCGACTGGTTCGTGACCACCACGAGCGGCAGGCCCAGCGCCTGCAGCTGGCGCAAGCCCCCGAGGACGCCGGGCGGGAATGCGATCCCCGCCGGATCGTCGAGATACCCCCGGTCCTCGATGATCGTGCCGTCCCGGTCGAGGAATACGCAAGCTCCGGACACGTCGGGCTCCGGTCTATGGCGCTTTGTCGAGCGCCTCCAGCTTCTGCACGTAAGGGCTTTCGGCGTATTCCTTGCGGAGGGCGGCGGCGATGCGCGCCGCGGCGTCGGCCTCGCCCGCGGCGCGGTGGAGGAGCGCCAACCGGTAGAGGGCTTCGGCCGCATAGCTGCTCTTGGGGTTCGCGCGCACGAACCAGCGAAGCTGCTTCCTGGCTTCGTGCCGTTCGCCCTGCGCTTCGGCGATGCGCGCGCGCAGAATGGAGGAGTACCCGTCGAGCTTCTCCAAGGGATACTCCCACTCCAGGATCTCCAGCCACTTCCCGGCGGCCTCGGTCTTTCCCCGCTTGAGGTAGTCGTCCACGGTCTTGTAGAGGGCCCCCTTGCGCACCGTGTCCTGGGCAAAGGAGCGTTCGTACCCGAGGAGCTCGGCCGATTCCTCGTACAACCGGCGCGCCCGCTCGCCCCGCCCCCGCTGGCGGAAGATGTCCCCGATCTTGATCTTGGTCACGCGCACGATGTTGGCCTCGAGCACGTCCGCGTACCGGCCGACCACCTTGTCGTATTCGTTGAGCGCCGCGTCCAGATCCTTGCAGTAGTAGAAGTACGTATCCCCCACCTCCCGGATGAGCCGGGCCTTGCGGGTGCGGCCCATGCCGGGGCGATCGATGGCCGCGCGATACACTCCGATGGCCGCCTCCGCCTGTCCGGCGCGTTTCCGCATCCGCTCCCCGAGCAGCCTGGAGACCTTGTAGACGTCGCCGGCGGGAACCCCTTCGCGGGCGAGCAGGACGCGGCAGGCGCGCAGAGTGGCCTCCTCCCGCGCCCCGTCCGCGGCCAGGATGTCGATGGCGACGGGAAGATCCGCCAGCCGCAGCCGTTCGAAGGGATATTCGCTGATGGCATCGAGGTAGGGC
>CAZBZG010000154.1:0-10913 GCA_964496245.1 uncultured Planctomycetaceae bacterium | reverse complement strand
TGCCTGGGGCGGATTCCCTGAGGCGCTGCACAGGCAGGAGTGCCTGTGCTACATGCCGCTCTCACCGAGTGGTACCCGCAATTGAACCAGGCCCTCGTTACCAGGCCGTGTGCTACTGGCCCCGTGGCCAAAGGCGTTTGCCTCCGTAAACAGTGCGCAACTGCGCAACGATGGGTTTATGTAAAGCCTTCCAGGGCAACCGGTTAAAAATGACGTGCGGGCTGATGGCAGTCCAGAGGCTTGTCAAGGCCTGGCCTCTGCGGGGGCGAAATTTCCTCTCAGGCGTAACGCCTTTACCTGCACCCAGTTCCGGGATTTGTTGTGGACAGCCTGAGGATAATGCTTGACAACTTTTGCCGAGGTGCTACCATTAAAGACGCAGGGGTTGTCCATTTGATCCCTGTGTACGGAAGAGTCTCTGGAAGGGTATCTGTAACCGCCTTTTCCCCTCCCTTCTGGCAGATGTTCCGTACCTGTCCCGAGCCCCTTCCGCCCCCCCGGGAGGGGCTCCCCCTTTTTCGCATGCACGTTTCGCTCGCGTGACTGTCCGGTTTTTCCGTCCTGATGTCAGCAACCACAAATGCCGTTCCATGTCTGCGATGGTCCGGCGTTGGGCTGTACTCAGCGTATCGGTGTGCGCAGCACGCAGAGACAACCGCGCCGGATGCGGCCTGTATGCCGTCCTCAGGGACCTTCGGCCACGAGAACGTCGTCGAACGATCCCGATGTGGCCACGAGTTCGAGACGCAGCTTCACATTCCAGGATGCGCAACCGGGCGCATTGACGTTGGCCACCTCGCGTCCGTCCACCGAAAGAACGCCCCTGTTGCCGGTCACAGTGAGCGTGAGGGGCGCCTCCGGGTCTTGGAGCTGTCCCTGGGCGCGCTGGGGCGCGCCGCCTGAGGCGTACTCCAGAGTCACGCGCCGCCCGCTTCGCCGTACAGCCAGGAAGTGTCCGGGGCCCTGGGCCAGCACGAGCGCGACCTGACCGCTGCCTTGTTCCTGCTTGGCCGAGAAACGGAAGGCCGCATTGCCGAGCGAGAAGAACCGGTCGACCAGTTCGATGCGAGCCTTGTCCATCTCCATAGAGCTCAAGGCTCCGCCGCCGAAGCGCCAATCGCCATCGAGCGCCATCCAACGCTGCTGGCTCGCTTCTTCGGAGAAGTCGAACCACTCGGTCACCATGCGGTCGCTCTTCTGCGCGAGGACTTGCCGGAGCAACCGGCCGGTCTTGCCGGTCTGCCCCACGGACTTGAGGTAGCTGCGCACGTACCCGAGGTGGCCGCGCCCGTAGAAGTGTAGGGCCCCGCCGATGCACTCGATCTTGGTGAGGAGGTAGGCCGGCGTGAGGTCCCAGATGTCCTCCGCTGCAATCTTGCCCCAGGTCAGCTCGAAGTGATCGCGGTCGACCACGCCCACGGGATTGCCGCCGCCGCCGATCCGGAGTTCGCAGAGTCCCACACCGACCGCGCTCACTTCAGGACCGCGGGCCTTGCGGATGGCGCCGAGCAGACGGTTGCGGTAGTCGTCTACGGCTGCCAGTTCGTCGGCCAGATCCTTGGCAGCGCGGCCCCAGGCGAGACCGTGAAGTTCGTTGGCGAGCTGCCGGGCTTCGGCGGCTTCGGTGTTTACATCGAGCGTGACGAGACGATCCTGCGCCTTGCGCCACAGGCCGAAGACGCGCCCCCTGGCCTGGCGTGCAACCTCCTGAAGGCTGTTGGCCGCTTGTTCGGCCCACGTCGTGTCCGGGAGCTTGTGGAGGATGTTGCGGAAGGCCTGGCAGGCGCCGGCCAGATCCCCCTGGCCGCCCCGGTCCGTAGCTTCGGCCAGCATCCGCTGGCCCGTGGCCGCCTCCTGCTCCTCGACCGTCTTCAGCTTACGCGCCGCATCTGCGGCCGCCTCGGTATCCCGGTAGTTTTCGACAAAGGCCTGGATCCGGCTGCGGGCCTTGGCGAACTCGTTTTCGCGCAGGAACCGATCGACCGCCGGTTCGATTTCGTCCCGCCACGCGGTCTGGGCTTCGCGTTCGGCTGCGGCCGCCTCCACGTCGGGGGCAGGCTGCTCCTCCGGTGGCGGGGGCGGCTCTTCGGAAGCCAGCTCGTCGGGATCGATCACAGCCACGTCGATCGGATCCCGGGGCTGCTCGGTGGGCGACTCGCCGCTCATGGCGTCGAGTTCGGTCAGCATCCGTTCGGCCTGCAAGGCTTCCTGGGAATCGGGGTAGAACTCCTGCAGATCCAGAAGTTCGTTGCGCGCATCCTCGATCCGTCCGTCGGCGATGAAGGACTGCGCCCGTTCGAGTCGTACCTCGGCGTCCGAAGCCTTGCCGCCCGAGACGAGGGAGTAGATTCCGTAGGCGATGATGGCCCCGAGAAAGATCGAACCCAGACCGAAGATGGCGATCGCCAGGGGCCGGTAGGGGTTGCTGGCCGGGAGCGCATCGGTGTGGTCGCTCATGGCCTGGCGCACCGCTGACTTGGCTGCCTGCGGTTCCTGAGCGCCCGCTCCAACCGCCGCTCCGCCTGCCGCTCCGGCGGCCGCGACCGCTGCCGGCTTGGGTTTGCGGGCCTTCTTCTTGAGCGCCGCGGTTACGGATTCCAGTTCGCGCAGGACTTCATCGCAGTCGGCCGGACGGCGTGCCGGATCCTTCTGCAGGCAGCGCATGATGAAGTCGGCCAGGGCGTCGGGCACGTCGGACTGGAAGTCGCGCGGGTCGGAGACCGGCGAGTTCAGGTGCTGCTGCACGATCGCCTCGGCTGTGCCGCCCTGGTAGGGCGGGATGCCCGTCGCCATGTGGAAGATCGTGGCGCCGAGCGAATAGATGTCGCTGCGCACGTCGGGCGGTTGCCGGCGGATGATCTCGGGCGATACGTACTGCGGCGTGCCCATGGCCTCGTGGGGCTCCTCGTGTTCCCCGCAGGCCATGACACGGGCGAGGCCCAGGTCGGCGACCTTGACCTCGCCGGTGCGCGTGAGCAGGATGTTGCGGGGCTTGATGTCCTGATGGAGGATATTGTTGGCGTGGGCGTGGGAGAGGGCCTTGGCGATCTGCGTGGAATAGGTCACGATCCGTTCGGGCAAAAGCGGCCCCTTGTTCTCCAGATCGTCCATCAGGTTCCGGCCTTCGATGAACTCCATGCTGAAGAAGTACCGCTCGCCCTCCTTGCCGAAGTCGTGGATGCCCACGAGATGCGGATGCTGCAGTTTGCCCGCGAGCCGCGCTTCCCGCATGAAGCCCTCGACGAATCCGGCGCGGCCCGCGAATTTGGCATCCAGCACCTTGAGGGCCACGTCCCGTTCCATGGAGATTTGCTTGGCCCGGTAGACCGCCCCCATGCCGCCCCGGCCGATGCGTTCCAAAATCTGGTAGTTGCCGATGCGGGTGCCGAGCAGGGTATCGTCGACCACCTCCTGATAGACAAACTCTTCCAGCCCGATGCGGATGCGGTCCCCGTCCTTGAGCGTGGCCGAGCTGACGCGATTGCCGTTGACGCGTATGCCGTTGGAGGAGCCGAGGTCCTCCACGACCCAGCTGCCGTCCTGTTCCCGGATGTGGGCATGGTTGCGGGAGACCTTGCCGCTGGGCAGGCGGATCGTGTTCTGCGAACCCCGCCCGATTGTGGTGAGGCCCGTCAATTCATATTCAGTGGTGCGGCCTTCACGGGTCGTGATCAGACGCGGCATGCAACGACTCCTGCGAAACGGGGTGGCAGGCACCTACAGATCAAGGTAGCTCTGCATTTGGGAGGTGTCAAGGGAAAAGGGGAGCTGTGCGGGCGAGGAACCGCGCGCGCGTGCGCCGCGCTTCGTGCATTGACAGGAGGCGGGTTGCCCCGTACGGTGGGGAGGTCGACGGGAGCCCCGGCGCCATGTCCGATCTCACCCCCGCTGATTGTGCGCGCAAGATCGATGCCGCCAGACGGGTCGCAGCCCTCACGGGCGCGGGCGTGTCCACGGCGGCCGGCATCCCGGACTTCCGCGGGCCCCAGGGATTGTACGTGACCCGGCGGTACGATCCGGACACGGTCTTCGACATCAACGCCTTCCGGCAGGATCCGCTTCCGTTCTTCGACTTCAGCCGGGACTTCCTGCGGGAGACGGCCCACGTCGAGCCGACCTTCACCCATCGGTTTCTGGCCGACCTCGAGGCTACGGACCGGCTCGCGGGCGTGATCACCCAGAACATCGACGCGCTCCACGAACAGGCCGGGTCCCGGCGCGTGCTTCCGGTGCACGGCAACTACTGGACCAGCCACTGCCAGGTCTGCGGTCGGGCGTTCGATTTCGAGACCCTGCGGGCCAAGGTTGCGGCCGAGCCCGTGCCCTGCTGCAGCTGCGGGGGCGTGATCAAGCCGGACGTGGTCTTCTTTGGTGAGCCCGTGCGCGACCTGCACGCGGCCCAAAAGCTGGTCGTAGATTCGGACCTGCTGCTCGTGCTCGGTTCCAGCCTCGCCGTGCACCCGGCTGCTCTGATCCCGCAGTTCGCGGGCGGCGAGGTCGTGGTGGTGAACCACGGTCCGGTGGGTCTTGCGTCCGCACCCGGCCGGTTCTTCGTGGACGAGGACCTCGACGGCTTCTTCCGGGCGGTCGCAGACGCGCAGCGGGGCGCGTGATACTCCCCGGACCCGCTACTCCGCCAGTTCCCGCGCGCGCGCCAGGTTGCGGGCGTCGTCGCCGGGCGCGTCCACCGGCGTCTCCAGGATGTAGGGGACGCGGCGCAGGCCCGGCGTATGCAGGATGTCGCGAAAGGCGGTTTCGCCGAGATGCCCCTTGCCAATGTGTTCGTGCCGGTCCCGGCCCGATCCGCAGGCGGTCTTGGAGTCGTTGAGATGGATGAGGCGCAGGGCCGGGAAGCCGAAGAGGCGGTTGTACCGCTCCCGCACCGCGCGCATGGCGCCGGGCCGGGCGAGATTCGTACCGGCCGCCAGCGCGTGGGCCGTGTCAAAGCAGACGGCCACGCGTTCGGGCGCGCGGGTGGCCTCGGCGATGGCGGCGAGGTCTTCGGGCGGCGCGCCGAGCTGGCTGCCGGCGCCGGCCGTGTTTTCGAGAAGCAGGACCGGGCCCTTTCGCACGAGCCTCAGGGCGCGCCTCAACGCACGCGCCACGCGCGGGCACGCCTTGTGCCGCCGGCCGCCGCGGCTGCTGCCGGGGTGCAGCACGAAGAAGTCCGCGCCGAGGGCGGCCGCGTCTTCGACCTGCGCCAGAAATGCGCGCACCGACTTGCGCCATTCGTTGCGATAGGGGCTGGCAAGATTGGGGAGGTAGGAGAGGTGCACGACCACCGGGCCGAGGCCGGACGCTTCCCGCGCGGCCCGGAAGTCGCGGATCGCCTCCCGGGAGGGACGCGTCCCGCTCCAGCTTCGCGGGTTGGTGACGAAGATCTGGAAGCCGTCGCAGCCGAGGGCAAGGGCCCGCTCCACCGCCCGGTCCAATCCCCCGGCGATGGAGACGTGTACGCCCAGGCGCATGCGTTCCTCACCGGCTGTCGGTCTCGAGATTCAGCCAGGCTAGCTCGTTCGCGCTCAAAGTCAAGTGCGCGGCGTCCAGGCACTGGGCGAATTCCTGTTGCGTGTAGCAGCCGATCAGGGCGAAGATGTTGAGCGGCTGGTTCATGACGTAGGCCATGGCGATCTGGGGGATGGTCAGCCCCTTCTCGCGGGCCAGTTCGGTCACGCGGTCGAGGCGCTGGAAGTTCTCCTCGCAGCAGTAGGCGTGCACGCTCGAGGCGTCGGGCGTCTGCTTCATGGCCTCGAAGTTCTCCCGCGTGTACCGGCCGGAGAAGAAGCCGCGGGCCAGGCTCGACCAGGTGAAGAGCGGGAAATCCCGCTCCTGGTACCACGCTCGCGCGGCCGCATGGTTCGGCCCGCTGATGGAGACGCAGTCGTCGCCCCAGGGAGAGGCGACCTGGGCGGCCAGCGAGAAGTTGGGGCTGCTCACGGCGAACGGCTCCAGCCCGTGCTTGGCTGCGTACTCGTTGGCCGCCTCGATCCGCTCGTGCCGCCAGTTGGAGCCGCCGAAGAGCGTGATGCGGCCGGCCGCCTTGTGTTCGTTCAACGCTTCCACGATCGGCCCGACCGGTACGGCCGGGTCGTCGCGGTGGAGCACGTAGAGGTCCACGTGGTCCATTTGCAGCCGCGCAAGGGAATCGTGGAGGTCCGCCGCGATGTCGAAGGGTGTCACCCGCTTGCGGTCGGCATTGTGATGCGCGCCCTTCTCCAGAATGACGACCCGGTCCCGCACGCCGGAACGGGCCACCCACTCGCCGAAGAGACGGTCGCACGCGCCCCCGCCATAGACGTGTCCCAGGTCGAAAGCGTTGCAACCCATTTCGAAGAGAGCGTCCAGCAGCTCGAACTGCTCCTCCTTCTTGTCTTCCCGCAGCATCATCATGCCCTGGGCCAGGCGCGAGATCGGCTTGTCCAGACCCTCGATGCGCCCGTAGAGCATCTCTTTGCTCTTCTGCGGACAGTCGGTTGCGGCCATGGTCATCTCCTCGTGCTCGGAGCTGTCGGGGAACGCGTCTCGGCGGCCCGCCGTCACTCCATCGGGTACTTCAATCCCCACTGGCCGCGGAGTTCGTCGAGCGTCTCCATGATGGCCAGGGATTCGTCCAACGGCATGATCTCGCTCTCGCGTTTGTCCGTGCGCAGGCAGCTCGCCGCCTCCTGGGCTTCGAACTGGAAGCCTTCGGGCTCGTAGGGCCGCTCCTCCTGCTCGTCCTGGCCCTTGCGCGAGACCGTGATCGCGCTGGGTTTGAACATGGGATGGTGGACGCGGATGCGGCCTTCGGTGCCGAGCACGGTCGCCTCGATCGCGGTCTGGGTGCGGATGGCGGTGTGCAGCACGGCGAGTTCGCCCCCTTCGTAACCGAACAGGATGCCGGCTTGTTCGTCGACGCCCGTCTCCCCGAGCGTGGCCAGACTCGCCACGCGGGTGGGGTTCCCCAGAACCATGAACGCGAAGCTGACCGGGTAAATGCCTACGTCGAGCAGCGCGCCTCCGCCGAGCGCCGGGTTGAAGAGGCGACTCTCGGGGTCGACCCCGGCGCGGAAGCCGAAGTCCGCGGTGACCATGCGCGGTTCGCCGATGGTGCCGTCGGCCACGAGCTGGCGGAGCCGGATCATGGTGGGGAAGAAGCGGGTCCACATGCCCTCCATGAGGAAGCGCTTCTGCTCGCGGGCGCACGTGATCATCTCCCGCGCCTGGGCGGCGTTGATGGCGAGCGGCTTCTCGCAGAGCACGGCCTTGCCCGCCTCCAGAGCGAGCAGCGTGGCGTCCCGGTGCCTTGAGTGGGGGACGGCTACGTAGACGATGTCCACCGCGGGGTCGCCCACGAGCGCCTCGTAGCTGCCGTGGCGGTTGGGGATGTCGAACGCCTCCCCAAAGGCATCGGCCCGTTCCTGGCTGCGGGAACCCACGGCCGCGAGCTTGGCGTCCTCCAGCGGCTGGACACTCCGCGCGAATTTGTGGGCGATCTTGCCGGGCCCCAGAATGCCCCAGCGGATGGGTTCGGTCATGGCAGGACTCCTTGTACTGGGCCGTCTCCGGGTCTCGTACCGGCGGGGCGTTTCCGGTGCGCCCCGGTCGGCCGTATTGACAACACCCTACAATCCGGAGTAGGGTAGTGCCAGAGACAGCGCTGCTGGAAACATGGACGATCTTGCTTTATGGCCCAAGAACGCGTACGGTACCCTCGGTCCATCGGCGCCGGTCGCACCGACCTCGACGCCGCGCGCCCCCATGCCATCTATCGGGAACGGGGCATGGATGTCTGGACCCTGAACTATACCCTCCACGGCCGGGGACGCATCAGCCGCGGGCGCGAAGGCTTCGCCTCCCGGGTGGGCGACCTCCTGCTCTGGCCGCCCGACGTGCGACACGATTATGGCCATGATGAGGCCACCGGTCAATGGACGCATCTGTGGATCTGCTTTTTTCCGCGCCAGCACTGGCAGGCGTGGCTCGACTGGCCCGTGGGCCCGGGCGGGGTGCGGCAACTGCATCTGGCCGACCGTTCGCTGCGGCGGCGCGTGGTGGCGCGGTTCCGCGACGTGATCCGTCACGTGCACGGCCCCCAGCGGCGGCACGAGGAGTTCGGCATGAACGGCCTGGAGGAGATCCTGCTCTGGGCCGACAGCGTCAACCCGCGCTCGGAGCAGGCCGTGCTGGACAGCCGCGTGCAGACCGTGCTCGGCCTTCTCTGCGACCGGTTCGACGAGCCGCTCACCCTCGGCGAACTGGCCGCCGCCTGCAGCCTCTCGGCGTCGCGGCTCTCGCATCTCTTTCGCGAGCAGGTGGGGTGCGCGCCCATGCAATACCTCGAGCATCTGCGCATCGCACGGGCGCAGGAGTCGTTGATCGCGACCGGCAAGCCGGTGAGCGAGATCGCCTTCGACGTCGGGTATGAAGACCCGCTCTACTTCTCGCGCGTCTTCCGCCGGCAGGTGGGCGTGAGCCCGCGGGCCTACCGCCGGGCGCCGCCGCGTGTCGGCCGCCGCTGAAGGAGCTTGTTCTGGTTGGCCACAAACAAACGGCGCCGGACCGAAGTCCGGCGCCGGGGCTCTGCCTGCATCGACAGGCGGATCAGTAGTCGTCCGCTCCGCCCGGGAAGTCCTTCTCGGTCTTCGTATCGATGCGCTTGGTGACCTGTTCGGGCGCGACGTCGCGGATGCGCTTGGCCACCTTTTCGCGGAACGAGGATTCCTTCTGGGGGACGGCGGTCTGGGTCTCCTCTTCGGCCTGTTCCCTCTTGGTGAGGGAGATTTTGAGCCGGTCCCAGATGCTCTGTCCTTCGGTCGCCGCTGCCGCAGCTGCCTCGGACTTGGGCTCGGGTTTGGCGGGCGGCTTCATGTAGCCCTGGGCCACCAGGAACTCCTGCCAACGGCCCTTGGCCTTGGCGCGATTCTCGGGGATGTCGTTGTAGTAGAAGCCGTGGCGCTCGCCCGTCAGTTCGCGTAGAGCCAACACCGCGTGATACCGAATCTGGCCGTTCTCGTCGTCGAGGAGCCGCCAGAGCACTGGATAGGCCAGGGGCGAGCCGGTCTCGCGCAGGATGATGACGCCCAGGACGCGTACCAGGGGCACCCGGTCGTCCACCAGCGGGATCACCTCGGGCGCGACCATTGCGCCCATGCTGATGAGCTCGTTCTTGGCGGCGGACTGCTTGGCATAGGCCCCGCCGATCTTGATGGTGGTGACGAGTTCCTTGATGCGTTTGAGCTGTTCGCCCGACGCTTTGGGCACGGTCCGGTCCGGCGCCTGCTTGGCGTCCGACTTTTCGGTCGTCTCGCGGGTTTCGGCGGCAAATGCCTCCGCTGCCGGGGCCGCGAACTCCTCGTACTCTTCTGCAGGTGTGTCTTCAAGGGGAGCCACCTCCGGTTCTGCGGCAAGGGCGGCTGCGTCTGCCTCGGCGGCTTCCGCATCTTCTTCAGCGTCGGCTTTTGGTTCGCCTGCGGCGCCGGCTTCCGCCTCAGGCGCTTCGGCCTCGGCTGGTTCTGCGCCTTCCGCGGCGTCGGGTGCTGGTGCATCTGCTGCGCCTTCCGGCCCGGCCTCGGCCTCTGGTTCGGCTGCTGCTTCCGCTTCTTCCGCTCCGGCCTCAGCACCGACCGCGTCATCGGTATCCTGCAGGGCCGCGCGGTTCGGCGTGCGCCCGCGGAAGAGCCGGTGCCAGAACGGCAGGCGCTCGGACTTCTCCTCTACCGAAACCGAAGCCACGGCTTCGGCTTCGGCTCTGCCCTCGACGTCGTCCGCTGCGGATTCGGCGGACACGTCGTCGGGCGTGAAGGTGGCGGCGCAAGCGGCCTGGTCATGGTTCACCCCGGCTGCTTCGTGGCGCGGTTTGTTCCAGTGGCGTACCACGCGCTGCCAGAAGGAGCGCTTCGGTGCCCCTGCAGTCGCTTCCGCGTCTTCCGGCCGCGATGGGGCAGCCGCCTCGTCCGGCGTGCGGACCTCGAGGTCCTGGTAGGGCGGCAGCTCCACCTCGCGGTCCGGTGAGGCGACCGTCTTCCAGCCGGGACGCGTTGCTTCCGCGTGTGCGGGGGGCGGTACGGTCGGATCGAACTCCTGCAGTTCGCGTGCGGCGATGGCCACCTCCTCGTTCACGCTGTCGGCGCCCTGGCCGCCGCGCGCGGCGCGGGCTCGGTTGTCTGCGGCAAAAGAGCTCCCGCCGAACCAACCGAGCAATACGAGCGTCCAGAGCCATCCGTGTGGTTTGCCATACATGATAATCAAGCCTCCTGCCGAGCCGTACGACGATCCACCCCTCCGGCCTGAGCCGGCGGAGTCCGGGTTCCCATACACTATTATCCCTATCGGTCAGGCGTCCTGCCCTGGCACACGAAAACTTCGCAGCAGCAATCGGATACTTGTGCCTCGGCCGGCCGGCAAGTCCGATAACCCCCCCCAGCCGGATCTGCCGCCGCGTGCCTGGCAGCCGCACAGAGCCTGGTACCGCGCATCGGCCGTTGTTGTGGGTGCCATGCCCCCCCCCACGGCGGATATGCTCACGAACGCCACAGCGCTGCGTTCGGGGTCGGTGTCGGCATCGGGAGCGAAAGCCGCGCCTTCCCGTGGATTCCGATACCGATGCCGAATGCCGAGCCCGGCCGGGACCAGGGATGCGCTGGAAACCGCGGAATCCCCTTGACAGGTCAGGCCTTGGGGGTACGATACCCGCAGAACCCCTGCCCCAGTCATGACGTTGACGCGCGGAGAGGTGGCAGAGTGGTCGAATGCGGCGGCTTGCTAAGCCGTTGAACGGGTCTATGCCTGTTCCGCGGGTTCGAATCCCGCCCTCTCCGCCAGATACCATTAACCCTATGCTATGCATAGGGTTATTCGTTTCGATGGCAGCCAAATGGGCTATGGGGCCAAAGAACGGTTGGATTCTTACTAGTTGTTGAGGATTTGATGGA
>CAZBZG010000153.1:0-11021 GCA_964496245.1 uncultured Planctomycetaceae bacterium | reverse complement strand
GAAGACCGAAGGCGATGGTGAACGCTTTGCGGTCGCACGGCGCGCTGATCATCTTGATGGTCAGGGTTACCCGCTTGTCCTTCGGCAGCACATGCACCTCGTCGGAGCGGTCCTTGTTGAACCAGCCTTCCCGTCCTTCGGCGATCCACTGCAGGCCGCGCTCGTATCCACCGAGCCACACCTGGGAGGTTTTCCAATCGTACGGCGATTTCCATTCCTTGCGCGTGGTGCAGTCCGGCGGGGTCTTGCCGCGCCAGCCGCGGCCTGGCGTGTGGATGAATTGGGCGTGTTCCTGCACGCAAGGGATGACCAGTTTCAGAACGGTCAGCGGTTTGCCGCTCTCGTTCTTCACATGTATCGTAGTCCAGATGAAACCGTCGAATTCCGCGCGGCTGCGGACAGTCACCCGCACGCCTTCGGCCTCGGCCGTCCACGCCCGCTCTACGGCCGTCTTGTTCACAACCGGGTATTCGACCGCCGGACCGGCAAACGACAAACCCTTCCCGTCCAGTTCAAAGACCAACGCCATCGGAGATGCCAGCAGATCCTTCCCCTTGCTCACGATCTGCCGGGGCAACGCCCCGCCGTCATAGCGGATCGTCCGCCCCCAACAGGAGACGCTGTCGCCCTCCTTCTCCATCGGGGTCCACGGCGGGGGCACGAGGTCGTGCAGCAGATGGTCCATGCCGATCGTGTTGTCCCACCATTTCTCTTCGGGGGCGAGTTCGAACGTGACAGGCTGGATCGTCCGGGCAAGCACCTCCCCCTGTTCGTCGAGCACCTTGTAGTCCGCTTCATACAACCCCGGCGCAAGCCCGTCTGTCTGTATCGCGCCCCGGGCCTCTTCGCCGTCCGCGGTAAGCAAAACCGCCTTCTCCACCTCCCCCTCTTTGCTCCGGACCCGCACAAGGGCCTGCGCCTCGGCAGGGACCGGACCGTGGAAGGCGTTGAAGAACACTTTCGTTTTGGTTGGCTGGGGCTTTACGGTCAGTTCGGCCCGAGACATCTGCGCCGCCGCAAGCATGACGCGGAGCCCGTGTTTGTGCAACCGTGCAATGTGGTTGTCGCTAAGGGGCTGGTCGAGGACCACGAAGTCATCAATCAGCGTAGCGAATCCATTGTCGGCGCTGGCTGTGTAAGCCGGGTCTGGCCGTTCCAGGTCCTTCTGGTTGCAGACATAACGCAGGCGGAAACCGGTGGGCCGGCCAAGGGCGAAACCGTTTCCCAACTTGCGCGGGGATTGCTTCGCCGGCCAGGCAGCGCGCGCCACGCACACGCCGTTGCGGTAGGCCCGTACCTGCCCGTTGCCCCAGGCATAAGCCAGGTGATACCATTTCCCCGGCTTCATTCGTTCGATACCGGCGATGTAGGGCTCCTGGCTGGCCCACGGCAGGCGGCAGACCGCCTGTTCACGGATCGGACCTGTCGCCATCTGCCCGGGCTTGCCCCTGAGCATCTTGAAATCCAGCTTGCGACTGTCAAGCGTATGCTGCAGTTGCAGACGTTGGCCGTCGCCACCGGTGGAAAAGAGCATCTGCAGGATCTTCGCATTTTCCGCATCCCAGTTGTCCGCCGATACCCAGAAGGCGATCGTGCCGCGGTCCGTCGGCACGATGCCGGCGTCTGCATAGGTCACGCCGTTCTTACCGGAAACGATACGCAGGGCCTGGCCCCGGCCGCCGCGGCTTTTGGTGCGTTTCGGTGAGCCGATCGCACGGACCTTGATGTCGCTCGGTTTTCCGGCAGCCCGATCCGGTGCGAAACCGCGGTCAAAAGTGGCCTGAAAAAGCACATTGTCCCACGTGACGGCCCGACTGCGACCACTGTGGATGGCAGCCGCCTCATCGTTCATCAGGTAGCGATCGTACAGTCGCAAATCGGCCAGCAGGGTTTCCCATGATCGGTGGCGGGCGAAGTTCTCGTCGCCGGGATCAAAGAGCAGCTTGCCCCTGGTCATAAACATGGGATCAGACTTGTCGGCTTTGGCGTTCGGGTCCTTTTTCCAGCCGATGTAGAAGCGGTCGCCCAGCCGTCGGAAGCATAGCTGCGGCATCTGATAGCGTTTTAAGCGCCGGCCGTTGCAGTACCCTTCGATGCGCCCGTCGCGCCAGGTGAACAGAAAATGGCTCCACCCCGCCTTCTGTCCCCCCTCGACATCTTCTTGCGTTGGAAACTTGTACGGAATCAGGTTGTTGAACACCACCTGCGGCCAGCCGCCAATTGCATTTTTGCCGTTGTACGGGATGATTCCGATGATGTTTTTTCGCCAAAAGGTCTGCAGCACCAGCCGCTGCGGTTCCTCGGCATTGCCGCCGGTGTGAAAGAGAATCTGATTGCCACCTTCCAGAATACTCGTACCCTTGATTCTGGTCCGCTTTCCCGGTCTCCAGTTCCCCGGCGCCATCCAGAAGGAGATCGCCCCTTGCTCGGCGTTCAGGTTCCCCTTCAGTGAATACCCGACCGCGTCCACGCCGTTGCGCAGCAGCAGGGCCTTGCCGCCGCTGCGGCCTTCCACGATTTTCGGACTGCCCAGTATTTCGACCGGTTCCGCCTTGCCCCCGGCAATGTCGGCCTTCAATCCCTTGCTGAACGTGTTCCGGAAGACGAGACTCCTTTTTCTCCGGGCCCGGGGGGAAGGCGCTGTACAGCCGACCAATGCGATCATCATCAAGGGCGCCGCACGCACGACCACAGCCTTCCTTGTTTCTTTTCGCACAACGTTCATTGTTGTTGCACCCTTCTTGCCATTTGTCCGTTCCTTTGTCGAACGATACGGCCCGTCGCATCCCGCCCCGGTACGGGCGGCTCGCGCTTCGGTTTCTCCCCACCAAGCGAACACTCGTGAAAGGCGACTTCAATGCCCCTCACAGAAAACGCCCCCGGCAGAACCGGGCTTTTGGATTTTTTCACATCCGGCTTCTCGACGATCATTGCGTAAGAGCCGATAGCATGTACAAGTCGTGCATCGTGCGCGGCCCCGGGTGCGGGTAGTGCTCCAGGTATGCCCGCAACCCTGTCCAGCTCAACGACCGGCGCTGACTGCGTCGGTTGATCCATTTCAGGGCCTACACGGACGCCGAAAGCCTTCATGCATTCCCCGCCGTCGCCGCATGCGCCAGCGCCGCCAATCCCGACATCTTGCGTCCGGTCATAACCGACCTCTCGTACAAACCAGCGATGGAACTCAATCCGCCTTGTCGAATCCCCGATAAATCGCCACCGACCTTCCTCCGCCGGGATACGTAAAAATGTGCTCCCACACCTTGTCTCCCCATAGTATGGGCACGTTGTCCTGGTAGCTCTTTACGTGCCCGTCGGAAAAGACCACGTTGAACCTCGGGGTGGTGCTTACCCGGCCATGCGCCACCAGATTGATTGAAGCTGGATAATTCGCTCCCTGCATCCGATCGGAGGCGATAACCCGGTTGTTCATCCGGTCAAGCCTGAACTTGGCTGTGTAAGTCGACGAATCATGGGGCCCCAAGTCGGGATCGTTGCAAGCGTATGGTTCTTCCTTACGGTCGAGCCTGCTGTTGTAGCCGGTGGAGATCCAGACCCATTTCGTCGTCCGCCTGTTGATCCAGTTCTCTCTACGTGAACTCGTCAGAGGCGCACCACGGTTCGCGGGACAGTAGAAGACGTCGAGATTGCCAACGAATTCCGCGAGAATCCCCATCTCGACGACCGTCAGGGGATTTGTTCCTGCCGTAGCAAGGTGAGTGTCCCGCCCGCCCCCGCCTCCAGTCCACCCATGCATCGCGCCGTGGGTCCAGCCACGATAGTCGCCGGCATAGGAAACCTCGGCGATCCCGATTTGCCGGAGATTCCCCCCGCAGGCCGCCTCTTGCGCGGATTCCATGGCGTTGCGCAAGGCCGGCAGCAGCAGGGCGGCGAGGATGGATATGATGGCCATCACCACGAGAAGTTCCACGAGAGTGAACCCGAATCCGCCGCTTGCAATGCAAACCGAGCGCCCCCTCCGAGCGCGGAAGCGTCTCCAAGCCTCTGGACCCGCCCCAGGCGGCGCTGTGTCACCGCAGAACAGGTAAACGTGTGGCATGGCATGCTCCTTCAGACGCGTCCGGCAGGTACTTCGACAATTCGTTGCGCCGGAAAGCGTGCAGATCCGAGACGCGGCGAGGAGGCGATCCGGGCAGATCCGCTCCGCCTCCGGCTGCGCGCCCCGCCGGGCTGCGTCTCTCCTCGTCGCCATATTCCCGATACGCATCTTCCTCGCTCTTTGCCTGGCGGCGAAATAGCCGCGCCGAAAAGGCTCAGTCATTTCCTCGCGGACCCTTGGATGCACCGGACTGGCTACGATGCGGCCCTCCAGGACCGCGGCTTCCGCTAGGGCTCCGTCTTGGTCTGTGCCAGGACCAACACGTAGTCCCGCCCGGGAACGCGGATCGACATGCCGATCGTGCCGTCCTCAGCGTCAGCACACGCGATCGCATCGCCCGTCTCCCCATTCGTGATCGCGAGCGCGCCGTCCAGCCCGAGCGCTGCCGGGTCCAGCACCATCTCCCGCTCTACGGCGTCGTCGCGCAGGTTGGTGATCGCCAAGAGCGCCTTGCCCTGAGCCTTGCGCAGGTAGACCGAGGCCTTAAGCTTCTCGTCCTGGTTGCTGACCGTTTGACCGGTCTTCCAGAAGCCCCTGAATTCCACGTCATCCTCGTAGAAGCCGAAGGTCTCGACAGTGCGCTTCCATTTTACGTGGTTGTCTTTGTATTTCAAGTAATGGCTCGGAAAACCGGGCGTGCGGTCGAACAAGAGGAACATGGCGTTGCACTCGCGTTCCCGGGGCACCAGCCATCCGATCATTTCATCGTATTTTTCCGGTTTGACGCCCCGGTTACGCAACATCCAGAGTTCGTCGTTCTTGTCAAGGGTGCAACTTCTGCCTTTCACCTTCGCCTTGTTCCGATCGATTTGATACGGACATCCCTTCATGAAATAGGCGTACTTGAAACAGGTACCCCGCTCATCGTATCCCCAGGCCGTGTGCGACCATTCGGACGCCATGAAGGAGAGCGACAGCCGGTCCATGAAGTGCCCCTTGTTGGTATAGAAGGTCTCCCCGTCGAACACGTAGGCGAAGGAGACGAGGGGTGCGATGATCTCGGTCGACGTGTGCAGCACCACCGGGTGGTCGGGAGTCGCGCCCTGCGGGTGCTCCTTGTCGATGCCCTTGACCGCCATGTAGATGCGCTTCAGGAGATTGCGCATGGCCACGACCTTGCGCTCCGGACGCAGGATGTCGTCCTCATCGAGATAGCCGCATTTCCCCTCGTGAAGGGGATTGCCGCACTTGAGGGGGTGGCCGTGATCGAAATAGATGCCCGCCATGTTGCCGTAGTCCGGATGCAGCCAGCGGTTTTTGATGAACCACACCCACCAATCGGCGTAGGAGGTGTCCGCGCACGTCTTGAAATAACTCCAGCTGAGCGGCTGGAGCCGCTCGTACTGCGGCACGCACTCCCATTCGGACTTGTACCAACGGCGCTCGCGGATTTCCTCGCCTTTCCAGTAGTATGAAGCCACGGAATTTATAAAACTGTACCGGAAGTAATTGGGATTTTTCTCCCTTCGCTGGCGGTCGGGTGCCCAGAACTTTTGCTCGCTTTGTCCGGACTTCACGCTGGGCCGAGGCAGGGTTGGAACCACCGCCCAACAGCCAGTTGTGCCACGCCGTTTTGAGCGGGCTACTGGGGCCTTGATCGGCGTGGGGTGAAGACCGAAGGCGATGGTGAACGCTTTGCGGTCGCACGGCGCGCTGATCATCTTCACGGTCAGAGTCACGCGTTTGCCCTCGGGCTTGACGCGCAGTTCGTCCGCCTTGTCGCGGTTGAACCAGCCCTCCCGGCCTTCGCTGATCCACTGCAGGCCGCGCTCGTAGCCGCCCAGCCACACGTAGTTGGCGAAGTGCCCGTACGCGGACGCCCATTCCTTGCGCGTGGTGCAGTCGGGGGGCGTCTTTCCCCGCCAGCCCCGGCCTGAGGTGTGGATGAACTGGGCGTGCTCTTGCACGCAGGGGATATTCAGCTTCAGACCCGTGATGGGCTTGGCGCTTTCATTCTTCACTTGCAGCGTGGTCCAGATGAAGCCGTCGAACTCGGTGCGGCTGCGGACGGTCAACACCACGCCCTCGGCCTTCGCCGTCCACGCCCGCTCCACAGCCGCTTCGGACACGAGCGGGTATTCGACCGCAGGGTCTGGAAAGGAAATCGCCTGACCGTCCAGCTCAAAGGCCAACGCCATCGGAGATGCCAGAAGATCCTTCCCCTTGCTCACGATCTGTCGGGGCAGCGCCCCGCCGTCATAGCGGATCGTCCGGCCCCAGCAGGAGATCCTGTCGCCATCCTTCCCCATGGGCGTCCACGGCGGGGGCACGAGGTCGTGCAGCCGATCGTCCTCGCCGATCGTGTTGTCCCACCATTCCTCCTGGGGCGCGAGTTCGAACGCGACCGGTTGGGGCGTTCGGGCAAGCGCCTTCCTCTGCCTGTCGACCACCTTGTATTCCGCTTCGTACAAACCCGGCGCAAGCCCGTCTGTCTGTATCTCGCCCTGCGCCTCTCGGCCGTCCAGGGAAAGCGGAATCACCTTCTCCGCCTCGCCCTCTTTGCTCCGAATGCGCACGAGGGCCTGCGCCCCCTCGGGCACCTCGCCGTGCATCGCCTCGAACACCACCCGCCGCTGCGTGGGCAGCGGGAACACCTCCAGCCGGGCCTCGTTTTTGTCCGCCGTAGCCATGAACGCCCGGACGCCGCCCGTGTGCAGCGCGGCGACCTGCGCCTTGTCGAGCTTGCGGTCGAAGATGGCGAACTCGTCGATCAGCGTGATCCGTTTCTTCTTGCGCATCTCTTCATAGTCGGGATTCCGCTTCGGGTAGTACGATTTCCCCAAGTCCTTCGGCTTGCAGATATAGCGCAGACGGAAACCGTGTCGCATCTCCGGATGGCCAATGGCAAACAGGAACCCCAGCTCTTCTGTAGAGAGTTCCCAATCGCCCTTCTCCTTCGGATAGGCGTCTCGGCCCACGCATACGCCGTTGCGGTAGGCCGCCACCTCTCCGTCGCCCCAGGCGTAAGCGATGTGGAACCACACCCCCGGCTTCATCCGCTCGATGCCCTCCACCAGGCTCTCGTCCGTGATCCACGGCATGGAGCAAGACGAAAACGACCGGATCCCGCCGCTCGCCATCTGGTAGCGCCCGCCCCACAGCAGCTTGAAATCGAGCGAGCGGGAGTTGTAGGTATGCTGGATCTGGATGCGCCGGTTGTTGCGCGTGCGGGTTCCGTTGTTCGTTCCGTGCGTAGAGAAGGGCATCTGCAGGACGTCCGTCTCCTTGGAATCCCAGTTCTCGGCCGAGACCCAGAAGGCGATGGTGCCGCGGTCCGAACGGATATGCCCCGGGAGTGGATAGATCACCCCGCTCTTGCCGGAAACGATGCGCAGGGCCTTCCCCTGCTTTCCGTTGGCCAGGGTCGGGCCGTCCACTTTGTTGACGAGGCTGTAGTATTTGCGAAATCGCGTGTCCGGCGCATACCGATTGTCATGCACGTCCGGCGTCAAACCTTCATCGAAGGAGGCGTAAAACAGCAGGCTGTTCTTGTACAGCTCCTCTCCCGCCGCGCGGCGCGGAGCAGAACCCCAGCCGACAAGCAACAGAAGCCCTGCACACAGAAGTTGGCTTCCGGGCCGCCTGGTGGATGTCTCCGGTTTGCGTGCGCTTCGGCTGCTTGTCATGGCTTCGTCTCCTGTGCGAAGGGCGACGGTCTCGAAGGGACGCGCTTCTGCGCATCCGCCGTGTACTCCTGACGGGCGGTCCTGCAGGAGCAGGACCCTCCGAATCAGAGGCATCTGTCTCCCCTTGGACCGGCCGCCATCAGTGATCCCGCACTCGTACCGTGAAGTTGTCCAGATAGAACACCGATCCCGGTTCAAACCCCTGGTGCTGGTTGAAATAGAGGCGCACCTTGCGGATGGAGGGAGTGCCCTCGACTCTTGTTATCGGAAACCGCAGCCGGACCCATTTGTTCTTGGGCAACTTGCGCGAACCATAGCCCTTGTAATGAACCGGCTTTCCCTCGAAGCGTAGGCCGAAATTGCGTATGTCCACGGTCCTGTCCTTGACGTAGACGTCCAACAACACCTCTGTCAGGTGTGAGGCGTCCTCCAGCTGGCAGGAACGGAAGAGGGCGGTGAAACGCTTGTTCGGCAGGTTGTGGACGTCTACCTTCAGCGCCTTCTCGCCGCCGGCGGCTGTTTCGGCGGATACCGAGAGCCGGATGTCGTCTGCTGTACCGTGATGCTGCCAGTGCTTCGTTATGGATTCCTGCTCAAACGCGTCCGCGATCAGCATCTTGCCCGGCACAATCTCCCGCCCTTTGGATTCCTGGGCGGCTCCGAGTTTCTTGGGTTCCCGTTTCTCCCAGCCTTCGATGCCGCCCCGTCCGCCGGCCCGGCGGCGAGCCTTTACGTCCGGCGGCACGCTGTTGGCCTGAATGCCCTCGATGCCGCATTCCTCTAGGTAGGCGGTCCAAAACGGCGATGTCAGGAGACAGGTACCGGCCATCTTGGCGCGTCCATCCACTTTGGTTAGGCCGTCCGAAAGGTGATCGAACAGCATCTCTTTCCATTCCGGATCTCGCGTCAACCGGTACCCTTCACCCAGGATCATGGAAAACAGCGGAAGATCTTTTCGGCTCGACCACCAACCGTGATGATGGACCACGAAGCCGTGCAGCCCGTCGTCCCACATGTTGCGCAATGCTTGCAGGGACCGAACGAAGACATCCTTGTAACGGGGGTCGTCCGCAACCTGCCCGTATTTGACCAGGGCGTTGCGCTGGATCATGCTGATGGTCTCATGAGCATAATCCCGTCCGCTGTATACGGTCCCAGAAGTGACGTCCGTGGCCACGACGTAGCGGTCGAAATGGATGCGCGCCGCGTTCAAATAGAACGGATCGGCGTTCACCGTGTATGCGTTGCAAAAGGCGAAGAGGTTCCAGCCGCGATGGTTGCCGGTGCCCAGTCGGACCGTAGCCGCCCGGCCTCGCTGTTGAGCGAAGAGATCCATGACTTCGAGAAAGCGGCGGCTACCCAGCATGGCGGCGAAATTCGCCATGCCGCCGCACCACATGTGCCCGGCGTGAAACGTCTGCGGATAGGGGGCACGCCCGTACATGCGCCGGAAGTCGTTGTATTCCAACTCGTCTGCGAAATACTCCCGCCCCGTGTGGCAGCCGGCGTGTTGCGGTTGCAGGCCCCTATTGCGGCCGTAATGCAACGTGTCCACATCACTGTGGTGGGTGGCGGCTTCATAGCCGATCTTGAACCATTGACGTTCGTTCCGTCGCAGCAATTCCTGGGAACATCCTTGCGCGTGATCATATTCCATGTTGCCCCAGTTGCAGCCGCGTTCACCCCACCAGTCGCCGTAATTCAAAAGCCCGTATTCGCGCCTTCGTGTTCGTGACCGCGGAAACGCTTCCAGATGCGCTGCGATCCACTTGTTCACCGCCTCGTATCGGCCGTCGATGGGCCGCATGGGGCCGTACACGCCTGTCTGACAACTGTATGTCGGGTCGGGCAGCAGCAGGCGAGCGGACATCAAGAGGCGTTCGGGCCGGCACTGTGCGGCCGCTTCGGGACCGAACGCAAACGTAAGGCGGTGCGTCTTCTGCACGCCACGCATGATGCGGTACTGCCCCTCCTTGATGTAGAAGAACAGGCGCACGGTCTCTCCGTTCAGTTCCGCCGGATAGGTGCCCGGCTCGAAATCCGGCATCAGGTCGATGTAGAGGGTGTCGTCCTTGACGCGGAACCCTTTTGGGTATTGCTGCCAGCAATCCTCGAGGCGTACGGCCATCAGCCCGGCATCCTTCCCCGCCGAGACAAAGCCGCTCAGCCGCGCCTTCTGCGGTTCGCCGTCAACGAGCAGCGTGCGTTCGTCCTTCTGGACATAGCGGGCCGCGTCCGCCTGTTTGAGGTCCTCGTCGATGGCAATGGAGAGCGGCCCCTCTTGCAGTGCGCGATTCTTCACAGCCAACACCATGTCTTCGAAATACGTGAGGGTCTTCTTCGGTGCGTACATCTTTGTGGCAATGGCGGGCGCGTCGTTGCCCACGGTCAGCTCCAGGTCGATCCCCGGATGGTCCTTGCGAACCGTCCAGCGGGCGATGTAGTGAAACAGCCGTTTGCCGCCGCGCACGAAGTGGCCTTCCGCCCGGACGGATGCCATCGTGGGGCCGCTTCGTTCGAGGGCGAGGATTCGAGGAGGCGAAGCGCTGAATGTCTGCCCCTCCTTGCCACGCATGGTGAGGGACGTCGTTTCCTCAGAAAGCCGCAGGGTCGATGCGTCGAAACGCCCCTGACGCGAAGGATCCACCCATACCGCCTGCAGGCCGCCGGCAGAGCCTTTGGCGAAGACCGCGCATACGCCGGGGCCTGTGATGCGAATCGCCCCTTCGGTCTGCTGCATCACCAGAGGGCGTCCGACCTCTTTCGCGTGCAGGCCGGGCCCGAAGGCGAAACGATAGCTGCGATCCTTCTCCGCGGTGAAATGGGCCGACAGCCAGCGGATGGAGCCGTCGGGGTAGCGACTGGTCGGCTCCAGGAAGGCGGCGACCTCCTTGCCGTCGGTCTCGCGGACGACAAGGTGCTTGGCGGCTCGCAGCTTGCCTTTGGCGAACGGAATCGCCGCCTGTGCCGGCAGGCGCGTCGTGGCAGGGGCGCCTGCGATGAAATCCAGGCGCGCGTCCCCGGAAGCTTCCTGCTTTCGGACAAGCGGACGTTTGTAGGTGAACATCGGGGAGGCCGTGCGTTGGCCTGTATTGCTTTCGGCGAGCACACGCCAGTACACTTCTGCGCCCGGGGTCAGCTCGACATCCACGAAATGCTGGTGGTTCTCCCCGTAGAGAGTCTGCTGGAACGACTGGCAGTCGCCGCGCTCAACAGCAGACCGGTCGCTTCCCCATGACACCTGGCAACGGCTGGGATGGGCGGTGACCCAGGCG
>CAZBZG010000152.1:0-11046 GCA_964496245.1 uncultured Planctomycetaceae bacterium | reverse complement strand
CCGGTCGATGCCCTTGGGAGGAGCTCGCCCCACCTGTTCGACCACGATGCGCATTCCGTATTCGAGGGCACGGAGCTGTTCGAGACCTTCCACCCGTTCGAGATCCCCTCTGGGCAGCGACACGAAGCGTTCGAGGCTTTCACGCCAGTACGCGTAGATTCCGAGATGCATCATGCCCAGCGGCCCCTGGGCGTCAGTCTGCGATTCACGGTCGTATGGGATGGGCGCCCGCGAGAAGTACAGGGCCGTGCCGTCCGGTGCGCAAACTACCTTCACCAGGTTGGGATTGCGGAATTCCAGCTCCGTGGTGATCGGCCAACCGAGCGTAGCGATCTGCGCTCTTGGCGCGCCTTCCAGCCGGTTCAGTAGACGGACCACTTCCTCCGGCGGCATCTCGGGCTCGTCACCCTGCAAATTGACGACAGCATCGATTGATCGATCGCACCGACGCGACACGGCTTCTGCAATCCGGTCCGACCCGCTCGCGTGATCCGGCCGCGTCAATTCAGTCTGCACTGAACGGCCGCGCGCCCCTGCGAAGCAGTCCACCACATCCGCAATCTGCTGCGCGTCGGTCGCTACAAGGACCCCGACCAGCCGCTGTGGGGCCAGATCGCAGGCGGCAAGCGCGGCTTCCACAGTGTGACAAACCAACGGCATGCCGGTCGCGTGCCGCAGCAACTTCCGCGGCATGCGCGTCGATTCGAGCCGTGCTGGGATGGCAATCACTGCGCGCATAGGCAAGAACACGGGCGGGAGCAAACCACTCCCGCCCGCCTGAGGCGTGTTCCGATGCGCCCGGGAGCCCGTCTCAGAAATCCTCGGGCGTTGGGGGCGCGACCCCCTCGCTTCCGTCTTCCTCGGTCGAGGCGTGCTCCGGTTCGCTTCTGGCTCCCGTGTGCGAGAGCTCGTGTTTCTCAAGCGGGCTCTTCTCAGCGCGAATCAAGCGGGCCGAGATGCTCCCGATCGGTACTTTGACCACGATCAATAGCGGAATGCGCGTATTCCGCTCGAGCCAGATTTCAGCTCGGTCACGCGCGGCCACCAATGTAGTGCGGTCGGTGTCCTTGCTTCCGCGGGGCTCTACCACCACGCACGAGTACCGGCCGAGCCTCCCGAGATTCAGTTCTTCGAAACGGAGCGCGGTGAAGGTCGCCACGTCCACGCTTTTGCGGCTCCCGATCAGGACGCGGTGCTCGTCGGCGACTTCCTCGAACGCCAGATGTCGCAAGTAATACACCACCGATAGGCAGTCCTGGAGGGGTCCCGGGATCGGACGCGGATCACTCCGGATCGTGCGGTCGTCCTCGACCTTCGAATACTTGGCGACCGGCTCCACAACTCCCGCGGAGCCCTTGTGCGTGAGATCGAACTCCAGCCGGTCATCCACGCGCCGACGCCCTTCGTGCAGTTTCCGCCTGAACAGGTAGCTCATCCCGGTCTCGACGTCGGCGATGCTGCTGATGGTGCTGTCAACACGGTAGAAGACGTCGAGGAAGTCGTTCGATTCCGCGTGCAAATCGAGGACAAACGCAAACCGTCCGCGCACCCTGGCGCGCCGTTTCACACGCAGCGTGATCCTTCCCGCCGGGAAACCGCCCCAACGGGCCTGGTATACGAGCCGTTCGCCAACGTCGGCCACTTGGTCGAGCCGTTGGGGGCGGTTGGACACGCCCTCGCACTGCTTCTCCATCTTGTCGCGTAAGGTGATAACGGCGGGCTTGACCTCGGAGTGCTTGGGTGGTGCTTCAGCCGTTGCATTGCCTTGCGCGGGTCCCACCGCCTCCTGCCCAGCCATGCTGGGGGCTGCCAGCAGGTAGCAGGCCACGCAGATCACGACCTCTCGGCATCCACGCATACGTACTCCCCCCGAGAAGCGTGTCCGCGCGAGCCGACTCGGCCCACTCCCCGGCTTGCGTAAGGATTATCGTCAAAATCAGGGCTAAGTGTCAAGCAAAAAAGACCTTGTAGGAATCCCCGCCCCGGCCACCGAAGATCGCTCCCCCGTCCCGACACGTCCTGAAGGGCAGCCGCGTACGCGGCTTGGCTCGAGGCACCGGAGAGCGCGAATCGCATAAGCGCTTCATTTATAATGCGTTGCGTGATCGACTTGCCCGAGTCCCGCGCAACTCGGGCGAGCTTGTCGCCCCACCTCGATGCCCTGACCTACAGCTGGGGCCGACCGCGTGGATCAAAACCTTTACCGGCAAACGGCCAGTCGTCGCCAGCACCGCGTCCACGCTGGGGCATCCCCCGCTTCTCCGGGCATTCGGCCAGCATCGCAAGGCCGTATGCACCGCGACTTTTCGCTTGCTGAAATCGCTTCTCCGGCAAACAATGCGGTCGCGCAGTCCGCGCAATGCTCTGGCCGGCCGCGCGTTTGAGGGGGGCCTCCATGACCAATCCGAGCCCACCGGGCCGGCCGTCTCTCCTGGTGATCGACGACGACCCCGATCTCGGTCCCATCCTTGCCGAAGGACTCGCGCCGCGCATGGACGTGGTGGTGGCCCACAACTGGACCGACGCCAGGGCGCGCCTTCGAGAACGACGATTCCACGCGGTCCTGCTGGACCTCTTCCTGCCCGATGCCAAGCTCATGGAACCTCTGGAGGCGATTCGGGAGCAGGACCCGGACTACCCCGTCATCCTGATGAGCGGCAACCTCGATCCCGGCGACCCGGCGCTCGACCGCGCCATGGCCCTGGGCGTCACCTGCCTGCTCCGCAAGCCCTTCACCGTAGAGAACCTCGAGAAGCGCCTGCGCGACTGTTTCGGGACGCTACCCGACCCCTGCTAAAGACACCGCCAGTCCGTGCTCGCTGTTCAGCTGCGCAGGTACTCCTTGAGCGCTTCGATCTCCTGATCGATCTCGCTCTCCCGACAGACCGAATGCCGAATCTCATCGCGCAGGAGCTTCTGGAAGATGTTGCGTCCGCGGTGCAGGAAATTGGTCACATCGCTCTCGTTGACGTCCAGCACTTGGGCCATCTGGCGGTAGCTCATGGCCTTGGTGCCCGAGGCGCTCTCGATGTAGAGCTTGAACGTCTCGTAATAGTAGTGTCGCCGCCCCTCGCCGCATTCCTCGCACATGCGATCCAAGGTGGACTCGATCAGGCTGAGGGCCCATCGTCGGTTGAAATCGTCTTCCGCGGTTTCGCCGTGCGCCAGTTCGGGCACCGGCAGTTCCTCCTCGTCCTCTCCGACCGGAAGCGAGATGTTCAGCCGGGCTTGCCGCCGGTTCCGCTTGGCCATCTGTTTGGAGAGGAAGCGGTTGACCGTCACGAGCACGAACGTGCGAAATCGCCCCCGCTCGCGGTCCGCGGCGGCCACGAAATCCTTCTCCAGAAAGGTGGCGAAATACTCCTGGGTCAGGTCGAGTGCGTCGTCGTGCACCAGGCCCCGTCGCCGAATGTAGTAGTAGATCGGCTTCCAGTAGTTCCGACACAAGAGGGAGAGGCATCGATCCCGGCTCTCGTCGTCGGTTCCCTGCGCCCCCCGCACCACGCTCCACGCGGTGGTCCGGAAATGGCTGGGAGCGGTATCGTCGCCGGCATTCATTCGGCCGATTCTCCTCGATTGGGTAGACGGGCCTCTGCGGGCGCAGGCGCAGTGTCGCCCTCGGCGCGCGGCGGCTCCTTTTCCACAGCCCCCTTCCCCTCGCCGCCCAACTGCCCGAGAAACACCTCGGCCAGGGTGTACTCCATGTACAGATGGAAATCGGTGGCGAGCGCCTGCTGGAAATGGCGGGCGGCTACACCCGTCCGACCGTTCGCAAAGGCGAACGCGCCGAGATAGAAATGCGTCTCGCACAAGGCTGCCGGCGTCTTGGCGAGCCGAAGGACTTCGGCTTCGTCGGCTTCCCCGAGATAGAGACTTCCCAGGGCGCTCAGCCAGGGTTTGTCCTCCGGCGCCTGAAGCTGACGTCCGAACTGTTCGTGATCGATGGGTTCGCCCTTGGACAGCGTCAGCGCCAGCCAACGCATGAGAGCAGGGTAGACGTGCGCCTGGCGGCGCAGACGAATCGAATCCTCAAAGTCGTGGACCGCGTTGGCATGATCCGTACGGCCCTCCCGGAGATTGCGGGCCAGACGCACGATGCCGCGCCGGTGATAGGCCTGTGCTCTGCGCTCTTGATTGGCCGTTCCGGCTCCGCCCAGCGTCTGGGCAAGCGCCTTGGTGAGCGCGGCCTCGGCTCCCCCGAACCGCCTACGCCGAAAGAGGAACAGTCCCCTGCGGTAGAGGATATCCGGATCCTCCGGGGACAAGGCCGCGGCCCGCTCGTATGCACGTTCCGCCTCATCGTAGCGTTTGAGGTAGTCGCAGATGGCGCCTTTGTTCATGTGGGCCCAGACATAGTCCGGGTCTTCTTCGATGGCCCGCTCGACGTACGTCAGGCCATCGAGAGGCTCGTTCCGGTACCGATACAGGGCGTAACCCAGCTGGTTCAGGGCCCACTTGTAACGCGGATCGACGCTCAGGGCCGCCCGGTAGTCGTCAAGAGCCCCATCGATGTTTCCGCGTTCGAGCCGGACGTCCCCCCGGTTCAGGAACGCAGAAGGCGTGTCCTGGCGGCGCTCCAGGAAGCGCGTGTAGTCCGCCTCGGCCAGCGCTGGATCCCGATGGACCGGACTCTTCTGGTGCACGAAGCCGCGAATGTAATGCACATCGCTGAGGTCGCGCGTATCAATGCGGCCGCAGCGGTCGAGCGCCGCGTCGTAGCGGCCCTCGGCGAGTTCGATGAAGGCCCGCCCCAGCTCTGAGTATTCGTTGGCTGGATCGAACTCGTTCATAAGGCGGAATTCCCGCCGTGCCCGTTCGTGATCATGCTTGTCGGTGTAGATCCGCCCCGCATAGTAGCGAGCCATGATGAGCGAAGGGTCCAGGTCGACCGCGCGGCGGAAATCGGCCAGAGCCTTGCCCGTCTCTCGGGCCAGGTACCACGCCTTTCCCCGCTGGTAGTGCGCCTCACCGTACGTGGCGTCGGTCTGGATCGCTTCTTCGAAAAGATCGAAAGCGGAAGCCAGGATCTCGATCTTCTGCCCCCGCGTCTTCGCCTTCTCGACCGCGCTGCGGCGAAGCTCCATGAGCGTGACGGCCTTGCGCAGGGGGTTGCGCGCCCGTGCCCGCAGGCGTTTCCGCTGCTGCTCCTCGGCGGCCATGCGCTGAAGTTTTTGCGCCCTCTGTTCGGTACGATGGCTGCGCCAGAGCAATCCCGCGGCCGTGAGAAAGGCCAGAATCACGGCCGACGAGGAGAGCACCATCCACTTGTGCCGACGGAAAAACTTCCACAAGTGCCCCAGGGCCCCCTCGCGATACGCGCTGACCGGCAGAATGTCGAGGAATCGATCCAGGTCGTCGGCCAGATCTCCCACGCGCGCGTAGCGGTCTGCCGGATCGGGCGCCATGGCCTTCATCACGATCGCCTCGAGGTCGGGCGGCACGGCCCGGTCCCGTTCGCGGGGCGGTACGATCGGCAGGTCGTCGATGCGTTCCCGGTACTCGCTGAAGCTCAGTTTGCCCACATCACGCGGCAGTCGGCCCGTCAGAATGCGATAGAGCATAACGCCGAGCGAATACGTGTCGCTCTTCGCGTTCGGGGGGCTGCCCTTTAGCCGTTCGGGCGCGATGTAGATCGGCGTGCCCGCGACGTACTTGTGTTCGTCCTTGTCGCGCGCGGCAAACCCCCAGTCGAGGACGTAGACCTCGCCGAACGGCCCCAGCTTCACGTTCTGCGGCTTTAAATCCAGGTGATAGACGCCGCGCGAGTGGGCGTAATCCATGGCGTGGCACACCTGGAGAAAGATGCTCAGCAGCCTCCGCCGCGAATACTCCTGTGCGCGGCCCCTTCGCTTGCCTTCGGCTTCCTCCTTGCGCCGCTCGTGCAGCATATCTTCGAGGCTGACCCCCTCGATCTGCTTCATGACGAGAAACGGGCTGCCCGTCTCGTCGCGGCAGAGATCGTAGGTCGGCAGGATATTCGGATGCTCCAGAATACCGCAAATGCGGGCCTCGCCCTCGAGTTGCTGTTCCTGGGCCGGCTCGAACGGGGCTTTCAGCGCCTTGATCGCGACCCTACGTCGCAGCCAGTTGTCCTGCGCGCTGATCACCACCCCCTGGCCGCCTTCGCCGAGCACTCCCAGAAACGTGTAGCGGTCTCCGTAGTCCCGGCGGGCGGGGTCGTCTACGTCCTTGGCGCCTGTCAGCAGTTCAGCCAGGAAATCGCGCGGGACGTCGGCAAGGCGGGATGCCGCCTCGCCTTCGAGGCGGTAGGGGTCCGGAGTGTGGTAACTCGTGTCGGTCGTCGTCATGGAATCGGCGAGTTCGTCGGCGGTTTTTGGCCCATACGCGATGACGTGCCCCAGAGCATCGGGCCTACAGCATTGTAGTATTCAGAATCGGCCGTGGACAGTCAAGGGGGAAGCTGAGCTTGACGGTCGCGCCCCATGTGCATATAGTTTGGCCATTGCGGACTTCCAGCGCAGCGTCGGATTCCGGTAATACGGATAGGCTTTCCGCGGGAGCATCGTATGTGCCTCGTTACCCTTCTCATCTGGCTGCTTCTGTCGATCGGTGTGGTCGTCTCTGCCGTCATCTTCCAAGACGAGCAGGTTAGGGTCGCCGCCATCCTTGTGGCGCTTGGCTTGGGCCTGGTGCTCCCCATCGTGGCCAGCTACTGGCGCCCCCTGCTCTACGGCTGGCAACGCAGGCGCCAGCGTCTCCAGAACCGCCTTCTCGCCGACGGCGTGCTGACGGCCGCGGACCTGCAAAGGGGCGCGCATCTCATCCGCATGTGGGAGGTCCACCTGGGAACCGACCGCCGCGTGCTCAAGAGCACGCAGGACGCATTTTTGATTCTGCACGACCACGTCCTGAATGTGCTGGGCGAGCGGACGTGCTTCCGAACCTGCCGGTTTCACGTCATCCCGACCAGCACAGGCCGATGCAGCCGCTGTTGGGTCATCTGGGCGTGCGGAGGGGACGGCTTCCGCCTGCGCGCGACCATGGACGGCTGCGAGAGAGACTTCATCATGAAGTGCCGCGAGGGGCGCACCCTGCGTCAGACGGCGCGGGCCACAGAGATGCTCGAGGAATTGGCGGAAATGGACGCAAGCGCCAGGGCCGAGGCTTTTGCATCGCCCCCCCAGGAGCCGTGACCCCCCTCCCCTTGCGCATCGGAAGGCTCATCGATCCGCCCGCCCAGGCGCGACGAATCCCTCGGGCGTGGTCACGCCCGCCTCCCGAAGCGCATCTTCCCAATCGCATTCGCAGTACAGCAAGGTCCCGGCAGTGACGCCCACCGGCAGGATGGCAAGCCCCGCCAGCGGGACCATGAAAAGTAGGAGCATGACCAGGCCGAACCCAAAGACCTCCCACCGCATCCGGCGGACCATCGGCTTCTTGTGTCGCCCCCGCAACAGATTCCGCCCCATCGGAATGTCGAACAGACTCAATCCCATGCAGTATGCCCCCCATGCAAACAGGGGCAGCTTCCCGACGATGGGTATCAGCAGCAACGGCACCAGCAACAGCGCCACGACCAACTGCCGCAGCACGAGCCAAAGCGAGTCGACGAAGCTCAAGGACAATCCCGCCAGCTGCTGCTTGCGGCTTCGTCTTTTCGCCGTCGCGCGCGGGGCCACAATCTGCTCCACGCGTTCCGAAAGCATGGCGTTGAACGGAAAGGATACGATCAGCCCCATGATCGTGAAGGTATAGTAGCTGGCAAGCAGCAGCACCGGAATCACGATCAACCATTTGAAGAGATCGAGAAGGGCGTTCACGATGCGTGCCAGCGTGGGGCCGACGCCGCCCCAGAAGGTCCATTCCATGCCGCTCCAGTCCCAGTGGCTCACGGCGTAGAGAAGCCATCCGAGCAGGAGCACGTAGAGCACCGTATTGACGATGAGAGGGAGGATCGCCAACCGCTTCACGCCACGGGAATGCAGCAGGAAACGGGCAGCCTTGAGCGGCAGCACCACGCCGTCCCAGAAACGCTGCGTCCGGGTCACGCCTTCCTCCGTCGGCACCTGCGCGCATGCGCGCGGAGCGGGAGCCCGTGGATGCGGATGAACCCGGTGGAGAGCGACTGGTCGAAGGCGCCTTGATCGTCGTCCATGCTGGCCACCCGTTCATCATACAGCGAATGCGGGCTTTCGCGGCCGAGCACCGTGATGTTCCCGCGGCACAGCTCGAGTCGGACGGCGCCTGTAACGTATCGCTGGCTCTCCGAGAGAAGAGTGCGCAGCGCGTCCATCTCCCGGCTGAACCAGTACCCGTTGTAGACCAGCGCAGCGAAACGCGGCATGAGGGTATCGCGCAGGTTCATGAGGTCGCGATCCATCGCGATGCCCTCAAGATCCCGGTGCGCGAAGAGCAGCAGCGTCCCGCCGGGCGTCTCGTAGACCCCGCGGCTTTTCATGCCGACGAAACGGCTCTCGACCATATCCACGCGGCCGATCCCATGCTTGCCGCCGAGCTTGTTGGCCCGATCCAGAAGCTTCGCCGGAGGAAGCTTGCGGCCGTTCAGCCGGATGGGCACACCCTCGCGGAAGTCCACCTTCACCTTCTGTGGTTTGGCTGTCACCTTCCGTGGGTCGGCGGTCAGTCGAAACATGTGCGCCTGGGGCGAGCGCGAGGGATCTTCGAGAACCCCCGACTCGTAGGAGATGTGCATGAGGTTCTCATCCATGCTGTAGGGTTTGGCGCTCGTGGCCTTCACGGGGATCTTGTGTTCGCGTGCGTACGCAATCGCTTCCTGCCGTCCCTTGATGACGTTGTGAAACGCCGGTTCGCGCCAGGGGGCAATGACCTCCATGCAAGGGGCGAGCGCCGCAGCCGTCAGCTCGAAACGGACCTGGTCGTTGCCCTTCCCGGTCGCCCCGTGCGAGAATGCCGTACACTTCTCCTTCTTGGCCACCCGTACCATCTCCTCGGCGATGCAGGGACGGGCCAGGGAGGTTCCCAAGAGGTAGCGACCCTCGTAGAGCGCGTTCATCTGCAAGGCCGGAAAGACGAAGTCCCGAACGAACCGCTCCTTGAGGTCCGAGACCACGCACTTGGCAGCACCGCTGGCCAGCGCCTTGCGCTTCAGCGCCGAGAAGTTTTCGGGCTGGCCGAGATCCGCGGCGAAACATACGACTTCGTAGCCCTGATTCACGAGCCACTTGCAAATCACCGACGTATCGAGACCGCCAGAATACAGAAGCAGCACCCGCTTGGCCATGGTCAACACCTCTCCTTGTTCGTCCTCGGTCTCCGCGTCAGACGTCGCGCGCGGCCATGGAGAATCCGTCCGCGGTCTCCATGACGCATACGCTCGCGATCGGATGTGTGAAGTGCGCGAACGCGCCCTGGCCGAGCACCCAATCGCACCCAGCCTCGGCCGAGTCCGCCCCGAAGGAGGACCTCCGCTCGCCCGCGGAGCGGTCGTGTTCATACGTGGCCAGGTGCAAGCAACTCCCGGGCTCGAGATCGAACGCCTCCACGTCGAGCCCGTCCGCGCGAACGGTGGCGAGCCACCCCCGCGCATCACCACGGCACACGGCGGCCGCGATGCGCGGCGTATTGTACTTGTCTTTCTCGTAGTCCAGTGCGCAGAGAGCGTAGACGAGTGCGTCGCGCACCGGCATGCCCGCCTCGATCTTCTCGGCAATGGGATCGGTCTGGCTTCCATTCGTGACCACGGCCGTCCCCCGCACGACCCGCGCGCAATTGTAGGCGATGTAGGGGTTCTTGAAAACGTCTCCTTCGTGCCCCTCCTTGGGCACGATGCTTACGCGGTCCTCTTCCGGCGCCACCACCGCGCGCCGGTTCGGGAAGCTGCGACTCGAGACGCGGTACAGCGCGCAGACGGCGCCGCCTTCGTTGCGCGCGATGGCAACGATGCGGCCCAGATAGATGTCATCCATCCCAGTTCCTCCCGCTGCGGGGCCTCAGAAGGCGGACATCATAGACAAAGCGGGACTTGAAGGCAAGGGCTTCTCCCAGGCGGAGCGGCGTACTGGCTGGACGCCGGGCGGCGGAACGCTCCGAAAGCGCGACTACATCGGGAACGGTCGCCTGGGAGGTTGGGGGGGCGGATCGCGGCCCCTAGGGAGGGACGCCTAGAGCTGGTCGCGGGCCTCCTTGTAGGCCTGGACATCCATTTCGCCGCGGCGGAAGGCCTTTTTCAACTCCACGTATTTGCGAAGCGCTTCGCTCTCCTTGCTGCCCTGGCTCTCCATGTCGCGGATGACGTTGGAGGGGAGGCCGAGCTCACGAAGCTTCTTCCGGTACAGATCGAGCGACAAGGCCTTCGCTCCCACAGCCTCGACCAGCGTCTTGAGTTGCTTTTTTCTTTCTGCAAGGGGGTCGGATGCGGCTTCTCTGCTTGCCTCAGCCGTTTCGCCCGGTTTGGCGGCCTGCTTCTGGGCCTCCAGCATCTCGCGGCGGTGCTTGGCCTGCGCGGTCAAGAGCCGCCGGCGCTTGTAGTATTCCTCCCGCTCGATGAGACCTTTCTCCATCAGCGTTTCGAGCGCCCCGACCGTCTTCTCCGGCACGCCTTCGCAACTGGCGCAGTCCGGGCACGGAACCTGCTTGGTACCGTGGCACGCCGGACAAGGCCCCCGCCCTTCGATCCAGCCGCGCCCTTCGCATTTGGGGCAGATCATCTTTTTCGTGCCGTTGCAATCAGGACAACGAATATATCCCTCACCGTTGCAATATGGACATTTGACGTACTTGTCCGGTTCCGGGGGCACGTCGTCGAGACGGCTGCGGTCGAATGCCGACGCCGCCTTGGCCCCGTATTCTTTGTCCCATTCCTTCCATCTGGGATTGATGATTACGTAAACCTTCTTGCCGTCGATGCGACGCGGCCGGCACTCCTCGCATCGCACGAGTCCGTCATCGTTGCACTTCGTACACTTGATCCAGCCCTTGCCGTGGCACTTGGGGCACTCGATCTTGGCCTTGTAGGTGAACCCCCGGCCGTGACACTCGGGGCATTTGATCCAGCCGCGGTTGCGGCACCGCCTGCAGTCCTCGGGTTCTACATCGGATACGTCG
>CAZBZG010000151.1:3140-11114 GCA_964496245.1 uncultured Planctomycetaceae bacterium | reverse complement strand
CGCGCGTTCATCGATTATCTCCAGCCCGCCGGCCTCAAGGCCGCCTACCGGTCGCTGGCCCTCAGCACCCACCCGGACCGCGCCGCCATTCTCGAGGCGGACCGGGACGCCCTGACCGCGCGATTCCACAGCGTGCACAGGGCCTACCGGCTGCTGCTGCCGTATGTCCGCGGGGAGGAGCCGGTGCCGTCCACAGCGTCCGCGCCGCTCGGCCCCCGTCGCCACGGGGACGCCGGAGGAGGAGACCGCCGGCGCCGGACTTCCCGTACGAACCAGGCGGGCGCGTTCTACTATGCAGGACGGGTGCCTGCCTGGGAGCTCCGCTTCGGGCAGTTTCTCTACTACCGTCGCTGCATCCCGTGGGGCGCGCTGATCCAAGCGCTCGTGTGGCAGAGGCGACAGCGCCCTCTCCTGGGCGCGCTCGCCTGCGACCGCGGCTGGATGGAGAAGGCGGATCTCGCGCGCGTCCGCGCGCACGGACGGCCCGGCGAGTTCTGGGGCGAGGCCGCCATGCGGCTGGGCTTGCTCACGCGCACGCAGGTCTACCGCCTCCTCGGCGTGCAACGCCTCTCGGGCCACCCCATCGGCCGTTTCTTCGTGGAGCAGGCCCTGCTCACCCCGGCCCAGCGCAACCGCCTCCTGTCCGCGCAGCGCGAGCACAACCTGAAAGCGCGGGTGGAACGCCGGCGGGCGCGGGCAGCTGCGGTCTGAAGGTGGCAAACCTCGCGACAGCCCCATCGAAACGGGACGCGGCGTGCGCGCTTTCTCGTTATCCCGCAGTGAGTAACAGGATTTCGCTTGCACAGCGCCCAATCGACACGTAGTATGAATGCATAAGGGTACGTAGTGGAGGCCTTGATGCCGCTCTCCAAGCTCACACTCAACGCAGACAAGGAAGTCATCCGTCAGGCCAAGCAGTTGGCGTCAGACAACCAGACCAGCGTGTCAGCCATGGTCGGACGCTTCCTCCGCGCCCTGTGGAAGAGCCGCACACAGGAGCCCGCGGTCGGGCCGTTGACACGCAAGGCCTCCGGTCTGGTCGAGCTCGGGCAGGAGCGGGACAAGGCCAGGCTTCTCGCCGATGCCTTGTCAGACAGGCATCAGCCGTGACCCCCCACGTCTTTGTGGACACGAATGTGCTGCTCGACGTGCTCGCAAGGCGCGAGCCCTTCTACGCGTCGGCCGCCCGCGTCTGGACGCTGGCCGAACGCGGGCGCATCCTCGCCTCGGTATCGGCTATCAGCTTCAACAACGTGTACTACATCGTCCGCAAGGCCAAGGATGCCGCTTCTGCTGAGCAGTCTTTGGTTCTCCTGCGCGACATCTTCACGGTCCAGCCCGTGACCGCCCAGGTGCTGCATCAGGCCATGGACGCCCAGCTCCAGGATTTCGAGGACGCGATCCAGTACATATCAGCGATGCGTGCAGAAGCGGACGCCCTGCTCACCAGAAATCCCGACGACTTCCCCCAGACCGAAGTGCCCATCCTCACGCCCGCCGAATTCCTGGCCGCGCACTTTGCGGAGGAGGATTGACCGCCCCTCCCCTTCGCGTCCCAACCGCGCAGCCGCCCGCCAACCGCCACGCCCCCCCACCGGCCGATTCTACCCGCATGTTCCGAAAGCCTGAGCAGCCAAGAATTCGTTGTGGATAACCGTCTACGCTCAACATTGACCCCACCAACCCCTCTCGGACACCGGCCGATTCTGCCCAATCGTGCCGACCGGCCGCAACTCACTGCCTGTCCGACGGTTGTTGCCCGGCTGCCGCTCCGAAGCCACGCATGGTGTAACCGATCAAACCATTTGTTGCGGCTGATCCGGAACACAACCGCCAAGTAGAACGCCTCTCAGCGGTCCGGCCTTGAGATCTCGCGTTTGTTGCCGTGAAAATCGCGCGCGGTCTGCGTGAGGCCAAGACCGTGCGAACGGCGGCCCCTTCAGCCCCTTGTCCCCCGTCAGCAAAGCGGTTGCGCGTCTGTCGCGCGCAAGCGGCTCCCCGCCCGCTTCCGTTCCGCTGCCTCGATACGGACCGCCCGCCTTCTCGACCCGGCACAGGTCTTGCTTGGGCGGCAGACCGTCGAGCGCAGGACTCGGCAATGAGCAAACACGCGAACCAGACACCCTCGCGCAAGGCAGGCCGAATGATGAGACCACCCTCGTTCCCATTCGATCCCCCCTGCCTTGCCGTTTCCCCCTGTCCGGGGTGGGCGCATCCCACCCCGGGCACCCTTTTCGGAGCGGCAGCCTCCCTGCCGCAGCATGGAAAGAACGCCCCAGTCATGCCAGCATCCTGGAGCCCACAACCATGAAGCACATGCCTGTCGCGCTCGCAGCCGGGAGAGACGAAGCAACGTTCTGGGATCTCGCTGGCGCTCTAGACGGGACCGTGGTGCAGCGCATCGTGGCCGAACAGGCGGACGAAGCCGTGCGCTCTCTCGAACAGGATCCCATCCAGCCGTGCGCCGTAATCGTGAGCCCCCAGATCGCCACCAATGGCATCCGCACGCTCATCACCCGCATCAAAACGATCACGGACGCGCCCGTCATCGTCGCGACCGCGGAAACGAACGACGAACTCGAACGCGAGGCGCGCAGCGCCGGCATCTTCTACTACCTGGTCCTGCCCGGGGAGCGCGACCGCGCCGACCAGGTCCTTGCGAGCGCGGTCCAGACGTATCTCCAGAAGCACGGAGAGGCGAACGAATGCCAGACGTAGACGACACGGACATCCCCACGACGGTCGAGCAGCTGACCGAGCAGGTCGTGCTCTGCGAACCCGGCGATCTGCCCGCCCTGGGCGAGCTGCATACAGGCCTCGAGGCGGTCGCTGCGTGGGCCCACGACGCGGAAACCAGCCCGTTCGCGGGTGGCGTGCAGGCGACCGCCGACCTGGTGGAGCGGATCGTGCTCGACGACGTGGAGGATCCAACCGCGTCGTTGGCCCTTGTGGGGGAGGCGGTCTCGACCATTCGCAGCGTGGTGACCGACGGCCGCACGCTCGGGGAGGCGCCGTTTCCCCAAGCGCTCCAGACCGGGAGCGAACCCGCCGCCGAAGCCTCTGCCCCACAAGGCTCGGCCGGCCTCTCCCTCTCGCTGCCCCCGGCCGTGGACGAGAAGATCCTGAGCGAATTCCTGACCCGGCAGACCTCGGTGCTCCAGGAGGCCGAGACCCACATCCTGGCCATCGAACGGTCCGCGGACGAAGAGAGCCTCGGCAAATTCCGCGGCCTCGTTCACACGCTCAAGGGCGAGAGCGCGTTGCTCGGTCTCAAGGAGGTGGAGCGGATCTGCCACCTCGTGGAAGACACGCTGACCGACAAGCCGCCCCAGCGCGTGGCCGACTTCCTCCTGGCCGTCAAAGACTGGCTGGCCGGGGCCTTCAGCCACTACAGCGGCAGCGGGGCGGCGCCCCGGCCGCTGGCCGAACTGCTCGAGCCCTTTGGCAGCCGCATCAACGTGCCTGACGACCTGCGACCCACGGCCGCAGACACGCCTGCGACCGACGCGCAAGCGGCTGGCGGCGGGGAACCTCCCGCCCCCGTGCCCCTGGAAGGCGACACCGCCCTGCTGCAGGAGTTCGTGTCCGAGGCGACCGAGCACCTGGACTCCGTGGACGCGCACCTGCTCACCCTCGAGTCCGATCCTTCGGACAAGGAGGCCATCCACGCGGTCTTCCGCGCCTTCCACACCATCAAGGGCGTGGCCGGGTTCCTCAACCTCCACGATGTGCGGGAACTCGCCCACGAGGCCGAGAGCCTGCTCGACAAGGTGCGCAAGGGCGCCATACACCTCTCCCAGGCGTCTCTCGACGTCTCGTTCGACGCTGTGGATGTGATGAAGCGCCTCGTCCACAACGTAGCCCAAGCCCTGGCCGGCGACGGCATGCTCGTCCGCGAACCCTCGATGGGACCTATCCTCGGCCGTCTGCAGGACCTCCTCGCCGACAGGGAACCGCTCCCGGCCGCCCCCTCCGCATCTTCCCTTGCCCCCGGCGGAGCCCTTTCTGCTCCGCCTCCGGGCGAAACGGACGCGGAGCCGACCGGCCCCGTGCAAGCGGAACGCACCGCGGCCGCGGGCGGTGTGCGGCTGAAGGAAAGCGTCAAGGTCGACGCCGACCGTCTGGACCGCATGGTCGATATGATCGGGGAGCTGGTCATCTGCGAATCCATGGTCAGCCAATCCCCCGAAATCAGGAACAGCAACGGCGGCAACCTGACGAAGACCATCGGCCGTCTCGACAAGATCACGCGTGAACTGCAGGAGATCGGCACGTCCCTGCGCATGATGCCCATCCGGCCGACCTTCCAGAAGATGGCCCGGCTGGTGCGGGATCTCGCCAAGAACGCGGGCAAGCGCGTCGACTTCTCCATGTCCGGGGAGGACACCGAACTCGACAAGTCCGTGGTCGACCGCATCGGCGACCCGCTCGTGCACATGGTACGCAATGCCGTGGACCACGGCATCGAGAACTCGCCGCAGGAACGCGAGAACAATGGCAAACCGGCAGCCGGTCAGGTCGAACTGCGCGCCTTCCACAAGGGCGGCAACATTTGCATCGAAATCCAGGACGACGGCCGGGGCCTCGACCGGGACGTGATCCTGAGCAAGGCCCGAGAGCGGGGCGTGGTCAAGGACGGCCACTCGCTGAACGATCAGGAAGTCTTCCAGCTCATCTTCGAACCCGGCTTTTCCACGGCCAAGCAGATCACCGAGGTCTCCGGACGCGGCGTGGGCATGGACGTGGTCAAGCGGAACATCGATGCGCTTCGCGGCAACGTCGAGATTCGATCGAAGAAGGGTCAAGGGAGCGTCTTCACGCTTCGTCTCCCCCTCACGCTCGCCATCATCGATGGCATGGTCATCCGCCTCGGGGCCGAGCGCTATATCCTTCCCACGCTCTCGATCGTTCGCTCCATCCGGCCGAAGGCCGAAGATCTCTCCTCCGCCCTCGAGCAAGGCGAGATGGTCAAGATCCACGGCCATCTCATCCCTCTCTTTCGGCTCAGCCGCCTCTTCGCCATTGCAGGGGCCGAAGAGGATCCCGCCAACGCCATCGTAGTCGTGGTGGAAGAGAGCAACAGGTGCATCGGACTGCTGGTCGACGAACTCCTGGGCCAGCAGCAAATCGTCATCAAATCGCTCGGTGCCGCCCTGCGCGGCACGCCCGGTCTGGCGGGCGGCGCCATCATGGCGGACGGCCGCGTGGGCCTGATTCTCGACGTCGCCGGCCTCGTGGAGATGGCCCACAGGACGGACGAGTCGACTCCGGCACACCATCCGAATCGATCGTCCACGGAGGCGGACGAACAACGCATACATGATGGGGACACCTCGATCCGGACCGAGGTGCAAGCGGACGCTGCAGAGGAAACTGCGCATGCAACGGTTTCAACGGCAAGAGAAGGAGAGAACCATGTCTGAAGAGAGCGACACAACGAGTGCCGCGGCAGTGGCAGAAGGGGCTAAGAGCGCGATCGCCAAACACGCGGGCAAGTACCTCACCTTCGCACTCGGTCCCGAAGAGTACGGGATCGAGATCCTCAAGGTGCAGGAGATCATCGGCCTCATGGACATCACAGCGGTACCCCGCACACCGGATTTCGTGCGCGGGGTCATCAACCTTCGGGGCAAGGTCATCCCCGTGGTGGACCTGCGCAAGAAGTTCGGCATGGCGGTAACGGAGGACACGGAGAAGACCTGCGTCATCGTGGTCGACGTTTCGCAAAACGGCGAATCGGTCCAGATGGGCGTTCTGGTCGACTGCGTGTCCGAAGTCCTCGACATCGCCGGGGAAGACATCGAGCAGACGCCGTCCTTCGGCGGAAGCTTCGAGGGAGACTTTATCCTCGGCATGGCCAAGGACAAGGATGGGGCGGTCAAGATCCTTCTCAACATCGAGAAGGTGTTGACGGCGAGCGAGCTGGCCTCGATCGCCAGCGTGCCCGCGCATTCCGAGTGAGAACGGAGGCCCGCACCGCCCATGGCGAGGCGGAACGGGAACACAATGGGAGAGAAAGACGAATCGGGCGCGATTGCGTCCACGACAAAGGGGAGAATGACCATGTTCAAGAACATGAAACTCGGAACCAAGATCGCATCGGGCTTTGTCGCCCTGCTAGCCATCGCGATCGCGCTTGGCGGCCTGGCTGTCTTCAACATGAAGAACGTAGAGACGGAATCGACCAAGCTCGCCCACGAATATGTTCCGGAGGTAAAGGTGGCGAGCGATCTCAAGGGCGCCGCCAGCGAGGTCATGTACGAGATGGAGGCATATGTGCTGACAGAGAACGAGAGCCATTACCGCAAAGGCATGGACCATATGGCGGCGGTCGACAAGCATCTGGTCGAAGCCGACAACCTCGCACGCGAGGCCGTGCACCTTCAGGACCTCAAGGGCCATGTGGAGGAGGCGCAAGCCGCCTTCAGCAAATACAAAGGCCTGATCGAACGGACGGTAGCGCTCAACAAGACATTATCTGAAGACCGCGCCGAGCTCGACCAGAACGCCGCCAGCTATATGGCCAATTCGGCGGCCTTTCTGGACGGCCAAAACGAAGCATTCGACCAGGACCTCGACGAACGCCAGAAGAAGGTGAAACTGGTGACCACCATCGTGGACATCGGGACCAGCTCGCGCGTCCTCAACTTCAAGTCCCAGGCGACAAATGATCCAGCCCTCATGAAGCAGGCCATTGCCAACCTCAAGGGCGTCTTCGAGCAGACGCAGAACCTCCGACCGATCACCCATGCCGAAGAAGACATCAAGCGCATCGACGCCACCGAGACTGCGGCCAGGGAATACGGAAAGGAGATGCAGGACTTCGTGGACACGATGGAGCACATCCAGGCTGCCCGCGCCAAGATGGCTGCAGCCGCGGCCACCTACATGGAAAACTGTGCCGCCTTCCTCGAGCACCAGAACAAAGAGATGCGAGCGGATTTCAAGCAGACGGGCGCGAACCTCGCGGAACGTCTGGACAAGATCACCCTGATCAACGATGTCATCGATCTGGGTAACGCCGCCCGTGTCCTCAACTTCAGATCCCAGGCGACTGGGCAACCCGATCTGCTGGAGGAAGGGATCGCCGCGCTCAAAAAGGCGAACAAGAAGGCCGAAGACCTTCGCGCCATTACGCGCGATACGGACGATCTGAAACGCATCGACAAGATCGAGGCAGCCGCCGAAGGCTATGCAACATCGATGGAGGAGTACCTCGAGGATTACAAGAAGCTGGAACATCTCCGTCACATGATGGCCAGGAGCGGCGCCGACTACGTCGCCAACTGCGACGCATTTCTCGCCGCTCAACAACTCGGGCTGGCGAAGGACATGCACGAGCGCCACGATAAGATCACCCTCATCAACGACATCATCGACCTCGGCAACGACACCCGCGTCAAGGCCTTCAAGTCCCAGGCCATGCGCGACCCGGACATCATGCACGATGGCGAGAAGAACTTTCCCAAGATGGACGAGAAGTTCGCGGAACTCAAGAAGCTCACGCGCCGCAAAGCCGATCTCGAGCGAATCGCTCACGTACAGAAGGCCGCTTTGGGATACGCTGCGGCCATGGAGCACTTCCTCACGGCGTGGCAGGAGGTGGAGGGCATCGAGCGACAGCTCGGCGAGGCAGGCCACGAATTCACCCACGTCTGCGACGTCACAGCCGCATCCGGCCTTGAGAATACGGATGCGATCTCCCAGCAAGCCGCGAGTTCGCTCTCAATGGCCTCCTGGGTGATGATCGTCGGCTTGCTTGTGGCTGCAGTCGTTGGAATCGTGCTCGCCTACGTGATCACCCGCGGGATCACCAAGCCCATCAATCGCATCATCGAAAGCCTCTCCTCCGCGTCCGAACAGGTCTCCTCGGCTTCGGGCCAGGTGTCCCAGTCCAGCCAGCAGATGGCTGAGGGCGCTTCAGAACAGGCGAGCAGCCTGGAGGAGGTGGGCTCTTCCCTCGAGGAGATGGCC
>CAZBZG010000151.1:0-3130 GCA_964496245.1 uncultured Planctomycetaceae bacterium | reverse complement strand
GGCCTCGCAGACCAAGCAAAATACCGACAACGCGCAACAGGCCAACGCCGTCAGCCAGGAAGCGCGAGCCAACGCGCAGAGCAGCGTGGAATCCATGAGCCGCATGTCCGAAGCGATCGGCGAAATCAAGCGGTCGTCCGACGAGACCGCGAAGATCGTCAAGACGATCGACGAGATCGCCTTCCAGACCAACCTGCTCGCCCTCAACGCAGCGGTGGAAGCGGCTCGCGCGGGCGATGCGGGCAAGGGCTTCGCAGTCGTGGCAGAAGAAGTCCGCAACCTCGCCATGCGCAGCGCGGAAGCGGCCAAGGACACGTCGGCCCTCATCGAAGGGTCGCAGAAGAACGCGGACAACGGCGTCACGGTGACCGAGGAGGCGGCCAAGTCGCTGCGCGAAATCACCGACAACATCCAGAAAGTCGCGCAACTCGTCGGCGAGGTCACTGCCGCGTCGAACGAGCAGTCGGAGGGCATCGATCAGATCAACACCGCCGTAGCGCAGCTGGACAAGGTCACCCAGTCCAGCGCCGCCAATGCCGAGGAATCGGCTTCGGCCAGCGAGGAGATGTCCGGACAGGCCCAGGAGCTCAAGGCCGCCGTCGGCACCCTGGTGGCGCTTGTCGGAGGCGCCGGCAGCAATGGAAACGGCTACGGCAAGATGCACACGAATCCTACGCAAACCATCGCAGCCCAGAGCCACGCCGGGAACGAGCAGGGCGACCACGGCTCCAAGAGCCGGATCCGCGGACTCCTGCACAGCGACGAGGCCGGCGCGCAACAGGCGCCGAAGCACCAACCAGCCAAGGCGGGACACGATGTCAAGACCGAACAGGCCATCCCGCTGGACGATGACGAGGCGAGCGACTTCTAGTCGCGTGCCTTGTCGGGGCGCGATCCGCGCAGCCGCTTTCGGGTCTGCGCGGGTCGCGGTCCCTCCCCCATTGCGGAGAAAACGCCCGGAGGACGAATCGAGATGCGAGAACGAGGAAATGCCTTCATCCTGGCGTTCGCGATCCTGTCCTTCGCCACGCCCATGATCGCGGGGGATGATGCCCTGCTCACAGCCACCTATCGGCGTCTGGATGCTGCGCGGGATCGGAAGCACACGGAACTCATCAGCTACCTCCAACGGGTCCGGCGGCTCGCAGATTCCATCCTCGCGGATCAGACCATGACGGAGTTCTTTCGCCTCAAACGCGAGTACTTCTTGGCCCGCCAGCGCGGAGATGTGCCGCAGGAGCTGCAACGAGCGATCGAACTCCTCAAGATCCGCATCCGCAAGCACTACCTTCGGCACTATATGTCCTTCTACGACATCCTCTGTATCAATACGAACGGCGACATCTTCTATACCGTGCGCATGGAGAAGGACCACCACCAGAACCTCTTTCAGGGCCAACTCGCGAAGACAGCCCTCGCCAAGCAACTGCGCGCCGGCGGAGAGCAGACCGTCGTGGACTACCAGTACTACGTCGTCTCGGAGGAACCGTCCGCCTTCTTCGTAGAGCCATTCCGAGAAGACGGCGAACTGCTGGGCTGGTTCGTCCTGCAGTGCACGGTCAACAAGATCAACTCCATGTTCGCCCACGACGACACACTCGGGCGTACGGGCGAGGCTTTTCTCGTCAACCGGGAACAGTACATGCTGACGGACTCGCGTTTCTTCGGCGACTCCACGATCCTCAGGCGCCACCTCTCCCCAGAAAACATCGAGGCCAAATTCCGCGAAGGCAAGGGACACAGAATCGTTACCGATTATCGCGGACGCCGGGCCATCACCTCGTTCGCCACATGTCCCTTCGGCGAGAACCGCTGGCTGGTCATCGCCAAGATCGACGAAGACGAGATCATCACCGAGGCCTATCAACAGAGGCGAGACACCCTCGGCACCGCACTGCTCCAGCACTTCCAGGAACAAGAAAACCCCGGGCATGCATGCGAACCGTTCGACGGATCGTTCCGGCGCGTCGACATGGACGAATTCCGGAAGGCCAACCAGGGCGAGTCGCTCGGGACCTTCGGGGTTTCCACCTGCACGGCCGCTGTGATCGCCTACCCCGGGCGGTTCGCCTACATGGCCCACATCAGCAACTACGATCGAGTCTACGGCGCCAGGGGGACCGATCTCATCTCGCACGTCCTCAAGCGCATCCGCGACTTCGACCTTCCCCGGGCCAAAATCAGGAATCTGCGGGTCACGCTGGTCGCTCCTCACTTGAACAGCATCGTGAAGGCGATCGACCTCCTGGTTGAAAACGGCCTCCTGCTCTCGCAAATCCGGTTCCTCTATCGGAAGGAGGCGGCCTACGCCGGCGTCTACCGAACCGCCGGCAAAGGCCCAGTGGTGGCTCACTGGAAGCTGCACCGCGACCAAGCGCAACCGGCCGTGGTCGAGGATAGCAGCCAGACCCGCAACATGGCCGAGATCGTCAAGCGACTCATCCACGACCTCGGAAAGGCGGACGTTACGGCACAGGAGAACTGACATGGGCCCGGTTCCTTGCTCCATCCACCACCCACAGGATTCAATCCCGCCAACCGGACCTGTGGCGGGCACAGAGCCACATCGGCAACCCGGGCATACCACGCAAGGCGACAAGGACTTCCGCATCAAAAGCCCGGCCTGGCCGCCCCCCGGCCTCTGGCACCAGGCTTCCTGGTGCGAAGGCGGGACACTCTTCTTCGTTTCCATTGGCCCCGTAGACGACCACACGACCTGGACCGGGACGAACCTCCCGCCGCTACTGCGGGCAGGCGTGGAGGCCGGATGGCTCACCCCGCGGCCCGACATCGCCTCCGAGACCGGGCGACACGTCTACGCGCTGCCCACGTCGGAGCGGGACACAGGCGCCACGACGGCGACAGACGCGACCATGGAGGCCCCATGACCACCAAACAGGCCGCGTTCCATCTGCGGGTCAGCGAAGACAAGCTCCGGGTGCTCCTCGACTGCGAGGTGACGGCCGGGAACCTCGACGACCTCTCGGCCCAGATCCGCGAAGACCTGGACTGCCTCAAGCTCGCACAGGCGCCGACGCGGAACGACGTGGCCAAACGCCTCCGCAGCGCCCTGGAGAATACATAGATGCCGGAGGCCGCTACCGTAGCCGCGGGAATGACCGGCGCGGGC
>CAZBZG010000150.1:0-11189 GCA_964496245.1 uncultured Planctomycetaceae bacterium | reverse complement strand
GCGCGTTGCGGGCGAGGGCTTCGCGCGCCAGGACCGCGCGCATGGGCGCTTGGAAGCGTTCGCTGCAGCGCGCGTACAGGCTGCCGAGCACGATGCGTTCGGGGTTGAAGAGGTCGACCAGAATGGCGAGCGCTTGGCCGAGGCGCGTGCCGCTGTCAGCGAGAAGCGTGCGCGCTGCTTCGTCACCCTGCGCGGCTGCTTCGGCCACGGCCTGTGCAGACGCGTGGGGCAGGCTCCGCAAGGCTGCCCATCGCGCGATGCCGCCGCCGCTGCAGAAGCCCTCGACCGATCCGGCCTTGCCGTAGCCCACCGGCCCGTCTTCCCGCAAACGCACGTGGCCGATCTCGCCCGCATCGCCTGTGGCGCCTTCGATCAGGCGACCGTGGGAGATGACGCCTGCGCCAAAGCCCGTGCCGTGCGTGCAGAAGATCATGTGCCGGCAGTCCCGGCCTGCGCCGAAAAAGAGCTCGGCCAGCGCGCCCGCGTTCGCGTCGTTCATGAGAAACGCCTGTCCGCCGAAACGCTCTTCGATCGCGTCCACGATCCGCACGTCATCCCACTCGGGCAGGTTGGGCGGGGACTGGATCACGCCCGCGCGCGCGTCCAGCGGACTGCCGCAGGAGATGCCGACGAGCGGGTCGTCTCCGGGCGCCAGCGCCTCCATGGCATCGAAGAGGCGGCCGACCGTCTCGTCGGGGCCGGCGGTGGGAAACGCCGTGCGCTCGTCGACCGTGCCGTCGAGCCGTCCGCGCAGCACCGCGCACTTGGTGCCGCCGATGTCCAGGCCGATCGCGGGCAAAGAGAGGTCGGGCATCATGGGATCCGTGCAGGGGCCGAACGTCGCGCTTCGCCCGCCGTCATTGCCGCTGCTGTTTCAGAATCGACTCGATCCGGCCGAGGCGTTCGGCGCAGTCGGGCGGGAGCGTCTCCATGCGCTTGTAGTAGCCGGCGGCTTTCTCGAGCAGAAGCATGCGCGCGGTCCTCTCGTGGGCCAGGGCCGCTTCCACGGCGCCGCGGGCGGCGTAGCGGAGGTTCTTGTCGGTCGGCGCGAGCGCGGCAGCTCTGGCCGCATGGTCGAGTCCCGCCCGCCAGTCGTCCCGTTCCCAGGCGAGCACCGCCAGGTTGCGGTGGGGCAGGGCGTAGTCGTCCTTGAGCGCCGCCGCCTTGGTGAAGGCGTCCTTGGCCGCGTCCGTCTGCTTGCGCTTGAAGAGCGTCACGCCCAGATCGTTCCAGATGGCCGGGTGTTCGGGCAGGCCCTCGAGCGCCTTGCGGTAGAGCTGTTCGGCCTGCTCGACTTCGTCGCGCTGGAGGTGGCCGTAGGCTTGGTACGCGTACTTCAGATAGTCCTCGCCGCCCGCGTCCACCGCATCCCCGTAGCGCTTGTGGACCGCCTGGTCCTCGCCGGTCGCCGCGCCCGCACGGGTGCGGATCGTCAGGGTGTAGGGCATGAGGCAGAGCCGCCGGAGGCCGGGTTCCTGGCGGACCCGCAGGAGATAGGTGCCTGTGGCGAGCGCCACGGGTTCGTGGAACCGGAGTGCATCCACCGCCTTGTCCGTGCCGTTTGGCGCGAAGACCGCGCCTTCCAGCGGCAGGCGCGGCACGAGCGCGCCGGGCTGATCCGCCGGCGGCTGCAGGTCGAAGACCACAGGACCGGTGTCCCCGGCCACCGTAAAGCGGTACCAGTCGGTCTCGAGCCGCGGCAGCGAGAGCGCGGAGATCGTGCGGTCGAGCGCGAGGCCGGCGGCCTGCTCTGGCGTGTCGTTCGGTTCGGACGGATCGTCCTCCTGGGGCACGAATGCGAAGGAGAGCTTGGCTGGCTCGTCCACGAGATATCCGTGTTCGTGCGTGTCCGCATGCAGGCTGATCCAGCACCGGCCGTCCGTGCGAAACGCGATCGGCGGCGGGTAGGTGCCCTGGGACGCGTTCCCGTCGGCGTTGTACTGGCGCGTGCCCAGGTCGAAGGCGAGCTCCCGGTCGTGGCGCAGCACGATCCATCCCGGCCCGTTGCTCGTCACGCAGTAGACGTCTGCGTCCCGGCGGTCGTAGCAGACCGGAATGCTCTGGCCGGCTTTCACCTCGGTCGCCTGCTCAAAGGTGTCGTTCGGTTCGCCCCGGTCCTTGGCCGGATGGAAGCGGAGGTCTACGGGATAGCGGGCGAGGTCGAAATCCTCTCCTTCCGAGCTGATGAGCAGGCCGTAGTCGCCGGGGGCGAGAAAGACCGCGCAGGGCGGGTAGCCGTGGCCCAGGCCGGGCAAATCCTCGCCTGCGGGGTCGGTGACGCGGCAGGTCAGGGTGCGCTCGCTCCCGATGTCGGCGAGCGCCTCGTCCGCGGGCGGCTGGCGGTCGCCGGCTGTGATCTCGAGGTAACCGGGTTGCTGGATCGTGAACTGGAAACGGTCCTTGTCCCGGTTGCCGGCCAGGCCCAGGACCAGGGAGGCGTTGGGCGCGGTCTCCACGGCCTGGTCCGGGGTGTCGTTGGGCTCGGCTGCGTCGAATTCGGGCACGACCCGGATGGTGAAGCGGCAGGGTGCGTCCAGGGTGTCGCCGAACTCGTGCCAGAACGCCACAGCCCACGTGCCGGCTGAGACGCGCCTCGCCGCCGGCAGGGGCAGCCACGACGGGCCGGCGCGGTGCCAGCCGGTCTTGGCATCGCGGCCATGGAAGGCGCAGCGCAGGGGAAGATCCCCGGGCGCCTGTTCGCACGTGGCCACCAGGTAGCCGGGGTCGGTCACCTGGAGGAGGCGGTACCAGCGGCCGTCCTCGCGGTCGAAGGGAACGGCGAACGGCGCGCCCGGCTTGGTGGGCGTGGCCGCCTGCAGCGTGCTGCCGTCGGCGAACCAGCCGACCGTGAGCGTGACCGCCTGCTCGGACTGCCAGGGGAGTTGCGTGCCGGGTGCGGGATCCTGGGCGAGGATCTTGCCGTTGTCCTCGGGATCGGCGGATCGCTGCTTCTTGGTGCGGAAGCCGGCGACCTGGGCGTCGCGCAAGGGCCCGCGAGCGTCTTTCACGGCCCGGCCCGTCACGTCCGGCACGGTGATCTTGTAGTCCGCGGGCGGACGGAAGGCGACCAGCGCGATCGGGGTGCGCTGGGGCACGACCGTGCCGGCTTTTGGCGACTGCTCGGCCACGGTCATCCATCGCTTGCGCGGCGTGTCGATCGGCGGGGGCTGGTGGGTCACCGTCACCCGCCGGAACGCGGGCACGAGGGCGCGCCGGGCGCGGCGCACGGGCTTGCCAATCACCTTGGGCACGCGGCGGCAAGGCTGGTGGCCCACCAGCAGCTCGACGGTGCTGCCCAGTGTCGCTTCGGCGCCCGGCGACGGTCGCAGGGCGAACACCTGGCCCACGCGCTCGGGGTTGGGCATGAACCGGCGCTTCACCCGGCAGCGGAAGAGCCGGCTCTCGAGCGTCGCCCGTGCTGCATCCACGGTCTTGCCGCGCACGTCGGGTACGGGCTTTGTGGGCATGCGGCGTTCGACCCGGATGAAGAGCGTGCCCGGCAGCACGCGACCGAAAGGCCGGTCGAGCGATTCGTCCGCCGGCACTGCCTCGAGCATGCGGGCCATAATGCCCTGCCCGATGTGTGTGTACAGGTTCAGCCGGTAGAGCTGGCCCGGCCGGGCGTTCCAGATGCCGCAGAGACCGATGTTCCGGTCGGCGAGCTTGTCCTTGTCCCACACGTTAAAGAGAAGATGGAGGGCGTCCGCGCCGCCCGAGACGGTGAAGTCCTGCTCCCACGCGGGCGAACCGTTGTTGTGGATGACCCGCGTCGTACCGAGGCAGCGCAGCGTCTGGCCCTTGCGCTTGGCGGCGTAGACCTTGACGAACGGGTCGGACGTGCCCCGCCCGCGCAGGGGGTCCAGGTCCGGCAGGCCGGAGGCCTGTTCGACCGTGACGACCCACTGGCCGCCCTTTGCCGCCTCGGCCAGACGGGCGTCGAAGTCGTTGGCGCGCGCGCCGGCCGTGGCCGTGAGCAGACAGAAAGCGAGCATGTACGCCGTTCGCACAGGACGGAATGTGTTGCCTCCGCGCATGGGATCTCCTCGGCTGCAGTGGCGGTCGTCGGGTTGATGTGACCTGGGACGTCACCGTACGGATCTGCAGGCAGGAATGCAAGCGTGGCGAAGGGAAGCTTTTGAGTGCGGGCGCTTGCGGCAGGGGTCGTGCCGACCGGCCCCCTTTATCGGAGTTCGACCACCGCCCGCGGGGCAAGCTCCAGCCGCAGGCGCACCACGCCCGCGGCATCGGCCTTGGCGCCCGGGCCGGCCTTGCCGTCGATTGTGACCGCGTAGCGCCGGTTCTTGCGCAAGCCGCCGACCCGCAGCGTCACGGTGTCCGGTTCCTGCTTGTACGGCATGGCCGCCTCGATGCGCACCGCGCTCCCGGTCGTCCGCGTCCAGTGAACGTCGACAGGTGCGGAGGCATCCACATAGGTCTTCCTGTCGACAGACAGGCGCCGGCCGCGGGTGAGGTGGATGAGGTCGACGCGCCCTTTTGGATCGCGCCGTACCAGGACGCTGCGGCCCGTGCCAGCGAGCGGGCCGCCCGTGAGGCGCCCCGGCCGGTCGGTCGTGGACACGGCAAAACAGTCCTCCGCATCCGTGCCGGTGACCTGGAGCGTGACGCATCCACCCTGCTCGAGCAGGGCGGGCTCGCGATCGGCCTGGTTGCCTGACGTTGGCTGCAGGAGGGCGAGGAAGCGCGCATTCGGCGCGCACTGGCGGACCGCCAGGCAGGGCGGGGCTGTGCGCTCGGCCGGAAGAAATTCGCTCGCGATCTCTCCGTCCGGGAGCAGGAAGCGGATGTCCAGGGCTGCGCGGTCGCCCGTGACCAGAAAACCGCCTTCCCCGGCTGAGGACCAGCGCCCCTTCTTGTGGAGCCGCCATTCGTAGTCGTGCGCTTCCCGTCCTGCTCCCTCGAGGTCGTCCAGCACGATCACGTACGCACCGTCCACAAACGCGATGTGGCGCAGGTGGGCGTCGGCGCCTTCGTAACAGGGCCCGGCGTCGCCCGTGGCAAAGGCGGTGGCCCCGGCCAGGAAGACGTCCCGCAGCCGGCCGGTCTTCTCGTATGCGAACGGCTGTTGCCAGCCCGTGCCTTCGCGGGGCTGGCCCTTGCCGTCCACGGTCAGAGTGTTGTGGTTGCGGGTGAGCTTCGTCTTCTTGGGGTAGCCGTCGTCCTCGGCCAGCATCTCGCCGTGGGCGTAGAGCAGGAAGTGGTTCTGGTCGGGATGGTCGTGGGCTACGTTGACGTAGTGGCTCTTGCGGTGCGCGGCAAAGCGCAACTTCTGCATGGTGTGACCGCCCACGGGCCCGCACTTGAAGACCATGGCCGTGGCATCGTCCGTCCACGAACTCCGGATGGAGAACATTTCGAGATCCGGCCAGAAGCGCCAGAGCGGCATCTCGTCGTACGGCCGGGGCTCGACTTCCGGGTCGTGCCAGAGCAATCCCCAGTGGGGATGCTGGAAGAACTCGCCGTCGCGCTGCTGCATGGCTTCGTGGAGCCAGGCCTGGCCGTGCGCGTCCTGGCCTTCTGCGATGGACCGGGCCAGACACGTGAGGTTGCCGGTGCCGGCGCCGTCGCCGATACCGAAGCTCTCTTCCCAACCGGGCGCGGTCATGTAGATGCGGAACCAGTGGGCGTTCCGGAAATGCGGATTCTGCGCGGCAAAATCCTCGCCCGTCACGTGCGAGGCTACGTGGATCACGCGCGTCAACCAGTGGTGGCCGTAGCTCCAGTAGCCCGGCCCCTCGTGGTTGCTGCCGTCTTCGGGCAGCCAGGCCACCAGTTGCCGCACGCAGTGGAGCGCGAGATCGGCGTGCGCTTGTGCGTCGTGCTCCGGATCGTCGCCGTAAATGGCGAAGGCGGCGTTCGCGAGCGCGCACAGGCGGTTGTGCATGTGGTTGTTCTGGAAGTCGCGCGTCCAGTACTGGCCCACGAAGAAGCGCTTGTGGATGAAGTCCATGCCCTCGTAGATGGCTGCCCGGTAGGCGGCGCGCTGGTCAGGGGCGAGTTCGTGGTAGAGGATGTCGTAGGTGATGGCCAGACCCGTCAGGCAGTCCATGTGGATCAGGTCGTCTTTGATCCACCAGCGGTCGTCGACCAGCCAACGGCTCCATTGCCGGGCCGCGTTCAGGGCGGCGCGGTCCTCTTCCACGACGTAGAGGCAGTCGGCGGCCGTCAGCCCCCAGAAGCCGTAGATGTAGCGCTTCCACCCGGCCTTCTTGCTCGGGGTCTGCTGGAAACGGCCGGCAAAGGACTGTTTGGCGCGGTCGATCCACCACTGGTTGGGCCCGCGTGCGAGCTGTCGCAGCTGCAGTACGTCCGCGGCCGTGAAGTAGAGCCGCGGGTGCTTGCCTGCGAGCGCGGGCCGCATGCGGAAGAGTCCGCGCCGCGGCTGGCGGATATCGGATTCACCGGCTGGTACGAGCGGGGTCGCGAAAAGCAGCACCACGGCGAGCGGCGTGATGGCGGTGAGGCGCATGCGGGATCTCCTGCACGGGGCCGAATCTCACGGGCCCAGCGGTCAGCGGTTCAGCATCCGCACTTCGCGCTGCGGGAAGGGGATGGTGATCCCGGTCGCTGATCGCGCGGAGCATTATCGTGTCTCGCGCCGATCGCGGCAATACGAGTGCATGCGACACATACAAGCCAAGCCGTGCTTCGGCATCGTGGATGGCACGGCCGGATCGCAACCAATTGTCGCCCGTTTCCTCAGCCCTTCTGTTCCGTGGGCGCCATGGAGGCCGCGCCGGCCGAAGCGGTCGGCGGGGCCGGGTAGTCCTTGGGCACGCCTTCCTCGCGTTGGTAGAGGCGCAGCGGCAGGCCCGGCGGGTCGAGGCGGACCACGTCCGAGCCGCGCCAGGTGACCGTGAGGTTGAGGCCGCGGCAGGTCTCGCGCCGGGTCTCGGTGGTCAGGGGATGGGCCAGGCGGATTGCGCTGCCGCTTGTCACGTTGTGGAACACCGCGCACCCGTCGGCAAAGAGCAGCGGCACGTCGCGGCCGTCGACCGTGGCCTGCACGCGCGAGCCCATCCAGTCGCGGAGGCGCACGAAGTAGTCGCCGTCCCGCTTGGCGGTCACCTGCCACCAGCCCTCGTTGGGATAGCCCGTGGCCACGGTCGCGGCTTCGCGGTCGCACGCCATGGGCAGATTGACGTAGACCCGGCCGTCGCGTTCCTCCACGATGCGGGACCAGACCGCCCAGACGGCCTGCGGTGCCGTGCCCACGCAGCAGCCGGCGATGGAGCGGAAGCGGGAGAGGCTGATCGAGTTGGGTTCGCCGCCGCCGGACCAGCCGCCCACGATCCGCTCGTCCATGTGTTGCCAGGTCTTGTCGTCTTCGTCCGGACGCGTGTTGTCCACGGCCACGAAGCATCCGTCCTTGACCTGCTGCTCGCTCAGCTGGTTGCGCGTATAGCGGTCGACCAGGTCCCAGTAGTCGAAGCCGGCGTCGATCAGGTCCAGGGCGCACTCGATCATGTCCCGGATGCAGCAGGTCTCGCAGTGCTCCTCTTCCATGGGATGCCACTGGGCGTATTCGGGGACCCAGCCGAAGGAGGAGCTGAGCGACGCCACGTATTGGAAGATCTGGTGCCCCTTCTCCAGGTACTGGGGTTTTTCGCACAGGCCCGCCAGGCGGATGAGGCCGCGGGCCACCCAGACGGCGCTGTGCACGTGGCCGAAAAACTCGCCCCGGTAGTTGAAGTACCGGGAGAGCCCCAGGAGGTGGTTGGCCATGCCCTCGGCCAGGTCGCGGGCGACCTCGTCCCCGTGCCGCGTGGCGCGTGTGACGAGCGCCTCCAGCATCATGCCGTTGCGGATGGCGTCCTCCCCGCGGCCGGTGACGCGCTCGGGCACGAATCCGCTGTCGCGCAGATAGACGTCGCCGGGGAATTCGTAGACCGGCTGCCGGATGGGATAGTCGCCCGACCAGAAGGTCCGGATCTTCCGTTCGACCACGAGTTCGCGCATGCCGCGCACGAGCCCCGCGGCCTTCGTCTCCACCTCGGTGTTGTCCGGCTCCTCTTCGAGCCAGCGGTTGAGCGCGGCCAGGATGTAGGCCATCTCGTGGAACGAGCAGTGGTTGGTGTTCGACCACGGGTAGTCCTCGTGGTAGCGCAGGCCCTTGGGGCCCCAGGAACGGAGGAGGTGCGTCTGGAAGCCCCGCTCCACAGCCGCGGCCCGCTCGTCCGGCCCCAGCATGCGCCGCATGCAGACGATGGCCTCGTACCAGCTCGCCACCAGCTCGGCGTCGTCCACGCGCACGTGGCGGGCCCACGCGGGCGCCTCGTTGATCGCGATGAACCAGTAGGGCAGGAAGTCGTGGCGGTCGTCGACCATGCGCGTCAGGTAGTTGCGCGCCTTTGCGGCCATGTCCATGATGTCGAAGGATTCGTAGCGTCGCATGACTGTGGTCTCCTCAGTGCTTCGTAAGCGATTCGTCGCCCCGGCAGAGAGCGATACGGTCGGCCGAGGCGCTCAGGCGCGGTACCCGGGTGGCGGCATGTGCCGGCGGGTGCGCAGCCACCAGTCGGTCAGGGCCTCGCGGTGCCGGGCCAGAATCCCTTCCATGGCCGGGTCCCCGGCGATGTTGTCGAGTTCGTTTGGATCGTCGACCAGGTCGTAGAGCTCCCACACCGGCGGCCGGGACCGGTCTCTGTCCAGGATGACGGCGCATTTGTGGGTGCGGCTGCGCGCCATGGCGAAGTAGGCGGCGTGCGGTCCTACGCTGTCCCAGTTTTCGCTGAAGACGTACGCCGGGCCGTCGGGCGCGCCGGCAAGGAGGCTGGCCGACCGGTCGCGCCCGGCCACGGACGTGGTGTCCCACGCGACGCCGCACAGCCCGAGGACGGTCGGAAACATGTCGATCTGCTCAGCCAGGGCGTCCGCGACCACGCCCCCGGGGACGTGTCCGGGGCGGCAGACGATGTAGGGGATGCGCGTGGCGCCTTCGTAGGGCATATGTTTCTCGCACTTGTAGTGTTCGCCCAGCAGATCCCCGTGATCCGACGTAAAGCAGATCAGGGCATCCTTGCCGAAGCGCTCGCGGAACGCTTCGACTGCGCGTCCCACGTGATGATCGAGGTGGGCGACCAGGCCCGCGTACTGGGCCCGCACGTCTGCGATCACCTCGTCGGAGATGCCTTCCGGACCGTAGCGGTCCTCCTTGAGCGCGCGGATGACGCGGTGCTTGCGGTTCGTCTGATCCTCGTCCTCCCGCGGCGGTACGGGCATGTCCGCGGGGTCGAAGAGCGTGTCGTACGGCGCCGGCGGGCAGTAGGGGCTGTGCGGGGCCACGAACGAGAGGTACAGGAAGACGGGCGCATCGCGGTCGTATGCGTGGACGAAGCGGATGGCGCGGTCGGCGAGGAAGGTGCTCTCGCAATATGCCTCCGGCAGGCGGCACCGTCCCCAGTGGAGCTGGTCCTTGAGCCGGACCTTTTCCGGGACATCGTCCACATCCGCTGCGTAGCAGAGCTCGTTCTCGTCCACGCCTTCCTGCTCAAGCCAGGCGGAGTACTCGGAGAACGGCCGGCGGCTGGGGAATGTGCCGTCGTGCAGGTGGACCTCCTGAAAGCCGAAGGCCTGGTCCGGCGGGTTGTGGTGCAACTTGCCCACGGCAACGGTGTGGTATCCGTTGTCGTTGAACGTCTCCAAGAGCGACCGCTGGGTCGGGTGGGGTGCATGGCGGTTGCTGATCGCCCCATGGCTGGAGACGTATTCGCCCGTGGTCAGGCTGTAGCGCGCTGGCACGCAAATGGGACACTGCGTGTACGCGTGGACGAAGCGCACGCCCTCGGCTGCGAGGGCGTCGATGTGCGGGGTGGTCTGCACGGGAAATCCGTAGCAGCTCAGGAAGTCCGGGCGCAGCTGGTCGGTGTTGATGAACAATACAGGCGGTCGATCCGCCATGGGTATCCTCCGGAGAACGTGCGACACGCTTCAGCAGGGGGCTTCGTCGAATGCATCGTACACGATGCCTTTCGGATCCATCTGGGGCTGCAGCATTTGACCGGACGGGATGCATCGATCCGAAGCCCCATTGCATCCCTTCGCGGGGCACGATAGCACGCAGGCGCTTGGCGTCAAGCCCGGAAAACGGCCCCGGGCTGGCCGCAACCAACCCCGCGTGTTGACGGCGTCCGCCTGCTGCCGTAGGGTGAGGGACCGCCAGCCCCGACCCCTGGCGAATCGAGGAGAACACACCATGCCCGAGACGCTCGAAAACGGAATCGTCCTGCCTGCGCCGTGGCCACCGCAGGATGTGGACCTGGCCTCGTCCCAGCCGCAGCGCGTGCCGTACCTCGAGAGACCGCCGCCGGTGATCGGCATCGACCGGGGACGGCAGCTTCTGGTCGATGATTTCCTGGTGGATCCGGCAAGCACGAGCATGGCCCGGGTCTTCCACCAGCCGGTCAAGCATCCGGCCAATCCCGTACTCTTTCCCCAGACGCCGGAAGAGTGCGATCCGCCCTATCCGCCCTGCGCGGTAGCCAAGTGCGGCGGGGTCTGGTTCGATGCGGCGGACGCGCGCTTCAAGATGTGGTACATGACCGGCTACGTTGGTTTTCTGGCGCTGGCCACGAGCGCGGACGGGCTCCACTGGCAGCGGCCGGACCTGGACGTGGTGCCGGGCACGAACCTTTGTCTCGACCGCGACTGGCATCCGGATTCGGGCAGCGTGGTGATCGACTACGACACGGACGATGCAGCTGCGCGGTACAAGCTGCTCTTGCGCGAACCCAACCCGCCGGGGCAGGGGCACTTTCCCGCGCACATGCTGACCTCGGCCGACGGCGTGCACTGGCAGCCGGCGGGCCGCACCGGGCCCATGGACGACCGGGGAACGATGTTCTACAACCCCTTCCGCCGCAAGTGGGTCCAGAGCATCCGCGCTTGGCGCCAGGCTGCGCGGCGCTGCCGGCTCTACCGTGAGGCGGACGCGTTTCTTGCGAGTGGCGAGTGGCAGGACGGCGAGCCTGTGGCCTGGTGCCGCGCGGACAGCCACGATTTTGGTGTGGACGCCTATCCGGAGCTCTACAACCTCGACGCGGTCGCGTACGAGAGCCTGCTCGTCGGGTTCCATCAAATCCTCCGCGGACCGCCCAATCACGTGGGCAATGAGCAAGGGCTCCCGAAGCTGACCGAGCTGACCGTGGGCTTCAGCCGCGACGGCTTCCACT
>CAZBZG010000149.1:0-11228 GCA_964496245.1 uncultured Planctomycetaceae bacterium | reverse complement strand
GTCGATCACCACGATGTCCACGGCGTTGGAGCGCACCAGGAGCTCGCAGATCTCGAGCGCCTGCTCCCCGCAGTCGGGCTGGCTGACGAGCAGGTTGTCCAGGTTCACCCCGAGCTTGTGCGCGTAGGTGGGGTCGAGCGCGTGCTCGGCATCGATCATGGCGGCTGTGCCGCCCGTTTTCTGTGCGTTGGCCACGGCGTGGAGCGCGAGCGTGGTCTTGCCGGAGGATTCCGGCCCGAAGAGCTCGACCACCCGGCCGCGGGGAAAGCCGCCCACGCCCGTGGCCAGGTCCAGGCTCAGGCTTCCGCTGGAGATGGACGGCGGTCCGTCATAGGTGAAGTCCTGGCCCAGTCGCATGACCGCATTGGCTCCGAACTGACGCTCGATGTGCTTGAGCGCCTGATCGAGCGCGGCTGTCCGGTCGGGCGCTGCGGTCGCGGTTTTCGCGGATTGCGTGCTCGTGGACTTGGCCATGCCGCCTCCTTTCGACGTGTCGAACCGGCCATTATACGCATGCGCACGGAACGGGGCAAGGCGCGGCGCAGATCGGTCGCGGTCCCGGAAACGGCGGTTTTCCCTTGCGAGCGAGCGCTCTCTCCGTAGCTTGTGGCCGCAGGTGCCAGGCCGACCGGGAGCGCGGCCGGGGTTCGATGCAGACGAGCAATGGGAGGGGACACAATGCGCATGCGCGGAATACGGGTCGGGATGCTGCTTCTGGCAGCCGCGGGGATGAGTTTTGCGGGCGAAGACTTCGACGCTGCTCGCCGCAAGCACCAGAAGCGGATTGCGGCCTTGGAGAAACGGTACGACGAGGCCGAAGGCGAGAGGCGCGTGGAGGTGCGAGACGCGCTCGGCCAAGCCTTGGCCAACGGCCTCTTCGATCTCTACGAATACCGCCAGCAACGGGCCCGGGAGGCGGCTGAGGATGAGAGCCTGCAGGCGGAGGTGGATGCGCTGGCCGAGGAGATCGACGCGTGGAACGCGAAGCTCGAAGCGCTCTGGGCCGCGGACGCGCGCTTCGCGCGGGTGCCCTCGCCGGCCCGGTGGACGCCGGTCCGGCAGGGGCGGATCGGACGGCTCGAGTACCTCGAAGCCGAGGCGCTCGATCGCGAAGCCCTCCAGCAGAAGCTGCACGTGGACCGCAAGAGCTGGAACGCGTTCAAGTTCGGCGAGAGCAAGTCGGGCCGCTGCGCCTACGACACCGAAGCCGGGTGCTTTGAGATCCATCTGCACAAGGACCAGAAGGTGGCGCTCTTCTTCTACCTCCAGTCGCCACGCAAGCAGTCGCTCAAGGTGCAGATGCAGCTGCGCGAACGGGAGGATGCGATCGAGGCGGTCTACATCAACAACCGCCTGGAAGCGGGCGGCGAAGACGAGCGCCCGCGGCGCCGTGTCCGCCTGGCCGCGCCCCTGCATGCTGGCGGCAACCTGGTCGTGGTCTACGTGGACAACCGAGGCAGTCCGTCGATCGAATTTGACGTGGAGGTGCGGGGCAAGGAGCTCCAATGCATCGAGCGGTGATGCCGCGGCTCAGGACGCCCGCGAGCGGCTACGGAAGGCGGACGGCGCCAGTCCGGCGTACTTCCGAAAGCAGCGGGCGAAGTACTGGCTCGTGCGGAAGCCGCAGTCCAGGGCGATGGCGGTGACGGGCTGGTCGGTCTCCCGCAGGAGCTGTGCCGCGCGCGCGCAGCGCCGGCGCTGGAGGAAGTCGGCGGGCGTGAGTCCGGTCTCCTGGCGGAAGGTCTCGTAGAACCGGCTGCGGTTGAGGCCGGCCTCTGCAGCCAGCCGGGCCATGGGGAGTTCCTCGGCGAGGTGGGCTTCGAGAAAGCGGATGGCCCGGCGCACGGGCGGGCTCGAAGGTTCGGGTGCGGGCGCGCGGAACGAACGCACGGTGGCGAGCAGGATCTGGCAGACGAGCGCGCGCGTCCACGGCAAGAGCAGCGTTTCGTCGCGGCGCGCGTCGAGGTCGGCGAACGCCCGGCGCAGGGATTCGAAGAGCGCGGGCAGGTATGGGTCGGCCCGCGTGACGGCATTGCCCGCTTGGGAAAGCGCGCGGTCGATGCGTGCGAGCTGGTCCGGTTCGAACGGCGTATGCCGGCGCGCGCCCCGCGCCCGCGGGGCGACCACGAGGTAGAAGAGCGTGCCCGGCGTCATCAACTCCTGCGCGCCGCAATGGGCGAGGTCGGGCTGGGTCAGGCAGACGTGTCCGCCGGTCAGCCGCAGGCGGGGCCCGCTCACGATCTCCCAGGTGAACTCTCCTTCGGTCGCGAACGTGACCTCATACCCCCGGTTGACGTGTTCGCGCAGCCACCCGGCCTCCCGCCGCGCGCTCCAGCCCCATTCGCGCACCAGGGGCATGCCGAGCCACCGGGGATCGGGGCTGAGATGGGCTGGGGTTGTCGAGCGGCGCGCCATGATGTATAAGATTGTCCAGAGGATTATGTTGGAAGACAAGGCTTTTCTGAGCGGGTAGGGTTTGGATGGGGCGTGCGGGCAACCGTGCTGCTCCGTCCGCCGATTTCGCAGAAGGAGCCTGCTGTGACCAGTGCCGCGACCACCACCGAACCGGGCATCACCCGCAACGACCGCATCCTCCTGCGCGATCTCGCCCAGCGCGTGGCTGAGATCGCGGCCCTGCCCGTGCAGGCCGAGCGCAAAGCGCTCTGGACCGCGCACAACAGTCTGCGGCCGTGCCGGCCCATGATGCTCATCTTCCCCGAAGGCGCCTGGCAGGAGCTTCTGCCGGCAGAGATCTGCCGGTGCGAGACCGAGCCTGCCCGCCGCATCGAAAGGGGATTGCGCAGCCGGATCTATCAGCACGAACACTTTGCCGATGACACGGTGGTGGAAGCGACGTGGCCGGTGCGCAAGGTGGTGCACAACACGGGCTGGGGCCTGCAGCCCAAGCGCATCGCGAGTACGGAGACGCGCGGGGCATGGCACTTCGATCCCGTGATCGAAACCCCGGCCGATCTCGCGAAGATGCACTCCCCCGAGATCACGTACGACGAGCAAGCCACGCGCGAGCGGCTCGCCTTCTTCCAGGACCTCTTCGCCGACATCCTGGACGTGAGGCTCACGGGCGTAGCTCGCCTCTGCTACCACCTCATGAATCAGTGGACCGGGCTGCACGGGCTGGAGGAGGTCATGATCGACATGTATGCCGAGCCCGCCTTCCTGCACGAGGCCATGCGTTTTCTGACCGAGGGGCACAAGCGCGTGCTGCGGCAGCACGTGGAGCAGGGCCTGCTCGCGCTCAACAACGACAACACCTACCAGAACTCGGGCGGCACGGGCTGGACCGACCAGCTTCCGCAACCCGATTTCGACGGTACGCACGTCCGTCCGCGGGACATGTGGGGCACGGCCGAGGCCCAGGAGATGGCGCAGGTCGGTCCCGAGCAGCACGACGAGTTCGTGCTCACCTACGAGAAGGAATTGCTCGCGCCCTGGGGCCTGAACGGCTACGGCTGCTGCGAGGACCTCACGCGCAAACTCGACCAGGTCTTCCAGATTCCCAACCTCCGGCGCATCTCCATCTCGCCGTGGGCGGACGTGGACGCGTGCAGCGAGCGGCTGAAGGGCGACTACATCTTCTCCTGGAAGCCGCATCCGTCGCACCTCGTGGGCGCGTTCAACGAGGAGGCGCTCCAGGCCTACATCCGCCACACGATCGACGTATGCACGGCCCACGGTTGCCGGCTCGAGATGGTTCTCAAGGACACCCACACCTGCGAGCACCATCCCGAACGCTTCGATCGCTGGACCCGGATCGCGCGCAACGAGATCGAGCGCGCGGGCTGAACCCGCCCCCTCCAAGGCGACTGGACCGTCCGTGTGCCGGGGGGACGTAGCGTACGACGCCCATCCCTTGCCGGTAGGCTGTTCATCGATCTGGGCATCCGCAAACGCGACCTCGCGCTTCACCTCCTGGACATTCCCGAGAGGGCTCCAGGCGGACGGCTCGCGCTCTCGCCCTGCCGCAATGTTGACACGGGCCGGAAGGCCGGGTAGAAGGGGGCCATGCCCAAGCAGCCTCACGCATCCATCAGCGAACTCCAGGCGCTCCTCGCGCCGCTCTTCGACGGTCCGGAGTCCCTGGCCGGGCCCGACGGCCAGACCTGGGTGGACGCTCCCCTGCTCGGGGCCCAACGCGCGGATCATCCGATCTTCGCCGACCTGGCCAGCCGCATCCCAGGGCACCTCACGCCGGCGCAGGTCTTCGAGGAAGTCCACGGCGCCGGGGCTGATTCGCGTTCCGTGCTCTCCATGGCGGTTCCGAGTACGCCCGAGGTCGTGGCCGCGAATGCGGCCGAGAAGAAGCTGCCGGCCGCGCTCTGGCTGAAGACCAAGCTGTGGAACATCCAGCAGGTCTGCCCGCGCGTGCGCGAGGTGTTGGCGGCTTTTCTGGAAGCGCGAGGCGCGCGCTGCCTCTGCGTCACGCAGTGTGCGCTCTTTGCGGCGGGCGATACGGAAGACGGCCCGCGCTCCAACTGGTCGGAGCGCCACATCGCCTACGCCAGCGGGCTGGGGACCTTCGGCCTGAACGGCGCGCTCATCACCGAACGGGGCGTGGCCCACCGGCTCATGAGCGTGGTCACGGACTGCGCCATCGAACCCGTTGGCGAGGTTGCCGCAGATCCCTTCGGCCACTGCCTCTACAGACGGCACGGCACGTGCGGTGCCTGCATCCGGCGCTGCCCCATCGGGGCCATCACCGCAGACGGGCACGCGCCTGCGGTCTGTGCCGGACAGGAACGGGAGATCGTGCCGCCGCTCGTACGGGAGCGCTACGATCTGGACGTGCCGGGCTGCGGGCTCTGCATGACCGGCGTGCCGTGCGCGACGCGGAATCCGTGCCGCGCAGCAACAGAGTCGTGAACGCGCCCGGCGCGCCTTGCGGTGCGGGTCATCTGCGCCGATCGGCCCAAAGGGCCACCACCAGCAATCCGGCGATGAGCGTAGACGGCACGCCCCAGACGAGTGCGCAGCGCGATCGAGACGATCACGGCTACGAGAACGACGGACGCGAGGAAGAAGGCGATCCGCCAGACCGTGCGCGGCCGGCCTGCGGCGTCCCGCTACGAGCTGGTTCTGCCCATCACGCGCAGTCCCCTTCGATCGTCCCGCCGCGCGCGGCCTGCTCGTGGCGCCCTCGCAGCTGGCCGCACGCTGCGTGAATGTCCTGGCCCTTTTCGGTGCGCACCGTGGCCGTGAGCCCCGCGCGTTCGAGGACCGTCTGGAAAGCGTCCACCGTGCGCCGGCCAGCCGGGCGACCTTCGTAGCCGGCCACCGGGTTGAGCGGGATGAGGTTGACCTTGCAGGGGAGACCGGCGAGCAGGTGTGCGAGCGCTTCCGCGTGCGCGCGACTCGCATTGACCCTGTCGATCAAACAGTACTCGAAGGTGACCGGCCGGCCCGCGCCCTTTGCAAAGCGGCGTACGGCGGCCATGAGTTCGGGCAGCGGCCAGCGCCGCGCGGCCGGTACGAGCGTTTCGCGCAGGGCCTGGTTCGGCGCGTGCAGCGAGACGGCCAGGCGGATCCGCAGGTCGGAACGCGCGAGGCGGTCGATGCCTGCGGGCACGCCCACCGTGGACACGGTCACGTGACGGCCGGCGAGGTCCAGGCCGTCGGCTGCCGTGAGACGGCCGGCCGCCGCCACGACCGCGTCCAGGTTGACGAGCGGCTCGCCCATGCCCATGAAGACCGCGTGCGTCACCCCCGCTTCGCCGCAGGCGCGCAGGCGCGCGTCCACCCGGTAGACCTGCTCGAGCATCTCGCCTGTCGACAGGTTGCGCACGAATCCGGCCTGGCCGGTTGCGCAGAAGACGCACCCGAGCGGGCAGCCCACCATGACCGACAGGCAGACCGTGGCGCGCGTGCGCCGTCGTTCGCGGATGAGTACGGTCTCGACCAGATGCTGAGCGCCCGACGCAACCGCGCGGTGGGTCTCGGCACTCGCGTCATCGTGCGCGGCGTTCCTCTCCGTAACCGGCGGTGCCGCGAAGAGCCACTTCTCGGTCAGCCCGTCGGAGCTGATGCGATGATCCAGTTCCTGCAGCGTGCGCGCGGCGTAGGATGCGGCCAGGCGGGACCGGAGATCCTTGGAGAGGTTCGTCATCTCTTCGAAGGAGCCCGCCCGCTTCTCGTGCAGCCACTGCCAGAGCTGGTCAACGCGAAAGGGCTTTTCGTGGAGGGCGGCCACCGCTTCCCGGACGGCGGACCGGTCCAGGTCCAAGAGCGCGCGCGTCATACGTCTCCGTAGTGCTCGTAGCCGATCTTCTCTTCCAGAAGCGTTTCGAGCTTGCCCGCTTCGAGGAACGCGCGCAGGGCTGCGGTGTCGGGGAAGATTGCGTCGGAGAGAAAGCGGATGACCCAGTTGTGCATGAGCGGCGAGACCGTGAGGAGCACGGCGCCGGCGTGGAAGGCATTCCACATCTCGATGGCCGTGCCCATGCTCGCTTCAGGGACGAAGCTGATCAACAGATCCGCCTGCGCGGCGCGGTCCATGAGTTCGAAATAGACCTCTCGTGCCTTGTCCCCGTCGTAGGAGAGGCTCTCGGGGTGCTCGGCGAACGGGTCGTAGATCGTGGCTTCGGGTACGTGCTCCCGGATGAAGCGCGCGATCTCTTCCCGGTAGCCCTGGTCGTGGACGCTGTCCGGGAGCGACCCCTGGATGATGCCGGCGAGAAAGACATGCAGCGGTTCAGCCATGCGCTCCAAGGATACGGAGTGCGTGGGGCGTCTTCAACCTTTTTCGGGTACGGGTCGGCGCGGTCCGCAGCCGAATGCGGAGCAAGCCTCCGAAGGATCGGGCCGCCGTCAGAGTTCCTGGTCCGTCTTCTCGAGGCCGGTGCCTCGCCCCTTGGCAGGTGGCGGCACGCAGCGTACGCCGTAGCGGATCTGGATGACGCCGTACTTGGCCTGCACGGGCGCCGGTACGACCCGCCGTTGCAGTCCGAGCAACGCCGAACAGGTCGCGGCAGCCCTCTCCATCGCTGCCTGCGCCGCCGTACGTCAAAGACGTCCTCGCGCATGAGCGGTTCGCCGCCCGTGACCGCGATGGTGATGGCCTGCGGGTTGAAGTCCTCGGCGATCTCCCCCAAGATGCGCTTCATCTCCGGGCCGGGCAGATCGCCCGACGGGGCATCGGGCGCGCACCGGGAGCCGCAGTGCCGGCAGGCCAGGTTGCATCGGAGCGTGCATTCCCAGAAGAGGTAGGTGAGCGGGTGCGCCGCCTTCTGCGCGTCGAAGTCGCGCTTGGCCTGGTGCAGGTTGGCAAAGGTTCGACAGGCGCTCAGGAAGCCCATCTACGCTCCTCGGGACGCTCCCGGCTGGCCGATCGCGATCCGGGAGCCGCGCACTGGTAGACGCGCGGCCGGGGGTGGCGGGGTTGCAGAATCGAAAAAAATCAGCGGGGCGCCCTGCCCAGCCGGTCGACGCGGGGCCGGGCCGGGGCGGTCTTGGGCGAAAAATCCCCGTAAACCCGTTGACAGGGCGGGAGGTTGCCGGTATGGTTCTGCTTCCGGCTTGGCTGGAGAGATGCGCCGGTCAGACGGTCTGTGCCGATTTCGAGGAGCTGTCTTCCATGCCCACGACAATGGCCAAGAAGGGGAGCGTCGAGCGCAAGTGGTTTCACGTCGATGCCAGCGGACAAGTGGTCGGCCGGCTCGCCAGCCGGATCGCCCCCATTCTCATGGGCAAGCACAAACCCATCTATACGCCGCACGTGGACTGCGGAGACTTCGTGGTCGTGACGAACTGCGAGAAGGTGGTCTTCACGGGCAAGAAGTGGATCAAGAAGGAGTACCGCCACCACACGGGCCTCATGGGCGGACTCAAGGTCGAGCCGGCCGCCCGCGTCCGAGATCGCCATCCCGACCGGATTCTGCGCATGGCGGTGCGGCGCATGCTCCCGAAGACCAAGCTGGGCCGGGCCATGCTCAAGAAGCTCAAGATCTATGCGGGGCCCGAGCATCCGCATACCGCCCAGCAGACCCAGCCCATGGCCGTGGAAACCAGGAGGACGTAGGCGTGCCGGACAAGCATGGATACGAATGGGGGACGGGCCGACGCAAGTCATCGGTGGCGCGCGTCCGCCTGCGCAAGGGCGAGGGCAAGATCGTGATCAACGGCCGCGACTACCAGGAGTACTTTCCGGCCCAGCGGTTGCAGAACATGGCCGACGGGCCGCTGCGTTTCGTCAAGATGCGGCGGATCTACGACGTGTTCGCGAACGTGCGCGGCGGAGGGATGACGGGCCAGGCCGGCGCGGTGATGATGGGCCTGGGACGTGCGCTGATCAAGGCGCTCCCGGATCAGGCCAAGCCCTTGCGGGATCAGGGATTTCTCTCGCGCGACAGCCGCATGGTGGAACGGAAGAAGCCGGGAAAGCCCGGCGCGCGCAAGAGCTTCCAGTTCTCCAAGCGTTGAGTGCCGGGGCTTCCAGGGATTTCGTTGCCGCCGGCCGCTGGTCGGCGGCTTCCTTTTGGCCGGTCGAAGAGGGGCGGCGCTTGGCGGCAAAGGAGATGGCGGGTGGCTTCACGTTCTTCCTGCCAGTTCGGGTCGGTGCCAGGCTTCGCCATCCAGGCGGTGCACGCCGGGATGAAGGGCTCCGGAAAGCTGGACCTGGGCCTGATCACGGCCGCCGAAGCGGTTCCGGCAGCCGGCGTCTTCACCACCAACCGGGTCGCGGCCGCGCCGGTGCGTCTGTCTCGACAGCACCTTCGGTCCAGCCGGGGACGCGCTCGCGCCGTGCTTGTAAACGCGGGCAACGCGAACGCCTGCACGGGTCGGCAGGGACTGGCCGATGCGCGCGCGTGTGCACGCGCTGTTGTCGCGCATGTCGGCGGAGCAGCGCGTGAGGTGCTGGTTTGCTCGACGGGCGTGATCGGGAAGCGGTTGAATATGTCCCGCATGCTCGCGGGCATCGAGCGGGTCCATGCTGCGCGCGGTCGAACGGGCGCGGACGCGTTCGCGCGTGCCATCCTGACCACGGATCTCGTGCCGAAGACCGCAGGCGTGCGCGTGCGCAGCTTGGGAGGGGGGCGCATCGTTGGTGCCTGCAAAGGGTCCGGCATGATTGCGCCGAACATGGCGACCATGCTGGGCTTCGTGCTGACCGACGTCCGGGCGACGCCCGGCGTGCTCCAGGTTGCGCTGCGCAGAGCGACCGAGAGCACGTTCAACTGCGTCACCGTGGACGGGGACACCTCGACCAACGACACGGTGCTGCTGCTCGCGAGTGGCCGGGTGGGCGGACGGGCGGTGCAGCGCACGAGCGGCCGGCTGTTCGGGCGGTTCGCAGACGGACTGCAGGAAGTCTGCCGGTCGCTCGCCAGACAGATCGCCGCGGATGGAGAGGGGGCGACCAAGTGTGTGCGCGTTCGGGTTGCGGGCGCGCGCAGTCACCGCGCCGCACGTCAGGCCGCGCGCACGGTGGCGGAGAGTCCGCTCGTGAAGACCGCGCTCTTCGGCAACGATCCGAACTGGGGGCGCATTCTGGCCGCGCTCGGGCGGAGCGATGCCGGCGTGTGCGAAGCGCGCACGAGCGTGCGGCTCTGCGGCGTGACGCTTTTCAAAGCGGGGGGGCCGTGTGCGTTTCGCGCTTCCGCAGTATCGCGAAAGATGCGCGCCAAAGAGATCGTCCTGGACATCAGGCTGGGGCGCGGGCCGGGGCGCTGCGAGATCTTGAGTTGCGACCTGTCCTATGCGTATGTGCGCATCAATGCCGAGTATCATACCTGATGGCAGGGCCGCGGCGTTCCCTCCTGTACAATGATCGCGGCGACAAAGACGGCGAGGGGGGCGTACGCATTGTGTTCATTGCCGATCGGTTGTGAGATTCGCGTTGTTCAGATCCGGGTACCCCGTTGGCAAAGGGCAATATGGGTACGGACACCGCTAGAACGCGAGAAAAACGAGGGCGGACTCCGGCGCGGGCGGTTTGCGCCGGTGCCTGTACCCGTTTTGCGGCCTGTCGCGGAGTCAGTCCCTCTATTGCAGAGCCTTCCGGAGTGTTCCCCGGCAGGCGCTGGATCAGAACCAGGGGGTGAGATTCTCGGGGCCGCGGAGATGTGGGGCCGTAAAGCCTTGTTTTGTAGTCGTTTATGCCGCAGCCATCCGTCCAATAAAAATCGTAAAAAAACGCCCAAAGGGGGCTTGACACCTGAAGGTTACGTGGTATTATATCGCACTGCTCAGCTACGAGGAGGGCCTGGAAGCGTACCCTCGGGTGCGGTAAGGTGCGATTTGTAGCAAGGGCACAAGGCCTGCAGAGTTCAGGCGATGGCTCTTTGAAAACAAGATAGGTAGCTTTGTTGTTCTTGTTGCTGTGGGGCAAGCGCCCACAGCAATGTGTGTGGGTTTGCCTAGCGACACTCATCAGCAATGAGGGATGAGGGGCGAGGCGTGAGCTTTGTGCTCGCCACTCAAGCCTCAGACCTCAGAGCTGGAACATGCCAGTAACCGGCGGCCTTTAGCCGGCTGTCGGTCCAGACCTTTAATTGAAGGGTTTGATCCTGGCTCAGAATGAACGCTGGCGGCGTGGTTGATACATGCAAGTCGAACGGGAACGTTTCCTTCGGGAAACTAGTACAGTGGCGGACGGGTGAGTAACGCGTGATCAACCTACCCTCGGGAGGGGGATAGCCATTCGAAAGGATGGGTAACCCCCCATGAGACCACGGCATCGCATGGTGCTGCGGTCAAAGAGTTGGGCTCTTCGGACCTTCTGCCCGGGGATGGGATCGCGTCCTATTAGCTTGTTGGTGGGGTAACGGCCTACCAAGGCGATGATGGGTAGCCGGCCTGAGAGGGTGAACGGCCACACTGGAACTGAGACACGGTCCAGACTCCTACGGGAGGCAGCAGTGCTGAATCATTCGCCAATGCGCGAAAGCGTGACGGTGCGACGCCGCGTGCGGGATGAAGGCCTTCGGGTTGTAAACCGCTGTCAGGGTCTAGGAAACCGCCGACGTGAATAGCGGCGGCGCTGACCAGGCCCAAAGGAAGCGCAGGCTAACCTCGTGCCAGCAGCCGCGGTAAGACGAGGTGCGCGAGCGTTGTTCGGAATTACTGGGCATAAAGCGTGCGTAGGCGGTCTGGTAAGTCGGATGTGAAAGCCCCCGGCTCAACCGGGGAATTGCATTCGATACTGCCAGGCTTGAGAGCGAAAGGGGCAAGCGGAATTCCAGGTGTAGCGGTGGAATGCGTAGATATCTGGGAGA
>CAZBZG010000148.1:0-11276 GCA_964496245.1 uncultured Planctomycetaceae bacterium | reverse complement strand
AGCGGCGGTCTCGGCAGGGGCTTGATCGAATGAAGGCGCTTTTTCCGTGTGCGGCGGCGGCAGACGTGCTGACCAGCATTGGGGCGGGGAAGCGGTTCTGCGGAAAGTGGCGGGAACAGCCGGCGGGCGACGTCCGCCGCACGGAGGGGTCACCCCAAATCGGCCAGGTCCTTGCGTTCCCTGTGGATGCGGTCGGCGAACTGACCCAACCCGCTCTCGCGGAGGCGCTCCAACGCCTGCTCGCGTACCGATTTCGGCATCTGATCCCAGAGGGAGTCCATGAATTCCAGCGCCTCGTGCTCCAAATCGGTCTTGCCCTGGAGATGGTGCGCGATGGCGGTCTGTCCGGCAGACAGCAACTGGTCGATCATCCCCTCAGAAGCCTTCTCAGCCACGGTTTCTCTCCGGCCAATGCTCCGCACCGTCTACCTGCACCCAACAGTATATGCGCCTCTGAGGCGACATGCCATTCTTTTTTCGGCCGTTCGATCAGCGGCGCAATCGCTCCACGCCCTCCGGGAGGTCGAGGTACTTGAGCACCACCTGCTCATACACCTCATTGCACTTGAAAAAGAGGAGCTTGCCCCCGTCCAGCGCGCTCGACAGATAAAGCGTATAGTGCCGTCGCCAATTCCGTCGATCATTGTCCTCGTTGTAGATGGCGGCCTTCTCCCGGGTCTCCTTGCCGCGCTTTCGGTACTCCCACCGCACGCGCGAGTACTCGGCCACCAGGGTCTCGCTCGTCAGCAGGTCGACCCCCGCTGAGGCCTTGCTGGTATCCCACCGGAAATCCGCGAACGCGTTGTGCAGCATGCGCTCTCGGATGCCGGCCCGCGGCGTGTAGCCGGGCACGGCCAGCCTTCCCGTCTCGGGGCCGTAGCGGGGATTCCACGAGTAGCTGATGAAGCCGCAACTCGGCGTGAGCAACAGGGTGGGGGAATAGCGGAGATAGATACGGTGCGCCTTCTTCTTGACCGGAATCAGCGGTTCCTTGAAGATGGTGGGGTCGCGGCGCTCCAGGTCTTCGATGGCCTCAAGCATGCACGCCCGGTCGTTGACCGTCTCTCCGCCGACCCGGAGCCGCTCGCGCAGAGTAAAGGGCGGAAACCGCTCCTTGAGATTGGCACAGAGCCGGCTGACCCGGTGGATGCCCGCGGCTTCGCGCCGAATGAGATACTCGCGCGTCGGCCGAAAGCCGGCTTCTTCGAACCGCTTTTCGGCCTCAGTCCGCACGTCTTCGAGATGGGGCAACTGCTGTTCGCGGATGCGATCCACCGCTCGCTGAAAGCGCCCCGCCTCTACCCGGCAGCGCTGGACTTGCTGGCTGATTTCGCGATGCCGCTGCGTGTAGTCCGGCGCCGAGCGAATCAACTTGTCCCGGCTGACCTCGAGCTCTTCCCGCCTCGACTGGATCTCCTCGATGCGCGCCGCCAGATGAGCCGCCGTCTCACGGAGGGCCGCCTCGGCCACATGCGTATGGACCATGCGGCGCCACGCCTTGTCGGCCTTCCACTCCGGCGAGTTGCGCAGGTTCAGTTCCAGATTCTCATCGATCGAGGGCGTGATGCGCCCGTGGGCGACGAAAGCGATGTATTCGTCCGCGTAGAGAACGTGGGTCGCTCCCATGGCGTAATCCCACTCCTTGCGCACGTCGCGGCAGGCGTCCAGAAGATGACGGGCCGTTTCCGCCGGCAGGAACCACGGCTTGACGCCCACCAGTCCGTAGCGCAGGAACGCCCGCAGCAAAAGTTCCTCGTTGCCGGCCAACCGCCCCTTCACCAGAACGCCGGCCGCCTCGGCGTAGACGCGCCAGAACTCTTCCACCATTTGTTTCTCGATGCTGGCGAGTTCGCGGTGGATCTGCTGCACGAGCTTGGCAGCTCGCCGGTGGCGCCCCGCAAGGTCCGCCGTCCGCGTCTTCTCATCTTCGCTCTGGCCGCGCAGGCGGCTCAGCAAGCCTTGCTGCTTGCCTTCCATGGCTTCGAGCTGACGCCGGAGCTGTTTGCTCTCTGCGTTCCATTCGTCGCGCAGGGTCATCAGCGCCAGCCCGTAGATGGCCCATCCGAACAGCGGTTCGACCTCGACTCCGCTCGCCTTGAGAACCGCATGCAGCGGCTCTTCTGTGGCCAGAGCCCTGCATTCCCGCAGAATGTCCGGCAGGAGGTTTTCCCGCTCGATGCAGAGCCGCCACTGCCGGACGGCCATTTGGATGGCCCCTTCGACCATGGGCGGATGCGGCTCTGCCTCGCCCCGTTCCATCCGCTCTTTCAAGGCTTCCAGTTTCTTCTCGAGCTTGTCGATGTGCGCCTGCGCCGCCTCGGCCGACGGCAGACTCTGGGCCTCCCGGAGCTGGCGCCGAAGCTCGTGTTCCGCCTGCTCTGGAATGCCTTCGTGGTCGAGGAGTGCCCGACGCTCCTCGTCCATGGCGTCGAGGGTATTGAAGATCTCCAGGCGACCCTGCACGAGTTCGCGCAGCGTAGGGGAGATCTCGACCGGCTCACACTCGATCGAGCCGGACGTTTCCAGCGACTCCTCATCGTCCGCGTCCGCAGCGACGAACTCTCCGATCAAGGCGCTGCCTTCCGACTCGCCGCCTACCTCGGACGGTGCGGCCGTCGATCCGTTCTCCTCAGCTGACGTCTCGGCCGACTCCTCGGCTGTCTCGCCCTCGGTCGGCGGCGCGGACGCGCTGCACGCCTCGTCCGGGCCGCCTGTCCCCTTTTGGGGGCGCTGGGCGAGGTACTGGAGCTGGTACTCGCCGATCCGGATGGTGTCACCGTTCTGAACCTGTACGACATCGGCCACAGCCGTTCCGTTCAGAAACGCAACGCCGGGGCTGCCCGTATTCTTGAGGGCCGTCAGGCCCCGCTTCTCCACCAACAACAGGTGCTGTGGATCCACGCCGGGGCCGCTGAGGTGGATGCTGCAGGCCTCGTCGGTCCCCACCGTGAGCGGGCTTGCGCCCACCTCGTGTGTGCCCAGAGACGCGCCTTTGCGAGTTACGACCACGACACCCAAGGCGTTCTCCCCCACCTTGTCGAGTTCACGTCACCGGCTCTGGGCACGGCCGAAGACCCGGCAGACGCGCCAAAGCCCAGCCGCACACTATGCCACGAAACGCATCGTCTCGCAAGCGGTTTGTGACATCGCGGAAGCGCTTGTCGGGGTCTCTGCACCGCATCTTTCGCCCCAGCTTCTTGGACATCCCTGTGTGGGCGACCATCGGTACTCAACCGTGCTCGGCCCCGGCTTCACACAATGCCACGCAGATCCAGGGACCTTTTTCGCTCCCCTGCCGGAATGTGGCGTGCAGATGCACCCGGACGCGCGTCCCGTCCGGGCGCAGCAGACTCATGGTGCCGGCTCGTGGCGCATGGTCCTTGAGCGCCCGGAACGGAGGCCAGGCTTCCGGGGACAGGAGGCACCCCCGGGCGTCCAAAGGCTCCCAGACTTCGATCGGCCGCGCGACACACCGCCCCAGGTCCTCGCGCGAAGGCCGGGCCACCAGCGAGAGGGCGGCCGCGTTGGCCGCCACCAGACGCCCCTCCCCGTCGCACACCCACACACCGCAGCCCAATGCTTCGAGGTCGATGCACCCCTCTCGGAGCGGTCCGCCTTCTGCCGGAGCGCGGCCGGGTATGCTGGTTGCTCCTGTACGCTTCGCCAGGACCTCGCCCCCGGCGAGCTCGGCGCTCACTTCCGATACAGCGTGCGCACCAGCCCGGCGGCCTCCCTCCAGAGCGGCCGTCAGCCGCTGTCGGGTCTCGTCCCGGGCGAGGGGCATGGAGAGATAGTCGTCTGCGCCTGCGCGGAAGAACGCGACCGCGGTCGAGAGACTCCGCACGGACGCGACCACAAGAAGCGGGGCGTGCGGAAAGGCGCGCTGGAGCCGCGCGAACGCCCGCCCCTCCGGCCCTCCCGGCAGCCGCCCGCTCAGGATCACTGCATCCGGCTGAAGCTCTCCTCCGGACAGGTCGTCCACGCTCTGTACGTAGGTGCACGCCCATCCCAGGTCCCGGAAGAGCGGAAGCTCTTCCTCCAGCGTCTGGGCGGGATCATCACACACGAGCAGTCGCGGCCTGTCCCCCACAGCGGAGATCCCCCTCAATGCGACCGCCCCTTCTAACGCCTTTGACACAATACGGTTGCGGTTCTCCGCGCGAGTATACCACGCTCCAGCGGCCTGTCAACGGCAAAGCTCCCACGCCCGGACCCGCCCAGGCGTTTTCATCGTCCTTCACACGCGACGCTGATGAGCAGCGCGGAATCGCATTGCATCCGTTTTCCCTGCAATGGGTTAGGCCCTCAAGCCGTCGCAGGGCTACCATGGCGAAATCCGCAGCCAAAACCCTCAAGGCCTGGGGGGAGGTTCCGATAACTACTGTAGAGGGAGGCCACTTACCTTATAGGGTCGTGGCAGCCTGGGGTTTCAGCGCACAAGGAGAGGCCATGTCGCTTCCAACACAGATGATCGGTGGGCTGATCTCGGGCATGGACACCAACAACATCATCGAGCAGCTGATGCAGATCGAACGCCGCCCGCTCCGAATGATGGAGCACCGGGTCCAGGAGCATCAGACCGAGCTCGAAGCCTACCGGGGCGTCAACGACCTTCTTCGCCAGTTCCAATCCCATGTCAATCGTCTGGCCAGCAACGATCTCTGGGACATGAAGCAGACGTCGAGCACCGACGAATCCGTGCTCCAGGCGACCGCCGGCCAGCTGGCAAAACCGGGCACGCACACCTTCCGCGTGGGCGGCCTCGCCCAGACCGGCCAGTTCATGTCGACCGGTTTCGCTGATCGGGATGAGTCCGCTGTGAGCCCCTACGCCTCCGGCGAAATCCGCATGGACAGCGCCAAGAGCCGCGTCGACCTCGGCACGGAGGTGAGCGAGCTCAACGGCGGCGCCGGCATCTACCACGGCAAACTGAAGATCACGGACAAGTCCGGCGGCATCGCCGTGGTGGACCTCTCTACCGCCGCGACCGTGAAAGACGTGATGAACGCGATCAACAACGCCGACGGCGTGGACGTACAGGTCGGCCTCAACACGAGCGGAGGCGCCACCCCCGAAGTCCTGGGGGACGCCCTGGTCGTGACCGACGTTTCCGGCGGTGCGGGCACGCTCAAGATCGAGGACTACGCCGGCAGCAGCACGGCCACGGATCTGGGCATCGCAGGCACGGATGCGAGCACGCCGGGCAGCATCACCGGCACCGCCATCTACACGCTGGGCGGTCAGAACACGCTGAGCAGCCTGCGGGGGGGCTTGGGCATCAACAACGGCACGCTCGGAACCATCCGCATCCGCGACAAATACACGGCCTCGGTCGACGGCACCACCACCCTCGACACCCTCCAGGGCGGTCGCGGCGTCAACGGCGGCAGCCCCGGAGCCATCGTCGCCTTCGACGGCACGACCAACCATACCATCGATCTATCCGGCGCCACCACGCTCAACGACGTGATCACTTCGATCAACAACGACACGGGCGGCGCGGTGACCGCGTCCTTGGGCGCCAGCAACAACCTGGTCCTGACCGCAGGCTCGGGCACGCTCTCGGTCTTCAGCGACGGCGTAGGCAACACCACGGCCGAAGACCTCGGCATCGCCGAGATCAGCGACGCGGGAACGATCACGGGCGAGGACCTCACCTACTACGACTTCGACGTGGACCTGTCGGCCGCGACCACCGTGCAAGGGGTGCTGGATGCAATCAATCATCACGAACACAATGCGGGGGTCACCGCCTCGGCCAGCGGCCGCGGCTTCGTGCTCGCCGGCCAGGGCCTGGGCACGCTCTCGGTCGAGGACGTGGGCGACGACAACACCACAGCCCAGGATCTCGGCATCGCCCAGTCGGATGCGAGCGGCACCATCACGGGCACGGCCCTGCTGGCGGACCTGAATTCGGTCCAGGTGGCGGCTCTCTCGGGGCGCGTCACCTTCGGCCCGGACACGGCGCTCGCCCTGCTCAACGCCGGCGCAGGCATACCCGAAGGCACCTTTGACATCACGGACAAGGACGGCGGCACCACCACCATCGACACCACGGGCATGAGCACCGTCCAGGACGTCCTGGATGCGATCAACGGAGACGGGGCCATCGGGGTCCGGGCCTATGCCGACCAAGCCAACGGCCGCATCGTACTCATGGACCAGACCGAGGGGAGCGGACCGCTCCAAGTCTCGAGCACGGCGAGCTCCGCGGCTCTCGGCATCGACGGCGACGACAGCGGTTCGGGTGGGCGCATCGAGGGAAGTCGGGTGCTCGCCGAAGGCATCAATGGCGCACGCAACGATCCCACCCAAACGCTTGGCGAGATCCAGATCAGCGACGACGGCGGCGGCACCTGGCAGACCGTGAGCCTGACGGACCTCACCGGTGCCGATAGCCTGAGCGACGTGCTCTATCGCCTCAACGAACGGGCGGCCGATCTCTTCGGCGCCGGGGAACTCGCGTTCCGCACGAACAAGACGGGCAACGGCATCGAGGTCGTGAACCTGAGCGAGAGCGCGGACTACACATTCGACAATGCCACCGGCACCACGGCCACCGATCTCGGCCTGGCCGGCGTCTCGGTGCATGCGGGCGCAAGCGTCAATGCAGGCGACCTCGACCGCAACTACATCAGCCGAAGCACGGCGCTCGACGATCTGAACGGCGGCCAGGGGGTCTATGCAGGGCACATCACGATCACCGACTCCATGGGTCGGACGGGCACCGTCGATCTCAGCAAGGCGGACACGGTGGGCGAGGTGATCGACACCATCAACGGCGGAACCCTCGGCATCTCCGCCTCGATCAACACCACGGGCGACGGCATCCTTCTGACGGACACGGCAGCCGGTGGCGGCCAGCTGCGGGTCGAAGAGGCCTACGGCGGCAGCACGGCCGCCGATCTGGGCTTGCTGGGCGGCGGCGCCGCGGCCGTGGACGGGAGCTTCGAACGCGTTGTCGAGGTCGACACGAACGATACGCTGTCGGACGTGATGTACAAGCTCGACGATTCGGGCGCAGCCATCACGTCCAGCGTCATCTACGACGGGTCCTCGCACAATCCCTACCGGCTGGTCGTGACGAGCGACCGGTCCGGCAGCGCCGGCGATTTCGTTCTCGACACGAATTTGGAGAGCTTCGGGTTCGCGCAGAACACGCGCGGACAGGACTCGGTGCTCCTCTACGGCCAGCCGGGCGGCTCGGTCTCGCCGGTCATGCTGACCAGCCCCACCAATACGAACAGCACGGCCGTGCTCGGATTGACGCTGGACATGAAACGCGTGAGCCAGGATCCGATCACGATCACGGTGAGCGAAGACAGCAGCCAGGTGGGAGAGACCATGCAGGGGGTGGTCGATTCGTACAACACCATCACCGATCTGGTGGCCGAACTCGATACCTTTGACGAAGAGACGAACACCCCCGGCATCCTCTTTGGCGATGCGGGCGTGCGCAATCTGATGAGCTCGCTCTCGGATCTCTTCTTCAATACGGCGAAGGGCGTCGATGGCGGGCTCATGACCTTTTACGACATCGGCGTGCGCTTCGTCACCGACAAGGACGACGCCGGGAGGCAACGCTCGCACCTCGAGTTGGACAGCGCCGATTTCTCCGACCAGTTGCGCACCGATTTCAAAGCGGTCCGGGATCTCCTCACCATGACCGTGGACGTCGCCCGCAAGGACCTGGAGGCGGGCGTCGGCAGCAACACCACGGCCGACGACGACCCGAACGAACCCGGAAGCAAGTTCGATCTCGACAACCTCATCAACGGGAACAATCTTTCGAGCGATTTCGGCGTGGCCAACGGTTACCAGGCCGCAGGCACCATCGCAAGCGGTGAGAACAGCGTGAGCGTGGCGTTCGGACAGCCGCGCAAGCTCAGCCGCGTCATCCTCCACCACGTGAACTCCAGCGACCTGCCCGCGAGCGAGTACAGTCTCCGCGATTTCAAGGTCGAATACCAGGACGCGGCGAGCGGGCAGTGGAAGACCCTGCGGGACGTCACGAACAACCAACAGGCCCAGACCTACCTGGGGTTCCGGGTGCCCACCCGCGTCAGCCAGCTTCGTCTGACCGCCTCCCGCACGAACGCAGCGGACGGCAAATTGCGCATGGTCGAGATCCAGGCGCAGGAGATGGAGGGGCTCGCCGGACGCATGAGCGAAGTGCTGGTAGACCAGACCGACGGCACCAACGGCTTCTTCGCCTCCCAGCAGGACCGCCTGACCGATCAGATCGACGACCTGAACGAGTCGATCGAGGAGATGGAAGCGCGAGTGGAAAAAACGGAACTGATGTATCTCCGGAAGTTCGCAGCCATGGAGCAGGCCCTCGCCCAGATGCAGGCCCAGAGCGACTTCTTCTTCCAGCAGATGGACGCCTGGTCCAACGGCATGCCCTCCGGCAGCCAAAGGTAGGGCGGTTCGCTTCAGCCAAGTGCAGCGCCCTCCCCGTCGGGGGAGGGCGTCTTCGTTGCCGCGCGCATGCGGCATCGGTTCACCGTGGGTTCCCAGCAGCGGACGCGCGCCTCACGCAGGTCCCGTGTTCCCGAAGGACTTGGCGAGCGCACGGTCACACGCAGCCGCCACGGTCTCGACATCCAGGCGAGCGAGCGCAGCCGCGGGAGCGCGCACGATCACGGCCTCGGGCGGCCCCCAGACCTCAGGCGCGGTCGGTCCGAAGAGCACAACGGCCGACGGACCTCGGCCGCGCGTGCGCACCGCAGACGCGAGGTGACTCACGCCCGAATCGTTTCCCACATACAGCCGGCCGCCGGCGAGCAACGCCGCCAGGTCCTGCAAGGGCGGCGACAGTACCAGGGTCGCATTGCCGAGCGCGCGTGCAAGCTCCGGCCCCCGCGTTCCATCGGCCTCGCCCGCTGTCACGACGAGTCGAAGGCGGCTAGCCAGTTTCCGCCCCAGCTCCGCGAAGCGCTCGACCGGCCAGTTCTTGGCAATGCTCCCGCTTCCCGGATGCAGCACGGCGTAGTCGCCGGCATGCAGGCCGTGGCCCCGCAGGGTCGCGGCCACCTCCTCCGGAGGGATGGCCAGAGACGCTGCGCGCGCATCCTCCTTTAAGTGCGCTCCGCCCGCGGAATCTCCGTCGGGAAGTGCGGCGAGCAAGTGCGTGTGGATGTGGACGCGTTCGTCCGGGCCGGGCCGGGCGGGGTGCACGACGACGCGTTCGGAACCGAGGACAGAGAGCGCACGCCTGACGCTCCGATCGGGATCGGAGAGATAGGCGATCGCCAGATCCGCCCCGCCGGCGGCCTGCTCGAGCCAGTCCGGCGCCGGGTCAGCACCGCCCGAATGGAACCAGGCTGCGCCCGCGCGGTCGGTATCGAGCGCGCGATCGGCGAGACGAAAGCGGGCGAGCAGACGCCCCCGCTCTCCGGAGGCACACAGGACGATCTCGCGGGATGGGGAATGCTGTCGCAGGCGGGCGAGCGGAGCCCGCGTGGCGATCACATCGCCTAGAGCACCGGGACGGAGGATCAGAATGCGTCTTCCCATGGAGCGACGGTCCGACCGTCAAGACCCATCAAGGAGGTGAACCATTGGGAGACGGCGACTCGCGTGCGTTGGTCGGCGCACCATCATCGTCAGCCCCGGACGCGGGCTTCTGATCGGAGTCGACCGTTGCCTGCACGTTCGCGTCCGATGTCATCCCGTCGTGTCCGTCGCCGTGGTGTCCGTCGCGCTTGGCCTTGTAGGCCGCGATCACCGCCTGGTGGATGCGGGACCGGCAGGTCTGCGTGATCGGGTGGGCCACGTCCACGTACTCCTTGCCGCGCGGTTCTGCGCTCGATTCCGAATCAGGGGGAACCCGTTCGCCACAGTCGCTGCAGAAGCACGCGCCCAGGGCGTTCTTGGACCCGCACGAACGGCACCGCACGCTGATCTTCCGGCTGGGCATGGCCACGAAAAGCCCGTTGTTCCCGTCGATGATCTTCATGTCGCGGACCACGAACTCGTGGTCCAGTGTGATCGTGGCAAAGGCCCGCAGCTTGTCCTCCTTGCCTCCCCGCACGACACGAATGCGGATGTTGGTCACCTCCATGGTGATCCCCTTCCAGCGCCTTGGATCGCAGAGCACTGTCTGCCCGACACACCGATGAAGTCAACGCAATGAGGTTCGTCTCAAGGTCCCGGGATTCCGAGCACTCCCGTCTCGTTCAATTCGTTTCCGCTCTTCCTTTCCCCAGCACACGCACAGATCGCGCCGCCACAGACGCGAGCGCGGCCTGCAATCGATCCGTTCCCGTTCCGTCCGGCAGCAAACACCAGAGAGCCGACCCGCTGCCGCTCAGCCGGACACAGAGCGCCCCGCATGGCTCCAGTGCCTCCCGCAGGACATCGTTGCGAGGCTCCAGTGCCCCGGCCACCTCCTCGAAACGGTTGTAACTCTCGCGGGCGATGGCTTCCCGATCCCCGCGCCTCAGCGCATGCATGAACGGCGCCACCGGATGCGGATCAAGCCGTTCTTCGAGGGCCGCGTACGCCGCCGCCGTATGCGTGCGCCACGGGGGGAGGACCAGTGCCAGGTCCAACCCAACCGCTTCCGGCAGCGGCGTCACCCGCTCCCCGCATCCCTCGCACAGACATGTCCCCCCGTACAGGAAAAAGGGGACATCCGCGCCGACCTCCGCCCCGATGCGAACGAGGTCCGCGCGTTCGCAACCCAGTCCCCACAGATCATTGGCCAGACGGAGCGCGGTCGCTGCATCGCTCGAGCCGCCGCCCAGGCCGGCGCCACTGGGAATCCGCTTCTCCAGATGGAAGCGGATGCCGTCGCGGCATCCGGCTTCCGTCTGCAGCCGTCGAACCGCGCGCACCACCAGATTGTCTTCCCCTTCCGGAACCTCCGGCGCCGTGCAGACGCATGCCACCGTGCTTCCCTCTGCCGGCACGGCACGGAGCCGGTCGCACAAATCAATCTCCTGGAACACCGAGACGATATCGTGATACCCATCTGCACGTCTGCCCCGCACGTCCAGGAAGAGGTTCACCTTGGCCGGGGCCTGCGCGGTTCGCTCCGAATCCGTTCCATGCTCATCCTGCATGCCGCCGTGGCCTTTTGACAGGGTTTATGAAAGGCAAACCTTCTGTCTCCCCTGCGGACCCGATGTCATCGCAGCGTTCCCTTCCCTCGTAGGCCATGCTGGCCCCCATACACCGATCCCTGCACAATATAATATGACACTGTTCACCCAACATCATCGCAATTCCAGGCAACGCCTTGTCCTGCAGTGCATTTCAGCACCACGAAG
>CAZBZG010000147.1:0-11302 GCA_964496245.1 uncultured Planctomycetaceae bacterium | reverse complement strand
GTCAATGCCACCGAGACGAGCTACCTCTACATCAAGCTCGATCTGGACGACTTCTGGGCGGACGACCGGCAAGAGGCGGCGTCTCCAGACGGCTACTGGTTCTACGGCGCCCGCCCCAGCACCGACCAGGACGACCTGCTCGAGGAGTGCAAGTTCGTCTGGCGCAGCATCCGCGGCTCCAACTGGGACATCATCTTCGGCAAGGGCGAGGTGCCCTACGGCCAGGACAAGACCCTGGGCATCATCCAGAGCTACCACCACAATCACAGCTCTTTTGCTGCCACGAACATGTATACCGGGGAAGGCCCGGTCTTCCTTCTCGCGCCTGTCGAAGACCAGTTCGACGCACAGGAATCCGACGCCAACAACCCGCACGTCTGGCAGGGCGACACCGGACATCCCGGCGAGGTGGACAACGTCTTCCTCTTCCAGGCCAACTACACGTGGAAGAACATCCTGCAGGCGCAGCTCGCGGTCTTCCAGAACAACGACATCCCGGGTCTTTTCCGGGACGGATCGAATGCCTGGACGCGCGGTTTCCACGAGGACCGGCCCGACGACACGCTCTTCTTCCAGAGTTATGCGGCCCGTGTCTGGTTCCTGCCCACCGAGAACCTCACGCTCGAGCTCTCGTTCATCAACATGCACATCGACAGCTTCAGCGACAAGGAGACGCACGGCCAGCTCATCACGCCGGACCAATGGGCCCTCAGCTTCGGCTTCGACTACAAGGCCAAGACCGCACCGGTCGAGATCTTCGGCGAATACCAGCACGGCTGGGACTGGACCTACATCGACGATTACCACGTGGACGTCGCCCAGATCGGCTTCATCTGGGGCGTGACGAACCACATCGACCTCGGCATGATGTACGAGTGGCTCGGCATCCACGAAGAGCTCGACCAGAACGAGGAGCAGGAATACAACAAGTTCGTCTTCAGCGGTCAGTACAACTTCGAGAGCGGCATCAAATGCATCCTCGAGTACGGCTACGAGCGCTACAATGGCGAGGCCGCTGGCGGCGGCGACGACGACCGCTCGGCCCATCTCTTCGGCCTCCGCACGACCTGGGCCTTCTAACCCGACCGACCGAGGCAACCAAGAGCGCCCGGCCTCCCCAGGCCGGGCGCTCTTCTTGTCGCGGGAGGAGCGGAGCGCGTCTTCCGCCAGTCGGTTGTCGTGGGCTCGCCCACCTGTCCCATCTGGTTGATGTACAGGTTCTGGGTGTTCATCCTTGGCATGACCATCGCGGCCCAGGTTTGCCGCTTCACGCCAAGGGGCAGACCGCGCGTCGACTTCGGGTGGTTCGGCCATCTACGGCCCCCCCCGTACGGAACCACCCCCGCCAGGCCGGCCGTCAACAGTGGGCCAGCCGCCCTCCCGCATGCCCCCGCACGAGGAAGCATTTGCGCGCCTCCGCCTGCGGCGTATAATGGAATATACGGTGACCACCCCGGAGGAGGCTATTGATGCGAACCGCGGTCTTCTGTGCCCTGCTTTTCTTCCTCGCCGTCGCTCCCGCCTGCGCGCGGGCTGCCGAGCGCCTCAGCCTCGAGGAACGCAAGCAGGTCTACGAACTGGTGCGCGCTTTCCGCAAGGCGCGGGAGGATCCGGGCACCCGGCGTCAGGCGGCGGACAAGCTGCTCGACTTCGGCCCCGAGGCCGCCGAACGCCTGCTCAAGGAGGTCGAGAAGACGCTCCGCTCGGACTGGCGGGCCTACGAGCGGCAACTCAACCGGCAGACGCACAGGATGTTCAAGAAGCAGTGGACCAAGTCCGCAGCCCGAGAGGTCGAGAAGCTTCGCGCCACGCTCGAGGGCTTGCGCGCGAATCCCACCAAGGACAAGGCTGCGAGCCAGGGCGTGCCCGCGCTCCAGAAGCTGGAGACCATCCTTCTGGTCGATCCCCAGAAAGCCCTGGAGGCGTCCGAAGAACTCCAGGCCCTGCGGGCCCGGCTCGAGGAATTCGCAGCCTACGAGAAGCGCTGCGAGGATCTCCTGCCCGAGGAGGATCGCAAACGGGAAAAGGGCCGAAGCCGCCGCAACAACGCGCGCGAGACGGACGCCCCGGAAGCCCCTCCCGTCCAGGCCCCCACCTTTGCCGACCGGCTGGCACGCATCGAAGCCGTGGCCGCCGTCCGCCCCATGCTGCAGGGAGAAGAGGCCGTGTTGGAAGCCAATGGCGAGCTGGCGGACGAGATTGGCCGGCTCGAGGCAGCCGGCATCCTCCACCTCAATGTCATGCGACTCCTCTCAGGGCTCAAACCGCTCAGCATCGATCCGAAGCTGTGCGCTGCAGCGCGCGATCACTGCCGGGACATGGCCACCAAGAACTTCTTCAGCCACACGTCGCCCCTTCCGGGCAAACAGAGCTTCACCCAGCGAGCCAAGAACTTCGGCGCGACCGCCCGCGCGGAGAACATCGCCTACGGCAAGACCTCCGCGTCCGACACCAACATGGGATGGTTCCACAGTCCGGGCCATCACAAGAACATGCTGAACCCCAAGTGGAAATGCATGGGCTTGGGCCACTTCCAGACCCGCTGGTGCCAGATGTTCCGGTGACGCCCGGCAGCCCCGGCCTGCCCACGCAACAGAAGCGACAACGCGGGGTTGACACGAATCCATTCGGCCCTTAGGGTCCGCGAGGGCCCGCCCCTCACCCCACGGACCGCCTATGGCTACCCAGACCTGGGACCTTTCAACGTTTCGGAGCGGTCTGTTCGCGCACGACGCGCAACGGATCGTGGAGCTCTGGAACCGTGCCGCCCAGGACCTACACGGCTTCTTTCCGCTGACCAGGTCCCTCTTCGTCCGTCGCATCGTGCGCGCGGCGTGCTTCCGGCCGGAACACCTGCTGGTGGCGCGCGTCGGTCCCCGCATCGTGGGCATGCTCCACCGGCATACGGTCGAAGAGCCCTACTACACGCCCGCCGGAGTGGTGGAGATGGTGCTCGTGGACCCCGACTTCCGACGCCAGGGCCTTGCCGACGCCCTTCTCGCAGAAACGCTCGCTTGCTTCGTCGCAGAAGGCGTCAGCCTGGTCGACGGGTTCGGGTCATGGCCTTACTCGCCGTTCTACGCGACCTTGATCGACGGGTCCGAGCGATCGGGCGTCTTCCTCGACTGCAAGGGACTCCTCAGGCTCTTTCTCAAGCACGGCTTTCGCCGCACCCGGGAGAGTCTCCTCATGCGATGCTCCCTGGCCGACAATCTCCCGCCCCTGCCCGAACGGCTCGCGCCGCACCTCGCGAAAACCAACGTCCACTGGACCTGCCGTCAGTCGCCCGACACCTGGCTCGACTTCGTCTTTCGCGGCTGGCGGCTCTACGAACATGCGCTGACCGACCCACGAGGCGTCCTGCTGTCCCGCGCCATCACCGCCCGCATGGACGGCTTGAGCGATCACACGCGCCGCGAGTTCCGCGCCGTCTTTGGTGTGAATACGCCCGAAACTCTGCGTGGCCGGGGATGGGCGACCCTCAACCTCCACCAGCTGCTTACGCGACTGCGCGCAGATGGTGCCGCCGAAGCGGAACTCCATGTCTACGCGGACAACGAACCCGCGGTGCGCCTCTACCGCCGGCTTGGCTTCGAAACGGTCGCCCGCACGGTCGCGCTCCGCTGGACCGGCGGGAATCCCGTAGCGTAAGGGTCCGCGATGGAATAAGTGTGCCATCTCGGCTAAGCGCGTGAATACAAGAGCGCAGCAGGCGATCCTGCGCCGGCCCGCTACTGCGCTTCGTAGCGGTCGGAGGTGAAGGGCATGGCCCGGCTCTTTTTCTCTGGCCGGCTCTCTTCGGCTTCGACGGCAGCCGCCTTTCGGGATTGCCCAAGGATGCGGGCGAGCGCTTCGGCCTTTGCCTCGTCGCGGGCGCGAACCGCCTCGATCACCTCGCTTGCCTCCTCCCAGCGCGCGAGCGCGAGCAGGAAGCGGACCTCCAGGACGAGCGCAGCCAGGGACCGGGCTTTCGCCTCTTCAGCCCCCTTGGTCTTCGCGCGCAGCAAGGCCAAGCCTTCGGCGTAGCGGCCTTCCCCATAGGCGATGCGCGCCTCGGCCAGCCGGTCTGCCGCTGCCTGCGTTTGGCCACGGTCGACGCCCGCCTTGGCGGGGGCGACGTGTTCCCGAACGCGGGCGCGGTCGGGCTTGCGCTCGCCCTCGCCCGCATCCGTCGCGGTCGCACCCTCCCGTTCAGCCTGCAGGTTCCCGCGTCTCGCCTCGGCAGCGGCCAGCTTTCCGGGCGCCTCCGGTCTGTTTGCTTCGGCCCGGCCCAGTGCTGCCGCCTCCGGAACCGCCGGCGCCTCAGCCGCAAACTCCGTTCGCTTGGGCGGGAGGGCGACCGCAGGCGCCTCAGCGGCCGGTTCCGGCGGCGGCGCGTGGTCCTTCTGCACCGCCTCTGCATCGCGTTCGGCCTCGAGCGCGGATTTGCGCGGGCGCGGGCGCGATCCTTCCCGGGTCTTCTTCAGGGCCTTCACGTCCGGCTCGGGCGTGCCGCCCCCCTTTGTCTGCCTGCCCCCTCCAGCCGCCGGTGCGGGCGGCTCGCCGGAAAACGCGGCGGCTTCGTCCATGGCCTCTCGGGAAGCGCGCGCGCGGCGGTCGTCGTGGGCCGGACCGCCAACCGGTCCGTAAGGGGCTCCGATTTCTTTTCGGACCGCATCCCGCGGCGCATCTGCCCGGCCGCGCGATCGCTCCACTTCCTCGTCCTGGAGAACCCCGGCAGCGGGCTCCTCGTCGACGGCTCTGCGTTCGGCAAGAGCTTGCTCCGCAGGCTGTGACGCCTCCGCGGGAGCGGATTCGGCCGCAGGCGGGGTCGCTGCAGTGCGCTCGCTCTCCTCCTGCTTGGCCTGCCTGACGTCCGACTGCATGCGCTCCTGGAGCGTGGGCAGGACGATCAGCACAGCCACCACCACCACGAACACGGCGGCCAGGGACCAGGCGGGGTGGAAGAGGACGCGTCGCCGCGCAGGCCGAGGCGTGCGGACCGGTTGAGCCGACGGAGACGTGGGCGCGCGCGCTGGCACGGGTGCCGTCGCGGGGGGAGAGGCCGAACGCGCACCGGATTCGCCTCGCGTTCTCCGTTCCTGCTGCGACCGGACAGCCGGACGCGGCCGGGCCCCGCTCGCGCGCGCAGCTTCCAGGGCCGCGGCTGACGCGCCGGACGGTGGCGCGGGCGGAGGCGCCTTGCGATAGGCCTGGAGGAACGCGCGCGTGGAAGCGAGTTCCTTCTGGCATGCGGGGCAAGCGTCCAGATGGCGCCGGAACGCTTCGGCGCGGCCCTCGTCCAGCTCGCCGTAGAGGTAATCGAACAGCAGGGTCTTGGCTTCGGTCTCGTCCATGGTCATGATTCCAGCAATCCGTACAGCCGCCCCTGTTTCCCAAGCGCATTCTGCAGGCGTCGCAGGGCGTAGCGCATGCGGCTCTTCGCCGTCTCCTTGCCGCAGCCCAGCAATTCACCGATCTCGTCAAAGGTCAGCTCGCCGTCCTCCTTGAGGAGAAAGACCTCGCGCTGCTCCTCCGGCAGTTCCGCGACCGCTTCGGCGATGCAGGCGCCCAGCTCTTCGGCTTCCAGTTTCGCACCGGGAGCCGGATCAGCCGCCGCCACCGCATCGGAGCCGGACGGGCCCTTTTCGTCGTCCCCCGCATCGAGCGACTGCGTGGGGGTGCGCGCGTCCCGCCGGACCCTATCCACACACGCGTTCCGGGCGATCCGGTAGAGCCACGTCGTGAGTCGCGCCCGGCGGTCGTAGGCGTGGGCGTGCTTGGCCACCTTGATCAGAACGGTCTGGTACGCATCCTCGGCCTTGTGCCTGTCGCCCAAGAACCGGCAGAGGAAACCGTAGAGCCGAGCGCCCACGCGTTCCACCAGCAGGGTAAAGGCTTCGTCCTCTCCCTGTACGAACCGGTCGAGCAGATCCTCTGGCGAGAGCGTCGCCAGGGAAGCAGCCGCCGCAGCCCCTGGTTCGCCGCCTACGTCCTGCATCGGCTCGGGCCTTGGTGACTCCATCTTCCACCCCGGTAGACGCCTGCGAGATGCGGGCGGGTTCATTTGTTGCCGATTTCTGCCACGTTCTCTGACAGCGAGCAACTCTAGCCGGACGGTCCTCTGGGGTCAAGCCCTTTTTGTTTGACCGAACCTACTGGTGGAAGTAAACTTACGAGGGAGACGGGGGTTGGCAGAAACGGGCGAGGGTTTCGTACCCGACCCGACGGAAAGGGCGTCCTTATGGCAGGGCCCCGGCACCGGGCCAATGCGACACCTTTCTCGGACCGCCACCGCCGGTGGCTGCCGCTGTGGCTGTTCGTGGGCGCACTCCTGATTCCCGCCGCAGCAGGCATCGCCTGGACCGTGCGCAAGGATGTCCTCTTCGAGTTCCATGCCGGCCGGCTGCTCGGGGCGCTCGACCAACGGAGCCACGCAGCAACGGCCTCGCATCTGTACGCCATCGTGCGGCTCTCCCGCGCACATCTGAATGCGCTCCTCGCACGCGCCGTCGCCTGGCCGGAGGCCCACCGAGAACGCATCGCGGACCTGATCCTCCAGTACAAGGATCTCCGCCACGGCGCCTCCAGCGCCTACTACTATCAGGCGACCGAACCCTTTCTCCTCCCCACCCCTTCTGCCCTCTCGATCGAGCCCCTGGTCGATCTCGACCGGCTCGAGCAGCTGGCGCCCTCCAACGAAGAGCTCCTGCGCCTCCAGGCCGAACAGCTCTACAGCGAAGAGGACTACCGCGGCTGCGTGGCCAAGCTTCAGAAGCTGCACGCCAACGCCCTCCAGCACAACCGCACCCCGACTCCGTGGGACTACGGGCTGTGGGGCAGCGCCCTCTACCGCCTCGACCGCTTCGCGCAAGCCCAGGAACAATTCGAACGCGCTGCGGAGATGCGACCCCGCTACCTCCCCGCCCTGGGACCCGTGGTCCGCACATGCGCCCGCCAGGGCCAGTACCGCCGCGCCATCGCCATCTGCAGCCGCATGGTGATCCTCGCCCAAAACCGGTTTGTCGAATCCATCCCCCGCATCCTGCTCGAACGCGGCCAGATGCTCGGGCTGCTCGAGCGCTACGACCTCGCCCTGCTGGATCTGGATGCGGCCGGCGCCCTGCTGGAGAAGCTGAGCATTCCCGATCCACGGATCGATTTTCATCTGCGGCTCTGCCGCGCCCAGGCCCTCATCGCCATGCGTCGGCCCGCGGGCGCGCTCGAGGAACTCCAGGCCCTCCACCGCAAGGAACCGGGGCACGTGGACATCCTCCGCCTGCGCGCGCAGGCGCTGGAGGAACTGGGACGATACGAAGAGGCGATTGTCGAGCTGCGCGAAGCCGTGCTGGCCCGCGCCAAAAGCCCGCACGTCTACAATCATCTCGCGTGGCTGCTGGCCACAGCCAAGGATCCAGATGCGCGCGCCCCGGAAGAGGCATTGCGGCTGGCACGCAAGGCGGCGGAACTCGATGGTCACCGCTCCCCCGCCATTCTCGATACGCTGGCCGAGGCCTGCTACATCAACCGCGACTTCGAGCAGGCGGTGAAGTACGAGACGCTCGCCGTGGAACGGGGCGGAACGGTCTACCAGCCCAGCCTCGACCGCTTTCTCGAGGCCCGCAGCCGCAAGCGGGCCGGCCAGCCGGTCACGTTGGCCGACTCCCCGCTCGTTGACCACGGGAAGCTCCCCCGCGTGCAGACTGACGTTCCCCTCGACCTCGAGGGCATGCCAGCCGCCGCACGCGTACCCCTCGACGCATACCAGAGCGAGGTCCAGCAAAGAACGCGCGCCGGCGCGGACACCGGCATCGACGTCGACGCTCTCGCACGCGCGCTCGCCCAGCTCTGGGCAAACCATCCCCGGCCCGCCATCGAGAATCCCAAGGCGGACCTGCGCGCCATGGCGCTGGCCATCAGCCAATCTCACTGGAGCGTCCCGCAACTCGTGAGCGTCCGCGACCGTCTCTTTCTTCTCGCGCTCGCACACGATCTGCCGACAGCCGGCCAGGCCGGAGCCAGGCTACCTGGGGGACCCGCGGACCCGATGTCCTCCATCCAGGATCCGTCCCGGGCCGACGCGCCGCAGGCCCGCTCCCGCCCGCGGATCACGGACCAGGCGCCCCAGACCGGGGGCAGGCTCTTTGCGGAGCGGACCGTCCGCCTCCTGGATCAGGAACTTTCGCGCGCTGCCGTCGGCAGGCTCCTCATACAACTCGCCGCAGGCCGCCTGCGCCTGAGCGAGTGCTATCTGCCCGGCTACTACAAGGCCTCTCTCTGGGGGATGCCCAGCATCTCCGTATCCCAAGCGCAGGATCTCTGGCCGCAGATCGAGCAACGCATCCGCCGGGCGGCGGCCGGAGAGGAGATCCCACGGTTGCCGGCAAAGCCGGCGCGTACGTCGCCGCACCGGCCCGGCGGACGGCGCCTCGTGCCACCGCCCGGGGACGACAAATTGCGGATCTGGTAGCACGGCCGAACCCGCACAGCCGAGATTGCAGTTGACCGGGTCCGGCACCGCGTTACAATGGCCCGAAACGCGAGCGGCACACGGGGAGTCACCGGCGCGAGAGAGCTTCCAGGAGAGACCGATGGGAGCAGCAGAAGACGCGCTCAGCGGACTGGCGGCTGAGACCAAGGCCTTCATCATCCTGAACGAGTATCGTCTGGGCACCTGCGATGCGTTGCAGTTGAAGAGCCTGCTCGGCGTGCTGGCCGCCTCCGATCTCGAGCGCGGATCGATCTTCGAAGCCATCCGCCAGAAGGCTGAGATGCTCGGGATCGGACGCCAACAGGCCGAAAGCCTCGTTCAAGCACTCTCGGGCGATGCCGCTGCAGCAGCCGCCCTGCGCCCGCCCGCCCCCGAAGCGCCGGTGCAGACTACGCAGTACCGGCAGTCTGGCGCCCCTCCAGGCCCGGCGCCAGGCGTCCAGTCCACCTTCCAGGTCCGCACGCAAGGGGAACCGCCGCAGAGACGACAGACCTTCCGCGTGGCGCGCCCGCCGCAGAAGGGACGCCCTCAGCCCAAGCCGCCGCCGCAGCCCCCTGCGTCCGGCCAGCCCCCGCAGGGGCCCGCGTCCGCCCAGCCCCCGCAGGCCGGCCCGCAGGCGGCGGGCGACCCATCGCCCTTCTACGGCGGCGACGCAGGCAGCATCGGGAACACCCAGATGCTCCGCCGCATGGCCGGCCGCCGGGTGCTCCTGGCCGACGATGACGCCCGCATCCGCATGGTCTTTCGCAAACGCCTCGAGGACGAAAACTACATGGTGGAGGAAGCCACCAATGGCGAGCAGGCCTGGGAGAAGCTGCAGAACGAAGCGTTTGCCGCCGCCGTGCTCGACATGAAAATGCCCGGGCTGCACGGGCTGGAATTGCTCGCCCGGCTGACGGCGGCCGGGTCCAGGGTGCCTGTGATCATCTGCTCGGCCTACGAGCAGCTCAAGGACGAGTTCGTGGTCTCCACCTACCCCCATCTGCGTTATCTCGTCAAGCCCGTGGCCGCCGAGAAGCTCCTCGAAGCCCTCCGAGAACTGGTGCCGCAGGAAGCGTAGCTCGGCAACACTTTCGCCCCCGACCCCATCCGCAAGGAGGCCCCATGGCCGCAGGAACAGGATCCGCGGACACATCTCTGCCCGACCCCGAGGTGCGCCGTCTGGTCGCCTCCGCCCTCGACCAGGACGACTACGCGGGCAAGCGCGTGCTGCTCATCACGCCCGACCTCTCCCGCTCGTGTCCCATGGGGCTCGTCTTCCGCGCCGTGCACGAGGCCATCGGTCAAAAAGCGGCCGCCCTGGACGTCCTGATCGCCCTGGGGACCCATCCCCCGCTCACGGACGCGCAGATCGACCGGCGTTTCGAGCTTGAGGAAGGCGACCGCACGGGCGCGTTCGCCAACGTACGTTTCTTCAATCACGCATGGAAGGACCCCGACCAGCTCGACGTCCTCGGCACGATCCCGGCCCGCGACATCGACGCGCTCACGAGCGGGCGTTTCAGCATGGACGTTCCGGTCACGATCAACAGGCTCATCCACGACTACGACGTGCTGCTCGTGACCGGCCCGGTCTTCCCCCACGAAGTCGTGGGGTTCTCGGGCGGCAACAAGTACTTCTTCCCCGGCATCAGCGGCCAGGAGATCATCGATTTCTTCCACTGGCTTGGGGCTGTGATCACCAACCCCAAGATCATCGGCACCAAGCAGACGCCCGTGCGGGCCCTGCTCGACCGGGCGGCCAGGCTCATCCCGATCGAGCGGCGCGCCCTCTGCCTGGTGGTCAAGGAGGACGCCTTGGCCGGGCTCTACTACGGCAGCCCGGAGGAGGCCTGGAGCGCGGCCGCCGACCTCTCGGACCAGGTCCATGTGCTGTACAAGGACCATCCCTTCCATACGGTCCTCTCCTGCGCGCCGGAGATGTACGACGAACTCTGGACCGGCGGCAAGTGCATGTACAAACTCGAACCCGTGGTCGCCGACGGGGGCGAACTCATCATCTACGCCCCGCACATCCGCGAGCTCGCGGTCGCCCACGGCGCCACCATCGAGGAGATCGGGTACCACACCCGCGACTACTTCCTCAAGCAGTGGGACCGGTTCAAGCACCACCCGTGGGGCGTGATCGCCCACTCCACGCACGTGCGCGGGATCGGCACGTACGAGAACGGCGAAGAGCGCTGCCGGGTGCGGGTGACCCTGGCCACGGGCATCCCGGAAGCGACCTGCCGAAAGATCAACCTGGGCTACCGCGATCCGGCATCGATCGATCCGGCCGCCTTCGCCGACCGGGAGGGGGAAGGCCTCCTGCTCGTGCCCCACGCGGGCGAGATGCTCTACAAGCTCAAGGACCCGCCCGCCTGGCAGCGGTACGACGGGGGGGGCGGCCCCAGCGCGTGAGCCGCGTACGGGCGGGCCTCAGAACGCTCCGCGTTCCTCCGGGGGAACGATGCCCTCGGGCGGCACCGCATCCGCCAGCGCGAACGGCCCGATGGCCGTGCGCACGAGCGCGGTCATGTGCGCGCCTACGCCCAGGGCCTCGCCCAGGTCGTCGATGAGGGTGCGCACGTAGAAGCCGCTCGACACGGTCAGTTCGAGTGCGCCCGACGCGCCGTCTGACTCCCGCAACTCCAGGGACGAGACGCGCACGCGCCGGGGTTTGCGCTCGACCACCCTGCCCTCCCGCGCGAGCGCGTAGAGCGGCTTGCCGTTTCGTTTGAGCGCACTGTGCATGGGCGGCGTCTGCAGAATCTCGCCCCGAAAGGGGGCGAGCGCCGCCTCGATGCGCTGGCGTTCCAGCGGCAGCGCCCCGGCCGCCGCTGTCGCGATCAC
>CAZBZG010000146.1:0-11304 GCA_964496245.1 uncultured Planctomycetaceae bacterium | reverse complement strand
CAGCCAGGTGAGGGCGTGATAGGCGGCCGTCTTCCATGCTGTGGGCGAAAGATGCGCGAGCGCAGCCTGCGTCCAGAAGGGAACCGAGACAAGCCCCAGGGTCAGCAGCGCGGTCGCCGCGCGCGCCGTTCCGGCCCGGCAGCCCAGGGCCAGGGGAATCCGGCCCCAGGCGAGCATCCAGAGGGCAAAGACCGTCACCAGCGCCTGCGACCAGACCACGACCGCGAGCGGCACCCCGCCCGCACCCGCGAAGACGAGTCCGGCCATCAGGCTGCCTGCGCTGGCGCCCAGGACCCCGCGCGCCCACCCACCCGGCCGGTCGAGCAGCGCTGCGCCTGCGAGCGGCAGGCAGAGGAGTTCGAGCATGAAGACAACGAGCAGGGCGCGGAGCGCCGCGCCTTCCGCGGGGAATCCCCCCTCCTGGAAACGCACGCGGAAGGCCGCTCCGGCGGCCAGGAGAACGCCCGCTCCGACCCCCGCCGACACCGTCCATTGCCGCGCACGCGTCATCACGGCCCGCGGTCCTCCTGCGGGCGGTCGAGTTCAAAGCCCATGTCGCGGCAGAGGCGGTAGATCTCGATCACCGACCCCCAGGCCATGGAGGCGTCCGTCTCCACGCGAATGCGCGGCCGGGGATCCCGGGCCGCCAGGGTCTTCAAACGGGCTCTCAGCGCCTTGCGGTCCGGGCACACCGGCGCCTCATCGCCGAGCCGGTAGACGAATCCGTCGGCGGTTTTCCGCATCTCCAGCATGACCACCGGCACGTCGTCTTTCTCTGCAGGCCGCGCCATCTCCACGGGCGGCTGCGTGCCGGTCTGGGAGTCGCGGCCCTCGGCCGCAGGCGCGCGGGTCCGGGCCGCAGCGATCACCCGGCGCTGGGCGATGCGGGGGAGGGCCACCAGATAGGCCCCGACGAGCAAGAAGACGAGCTCGGTCATGAAGGGAAGCCGGTATCCCATGGACAAAGACTCCGATGTGCAGCGCGAAAACGGACGTCGGTCTCGGCAAACGCGGCTACGAGCCGCCGCTGGCGCGTGCGCTGCGCGGCTGCGCGAACCGGATGGTTTCCATGCCCGCCACGCGGCACTGGTCGAGCGCCTCGACCACGTGTTCGAAGTGCACGGCCTGGTCCGCCTGGATCACCACCGGCACGCCCGCATTCGCTGCCGATGCGTGCCAGACGCGCTGCGCGAGGCCCGCGGGGCTCGCCCCCAGCCCGTGCTGGTCCACGGAAAAGGAGACGTCGTCGCCGGCCCCACGGATGCGCACATAGACCGCGGGGGGTGGCGGCGGCCCGCCACCAGGGCCGACGTTGTCATCGGCCGGTGTATCCACCCGCAGCTCGGGTGACTTGAACGGCTGCAGCAGGAAGAACAGGAGCAACAGAAAGACCACGTCCACCATGGACGTATACCCGCGGCGCTCGCGATCCTTCGGACATTTCGGCCCACGCATGATCCACCTCCCTTCGGCTCAAGCCTACACGCGCGCCGGTCCCGCCAGCCCGCGCGAAACCACGCCTCGGCAGCATCCATCTGTGGCCACAGGAAAGCAGAGCTCTGCATCGAATCCATCCCCGCCCCCGGGGATGGATGGGGCTTTGCGGTCCCGGAGCCGCCGCTCGGGCGCTCCGGGCGAACGCTCAGGACTCGGGCGGTGCCGGCGCCTCGAACGCGACGTTCTTCATCTCCGCCACCTGGCACTGGTCCATGGCCTTGAGCACGTTCTTGAAGTACACGGTGGGATCCGGAGCAAGCGAAACCGGCACCTCTTTGTCTCCGTTGCATTCTTTGTTGAGCGCGGAGGCGATCCGCCGGTGGTCGGGCCCCAGCCGCGTCTGGTTGATGTAGTAGAGGGCGCCGTCCCGCTGGGCAGGATTGCGCCGGACCACGAGACGGATCGTGATCCGCGTGTCCATGTCCGTGGAGGGACCCACGTCCTTGGGCAGCTCGTTCTCCAGCTTCATCTCAGGGCTTTTGAAGGGCTGGAGAATGAAGAAGATCAGCAGGAGGAAGACGATGTCGATCATGGAGGTGAAGCAGAAATTTTCGTCCTCTTCGAACGCGGGTTTGGGTTTGGGCATGATCGATCCTCCTCTTGCCGAGTTGGTGGATGCGAACGCGTTGCGTCAGTAATCCCGCGGCGAGGCGGGGTCTTTGGTCCCAAACGCGATGCGCCACAACTTGTGTCGCATGCACATTCCCATGGCGTGCTGAACCGCACCGAACTCGGCGTGCCGATCAGCGCGGATCAGGACGGCCCGCGTGGGGAACCCGTCGGGCGACCCCTCTTTGCTGATCTTGGCTTCCAGCGCCAGGAGCCTGTTCAGCCGCGCATCGTCATAGATCTGGCCCATGACGATCACGTCCCCGTTCTTCCGGATGTTGAGCACCACGCGGCCGGGCACGGCCTGATCGTCGGGCTCAGCCTTCTGGGCCACCGGCAGCTTGAGCTTGGCCTTGGAGAGGTCCGCGAGTTCGGTCACGAGCATGAAGAAGATGATGAGCAGGAACGTGACGTCGATCATGGGGGTCATGTCAAACCCCCCCACGTCGCTCATCTCGCTGGCGCGGCTTTTCCGTTTCGTCTTAGCCATGCCTTCTCCTTACGAATTACGAACGATCTCACTCTTCGACGGGCCGGAAGCGGTCCAGGATCTCGCCGCTCACGATGCCCATGACCATGAGGATCTTGACCACGCGGCCGCGGAAGAAGGTGAAAGCCGCGGTCGTGGGAATGGCAACAAGCAGCCCCAGAAACGTCGTGACCAGAGCGACGTAAATGCCGCCTGCCAGGTCCTTGGCGTTGGGCGCCTCCATCGTGGCGATGGTTCCGAACGCCGTGATCATTCCCCAGACCGTCCCGAACAGGCCCAGCATGGGCGAGACGCCCGCGATCAGGTTGATGTACCCGAGCTTCTGGTGGAGGATGGTGGCCTGGGCGTCCGCTTCCTCGCTCATGGCCTCTTCCATGCGCTCGAAGCCGCTGGCCATCTTGCTCAGGCCTGCGCCGAGGATGCGCGTCATCATGCAGTCCTCGCCCTGGCAGATCTCAAGCGCCTCCTCGTATTCTCCGTTGTCCAACGCGTTCTCGACATCGGCCAGCACGTCATCCGGCATCAGCTTCTCGCGCTTGATGGCCACGAGGTTTTCGATGCAGAGCGCCAGGGCCACGATGCTCAGCAGAATAATGATGCCGCCGATGATGCCGCCCGAAAGCACGAGCTGCACAGGACCGCGCGGCAGATCGGAACCGGAGTCGCCGCCCCCGCCGCCCACCGCCGCCGTTGTCGCGGCATCTGTCGCCTCTCCCCCCATGACCAGCGGGACCACCACGAGCCCCATGATCAGAAGGGTCGTCACCACGCCCAGCATCGTCCGATTCCACATGCGCTTGTTCATGTCGGTCCACCCCCTTCTCGCCTAACCCTTTTCCAGAGACACAGTTGTCGAATCCCAGCCGGCCTCCATCTCCATGGTACCGGCTTTCCCATCTGTTGGAAACGGAAAAATCCGTTTCTCGTGCCTGGCGCCTGGCAACCAGGCTCCAGTCTACTCCAGCAAATCCTCCACCTCCCGCACCTCGGTCGGCTCAGCACCGTTCGCCTTTGCTTCCTTGAGATGCTTCTTGGCACGGGTCTTCCAGCCCTTGCTCCGGAGCTGGGCGAAGAGCTCGGCCACCCGCAGGTTGGCCTGGGCCTTCTCCGCACGCGGCAGGGCGAAGACCAGGTCGGCGCGCAGGTTGTCCATGAGCGCGCGTTCCTGAAGCTCCTTCTGCTTGGCAGCAGCCTCCTCTTCCTTGGCGAGGCGGTAGTAGCATCCGCCGCGCCGCAGATAGAGAGAACCGAGACTGCTGGCGTCGTCGTTCATCTGGGAACTGCGGATCTGGGCGTCGAGAATCCCTATAAGCTCTTTGTATTTACTGAGATACGTTAACGCTAGCGCCTCGATCTTGGTCGCCGCTGCGTCCGTGGAGGTATCCCCGTACTTGCGGTAAAGACCGCCTTCGAGCAGCCGGCGCAATTCACCAAGCAAAGCCTCCACCTTGTCGTCGTTGCCCCGCCGGCTGACCAAGTCTTCCATCTTCAGGCGGATGCCGCCCATGATGGCGGGAAACTTGTACTTCTCAGCCCAGGGAATCCCAGCCTTCTGGATCTTCTCCGAAAAGTCCTTGAGCAGGAACCCGTACCGGTCGGCCGCCTGGGAGGGACTGAAGGCCTCCAGACACTTGGCGTCCGTGAGCTTGGCCTCGAAATAGAACGCCGTGTCCGGAACAGTGGCGATCAACTTGGTGAACTCCTCCCGCGCCTGCTTCAATTCCTGCTTGCGCTCGCGCTCGCTGTCCGCGTCCATCCCCATCCGGTAGCGGCACATGCCCCGGTAGAACCGTATGTACTGGCTGAAGAGCGGACGCTGGCCGGCCGGCATGCGGGGGATGCCCTGCCACGCGCCTTCGAGCAGACGGAGCGCTCCTTCGTAGTCGCCGGCCCGGTAGCTCTCGAGCGCCTTGTCGAAGGAGCGGTTGTCGGCCTTGGCGTAGATCACCTGGACGATCTGATTCCGCGGCTTCTTGGTCTTCACGCCCGGCCCGGCGCTCACGGTCACGCCCGTGTAGTCGTCCTGGATGATCTGCCCCCTGAGCGTGTCCCGGTGCTCGCCTCCCTTGCTCCAGATGATCTGGTCCGCGGCGGCGTGAACGGATTCGGTGGCGATCAGGCCCGCGAGAACCCCCGCCAAGACAATCCATCGGCGCTTCATACTTCTTCCTCCCATGAAAGACGGACCGCGATGCGGCTAGTCGGCCGCGGCTGGTTCCGGTTTCTCTTCTGTTTCCTCTTCTCCCTCGCCGTCCTCGGCCTTGTCCTCAGCGCCCTCTGCCTTCTCGCCTTCGGCCTCCTCGCCAGCGGCTTCGTCATCCGCTTCAGCGTCGGCTGCCTCGTCCGGCGCTTCGTCCTCGTCCCCTGCATCCTCGCCCTCGTCTTCCCCGGGCGCGGGTTCCGGTTCCTCCACCGGCTTGGGCTTGGGCGGCTTGAATCCCACCTCCCCCAGGTCGGCGATCATGGTCTCGAATGCCTCCCGCGTCTCCTCGGGCGGGTCCATGCGCAGGATGCGCACCAGGTCGTTCACCAGTTGCTGCCCCTGTTTCTCCAGGTCCGGCGGCGTCTTTTTCTTCACCTTGACCATATTGCCCCGCCAGAAGATCTCGACCTCGGTGGAGAAGTCGACCTTGTCCGCCTTGCAGCGCTTGCGGGCCAGCACCTCCGTGGTCAGGGCCTGCCGCATGACCTCCTGGGCCTGCCACCAGAGCTTGGACCCGCGGATCCCCTTGTCGGAGATGGTCTTGGCCTTGATCTGCGCGATGATGAAGTGATCGGCCGCCGCCTGGGTGAACTCCTCGGCCGCCAGGTTGTCGCCCACGGCCGCGTGGGTCATGGCCAGGTCGATGCGCAGCTCGGTCTCGCCCGGCCAGATGTCCACGAGCTCCTCCAGGTAACGCAAGGCTTTCTCGTTCTCGCCCAGCCGCACGAGCGCCAGGGCGTAGCGGCGCTTGGCGCTCAGCAGGCTGCCGTAGAACTCGAGGGCCTCGTCCACCGCCATGAGGAACGAGTCCTTGGGATGGTGCGTGGGCATGTGCTCAGGTTCGTCCAGGGGCAGCTCGTTCTCGTTGAACTGGATGATCCCGGCGATCTGCTGGCGCGCGCGGTAGTAGCTCCGTTCGCGGACCTGTCCCGTCTTCTCGTCCTTCACGCCGTAGAGGTAGCGCTTCAGGCTGTTCTCGAAGAGCCAGAGGTAGCTCCCGAGCCGGCCGGCGGTCTTGTGGTCCTTGTCCTTGAGCGCCTGCGTGCGCCGGGCTTCCAGATCCTTCCGGTAGTCCGCGACCAGCTTCTTGTCCCGATCCAGCCGCACGAGGTCCTGATCGTGCATGTACTTGAGGACCGAGGCCTTGGTCTGGCCATCCGTCGTAGGCGGATACTTGGCGCCGAATCCCTTCAAAACTTCGCCATAGCCTTCCGGGGTGGGGAAAAGGGGGATGGGCTTGCTGATGGCGAGCACCGAGGGGTACAAGGCTTCGAGCACGTAGCGGTTCAGCTTCTGCCGGATCTCCGCGTTTGTGTCCAGATCCTCGCGCTTGTCGAGCTCGACGGCCTGCACCAGATTCGTCTGGAGCTGTTTGTTTTCGCGATAGGTCTCCCGGGCGGCGGTCAGGACAGCGTCGATCTTCTCCTTCGTCTCCTTGTTCTTCCCGTAGTTGATCGTCCTGACGTACTTGTTCAGCACCTCGCGCAGCTTGTCCTCGGAGCCTGCGCCTTTGATCTCTCCGAGATCGACGATGCCGCCGAGCTTGCCCGCCATCGCCTCGGGCACCTGGGCCGTCTGCAGATCTGCGAGGCCCTTCTCCTCCTGGAAGAGGTAATCCGTGGTGAAGAGCGACTCGCTCCAATACTGGATCACCTTGTCGTACATGTCGACCGCGCGCTCGTACATCTCGAGCTCGTAGTAGATCTTGCCGATGTGCATGCCGATGCCGCGCCGCAGGTAGGCAATGCCTTCGGCCCGGCCGAAGAGTCCGGCCGCGCGCTTCCGGTAATCGTCGTAGACCTGCTGGTCGGCATCGCTCAGATCGGCCTCTTCGGGCTTGTGCTTCTTGAAGTACCGGTTGGCGATGTTGTTCCACGCACTGCCCAGCATGATGTAGGCCTGGGGGGCGTATTCCTGGCGCTTGATCTGTTGTGTGCCGGACGCGGCGGCAGCTTCGCCTTCCTCACCCGCTTCCCCCTCTCCGGCCGCGTCGGCTTCGGCTGTCGCAGCTTCGGCCTCGGCTTTCTCCTGCGCACGGCGGGCCGCGGCCTCGGCCGCCTCAAGGGCGGGCAGAACGCCCTCGGCGGCCTGCAGGGCACCAGCCACCTGCTCGAGGGGATCGGCCTTGGGATCGACCTGGCGGTAATGGCTCAAGAGCGCGAGCCAGTGCGCCAGCGCGATGTACCGGTGCCGCGCCTCCTCGTTGAGCCGCTGCAGGCTCTTGATCTTCTCGACGTAGTTCTTGGTGGCCACGAGCACCTTCTCGTACTCGCCCCGCTGGAACTGGTTGTTGATGGGGATCATGAACGCACCGGGGATGGCGTCATCCTCCATCTGGTAGACGTTCTTCTGCTCCTCGGTAGGGTTGGGGGGCCGTTCGTCCACCATCTTGACGAAAATGCTCGCGAACTCCTCGGCCTTGGCGCTGTGCTCTTCGATGATCGGCTTCTTCTCGGCTACGATCGCTTGCTCGTCTTCGGTCAGCTCGCGTTCGTTCTCCGCGACCCGCGTCTCGATCTTCTCGACCACGCGCTGGGCCTGCTTCATGATGGTCTGGTGGATGTCGGCCGCGAGCAGGATGGCCATGCGATAGTAGAGATGGTCAGGCGGCACGTCCTCGATCAGCGAGAGCGCCTGCTTGTACATCCGCAGCTTCTTGAGCGTGTCGATCAGCTTGACCACCAGACGCGGGTCGGGATTCGGATCCCGCGCCATGCGCAGGAAGAGCTGGTCTGCGTAGAGCGTGCGCCGGGCCTCGCTCTTCTCGTCCTCGTCGAGAAGCTTGCCTGCGCAGGCATGGAGGTTCCCGAGCGACCGAGTCGCGTATTCCCGCGCGGTGGGATAGGCATCTTCCGGGTAGTGATCGCTGGCAAACTCGCGCGCGAGGGCGAAGTTCACGAAGTATCCCGTGAGGTAGTCCTCGGCCTGCCACGCGCAGATGCCGATCCGGAAGAGGGTGCGCGGCAGCCAGGAGGCACGCTTGTTCCGGTCATCGTACTGCTTGGCGATCTCGGCCACCTCGATGTAGAAATCTCGGGCCTTGCCGTAGAGCTCGCGCCGGCGTGTGAGCGACTTGCTCTTGATGGCTTCGCTATAGGCTTCGTCCGCTTCGGCGAGCTTCTGGACCGCGCCCCCCTTCTGCTCGATCTCCTCGCCCACGATGCGTTTGCCATGGGCGGAAACGAGGCGGATCCGGTCCTGGACCACGTGCCGCCAAGCGCGCCCCCCCTCCATCATGACCTTGCCGGGCTCGGCCAGGGCCTTCTGCACCTCCTCGACGGCCGCGTCCTTCTTGCCCGCTTTCATCAGACGCTCGGCCTTGAGCACGTGAAACTTGGTCTTGATCTTGAGCCGCGCGCTCAGGCGCACCGTCTGGGGCACCGGCCCGACCTTGGACCGGGCTTTGAGGCATTCGCCGAGCCACTCCTCGCTTTCGGCCAGCAGGCTGTCGGCATGCGCCTCCAGCTTCTTCTTCTTCTCCGCAACGGGCTCCCGGTCGGCCAGCGCGTAGTGACCGCGGGCCGCGCGCAGGCAGCTCTGCGCATAGAAGTACATGCCCCGCACCTTGGCGTCCTCGGACGCGCGGAAGGCCGCGCCCCGTTGATCCTTGGGGCGGAACTTGTCGAGCTTGGTCGTGAAATGGTAGTACCAGACAAAGCGCATGCGCGCCGTGGGCCAGAGGTAGTGGAGCGCGTCGCCCCGGGCCTGCTCTTTCTCCTCGTCGCTCATCCACTCCTCGTCTTCCATCTTCGGCTTGTCGAGGTCGTCGTTCTGATGGCTCAGGACGCGGATCCACTGGATGTAGACCCACTTGTCGCTGGGCAGGTACATGTCGTAGTCCAAGCGCACAGTGTCGATGAACTGGTTGCCCTCCTCGACCGCCTGCCTGTGGTCGGGCGTGCCGCGCTCGTAGAGCAAGAGCCGGGTGGCGTAAGCGTTCTCCATCTTGTGGGAGAAGTTGATCCGCTGGCCGAAGGCCGCCTCGAGCCGCTTTAGGATCTCGCGCTGCTCGCGCCGGTTCTCGGCGGCGTCGTGCTCGCCCATGACATCCCAGAATTTCTCGTCGAGCTTTTTGTACACGGGCTTGCCCACGCTCAACCCGTTCGCGTAGTACTCGCGGGCCTTGCCGGCCACGACCGCGGCGTCCACTACACTCCCCTTGGCGGCTTCGAGCTGCTTCGCCTCCTCCTGGAGTGGCTGGAACTTCTCGTTGAGGGCATCGATCTCCTTCTTGAGCTCCTTGCGCTCGTCCATGAGCTTCTTTTTCTTCTCCTTGTCCTTGGCCTTGCCAAGGTCCTTGATCAGCTTGGTGTTCTTCTTGAGCAGATTCTCGCGCTCCTTGGCCAGCGGCTCCATCTTTTTCTGGAGCTTCGCGAGTGTGGCGTCGATCTCCTTGCCGCGCTCCGCTGCACCGGCTTTGTCCATCTTCTCGTACTCTTCGGTGAGCTCGTTGCCGAGCTTGAAGTACATCTTGGCCAGATCCTTCTCTGCTTCGAGCCGGAGGGGCGAATCGGTGGGCAACGCGTTCACCACCTTCTTCATGGCCTCGATGGCCGCGTCGGCGGCCTCCACCTTCTTGGCGAGATCGGGAATGCGCAGGGCCGCATCGAGCTTGACCTTGGCCTGAGCCCGGTTGAGCGCCTCTTTCTCTTCGGCGTTGAGCGGTTGGCCATCAGGGGAGCCTTTGCCGCGCAGTGTGTTGTCGGTCACCCTGCGGGCCAGGTCGTCGTACCCCACGCCGCCCAGCGCTTCGATGAAGCGGACCTGCTCGTTCAGCCACTTGAGCCGCGCCTGGCGCAGAGCCACCGCCTTCGGATCCTCTGCCTTGTCTTCGCCTGCACGCGCGCACGGGGCAGCCACAACGAGCAGCAACAGGACGCTCAAGCCAACCAGCAAGCGGATGTACTGCATGAGAAGATCCTCCGGATCACGGGCGCCGCGCAAGGCGGTCCGCGCAGACACGGTTTTCAACAGTCCTTGTTCAGCGCGGCGCGTGGTGCAGATGGTGGTGCAGGAACGTGCTTCCGGGAAGGAGGAAGCGTCCCCTGACTCAGTTCTCCCTCGCTCGCACCACTCTAAGCGATTTTTCATTCTTCTGCAACCCTTTTCGGGCCGCCAAATTCGCATACCAGAGATGCGCCCGTCCGTCCGGCCCCAAGACCGGCGTCCGGACGCCATGGGCACCATGGGCGGCCAGGACCAACTGGGCGCCACCCGCAGGCGCATGCAGGTCCCGGTAGCGATAGTAGACCTGCAGCGTGAGGGCACAGAGCGCGGTCTCGCCGGCGCGGCCCCAATGCCGCCCCAGGGCATCGACCTCAGGGTTCCACGATCCCTTGTGCCGGCCCTCGCCCACCTGGAGCGCCAGCAGAACCTCCTTCATGGCCTCGTTCCATGCCTGCCAGTAGTCGCTCTTGACCCCCATCTGGAAGAGACCCAGCGAAGCGTAGTAGCAGCGGTAGGCGTCCAGCCGCTCGGAAGTGGGCACGCCTTCGCGCAGCACCTGGCGGGCCAGGCCCCGGACCTGCGGGTCGGAACGCGGGCACCCCAGGAACTGCAGGCACGCCAGCCCCACGGCGGTCAGCCGCGCGCTCCCGCCCCCGCGCCGCACCTCGCTCAGCCCGCCGCGGCTGGCGTAGGACATGGTACAGGTGAGCTGATGGGACCCCTGCGGCGAACTCACCGCCTGCCGGCAGTAGGCCCGCGCCTTGTGCAGGGTGGACGGCGGCACGCGCAGGCCCGCGCTGTGGGCCGACTTGAGCGCCATGATCCACCAGCCAGTCACCGAGCTGTCGACGCGCTGCCGCGACCCGCCCTCGGGCTCGTAGTCCCAACCGCCGGCTTCTCCCTGGGAGCGGACGGCCCAGTCGACCGCACGCTGGGCAGCTGCGCCCAGGGCGGGGGTACGCGCCATGCCGTAGGTCTCGGCCAGCGCCATGAGCGCAAGGGCGGCTTCGTACCGGTGCGGGCCGATGCAGCCGTTGGCCTTCTGCTGGCTCTGCAGCCATTCGGCTGCCTTGCGGACCTCGGTGCAGTAGGGGCCGTGGCGGAGGGTGTTGCCCGAACCCAAAAGGGCCAGCAGGGCCAGAGCGCTCACGGCAACAGGATGCTTCTGCGCCTGCTCGGCCCCCTCCCAGTGCCCGTCGGCCTCCTGGTCTGCAGCGAGCCAGCGCAAGGCCATGCGCACCGCCTTCTCGGTGCGGGGGCTCCCCCCCCCGGCGGAGAGCGCCAGCCGGCGGCCGGCCCCGGATCGCAATCCGAACAGGCCTGATCGGCCCGTCCACCGCCGGCCCGGGAGCCCGCGGGGCGCGCGCATGCCACCGAACGCCTCGAGAGACACGAGCCTGGAGAGAGCACCCGGTTTCTCCAGAAGAGAAGCCCGATCCAGGTCGTGATCGGCCCGGCTCTGATCGGGGATCTCCAGGCCCGTGGTGACGTCCAGGATGAGCAGGGCGGACACGGGTTCGTCCGTGGACCGCGGCTCCGTGCTCTCGAGCAGGGACGT
>CAZBZG010000145.1:7562-11350 GCA_964496245.1 uncultured Planctomycetaceae bacterium | reverse complement strand
GCCTGGGGCGGATTCCCTGAGGCGCTGCACAGGCAGGAGTGCCTGTGCTACAAACAGCTCTCACCAAGCGTTACCCGGAATTGAACCAGGCCGATTGCGCTGCCTGCGCATTCGCGAGGCCCGGTTGTCAGCTGTCGTCGTGCGAGGCCTCGTGCGGTTCTTCTCGAAAGACGCCGTGGGAGTATTGCCAGCGGTCGAGGTCGTTGGTGGCCTGCGCCTGGTGCAGCCAGAGGTCCCACCACGCACTCAGTTCCTCGTCCGAGAGATTGCGCAGGTCGAGATCCTCTTCACTGAGAAAGGCGTCCGGCGGGCTCACGGCTGGGCTCCTCCTGCGGCGGGTCGGAAAGGCAGATGCGTCTCCGCCTCCGCCACCATGGCGCAATGGGCGTCCGGCAGCGGCAGGGTGGCGAGGCGCTCGTGCACGGCCGACCAGCGTTCGTGCCAGGGCGCGCTGGTGGTCGCGTACGCGGCCAGACGCTCTTCGTTGGCATGCATCAGGCGGCGGCGTTCCGCATCCAGTGCCGCCTCCAGCGCGTCGCGGCCCTCGGCGATGTGCTCCAGGACCGGTCGCTCCGGCCGGAGTTGTTCGACGAGGTCGGGATGCGCTTCGGCCAGTCGCAGGAGATCGCGGGCGCTGCGGGCGTAGCGGAGTTGCTCTGCCGGATCCTCGAGGCGGCGCGCGAGCTCGCCGATCACCGCGTAGTCGCGTTCGCGGTCGGTCTGCTTCATGCGGATCAGCTCCGGGATGCCCACGACAGGCAGCGCGCTCTGTTCGGCCTGCTGCCAGATGTTCGCCAGGGCGGCCTCATCCAACCGGGGCGGGCGCGTGAAGAAGTCGGTGCGGATGCGAAGACCGTCTTCTTGAAACTCGAAGTGGACGCTCCAGCCGTGTGCCAGCCAGCGCAGGTCGAGGGGGGCTCCGAAGCGGTAGTGCGCGCCGCGTGCGGCGAGCGTGTCCAGCACGTGGTCCAGGGTCTCCTGATCTTCGCGCAGGATCCAGTCGCCGTCCTTGCTCATGATGGCGAGGCGGTGCAGGACCACGGCCTGGCCGGAGGTGACCACAGCCCGGCACCGGTCGCGGTTGAAGGCATGGGTCAGTCGGATGTAGACGTTGTCAAGCGGCATTGTAGGCCATGGTACGGGTTGCGCGCGCAAGAGTCAACGCAGTGGCGCGCCCGGCGGCGCCAGCGGTGCGCCGGGGCGCCAAGGCGTCGAGGCGTCGGCCGGCCCTGCCACGCCGCTTCGCAGAACGCGCGGCTTGCCTTGGGTGCCGGTCACGGTTACAGTACGGGCGACGTTCCTCGGATCGAGCCGAAGATCGAGGCAGGCATCCATGCGCGAAGCGACCGTCATCTTTCCGCACCAGCTCTTTGCTGCGCATGAGCGACTTCGCCAAGGGTCCGTGGTGCGAGGTGTGGGACGGGCTCTTCTGGCGGTTCGTGGATCGCCACCGTGAGGCCCTTGCCCGCAATCCGAGACTCGCTATGATGGTCGGCCAGTACGACCGCCTCGAGCCGGACCGGCGGAAGCGGCTCGCGAACCGGGCGGAGGCGTTTCTGGACGGGCTGGGTGCGTGAGCCCGGCCGCGCGCGGTCCCCAGTGAGGAGCATCAGGCATGGAGAGCGTGCCGTTCGATCCGCAGACTGATCGTGCGCCCATCCCGTTCGACGACGCGCTCTGCCGCGCCGCCCGGCAGCTCAAGAAGCGCGGACTCGTCTGGACGCCGCACGTGGGCTGCTTTGTCTGGGATCCGCTCGAACGCATCCAGCCGACCTCGCCGTTTCCGCACCGGATCTATTTCGTGCTCAGCCTGCCCCGCTTCTTGTCGATCTTCGGCTCCATCCAGGCCATGCAGGACGACCTCGTCTGGCTGCCGACCTGGACCCAGGCCCGGGCCGTGCTGGCGGACCGGGGCGTCGAGCCGCCCGCCGGGGTCGCGGATCTCCACGGCCTGTACGCCTGTCTGCTCGAGGCGCTGGGCGGATGAACCGGAGCGGACCGCAGCAAGCCGATCGCGTCCGCGCAAGCGAGGAGCCCACCATGGAAACCATGCACGCCATCGTCAAACAGGAGGCCGGTCCGGGGTTGGCGCTCGCCGAGGTGCCCGTGCCCGAGATGGGCATCAACGATGTCATGATCCGCGTGCACAAGGCGGCCATCTGCGGCACGGACCTGCACATCTACCACTGGGACGCGTGGGCGGCCCAGACCATTTCTGCCCCCATGGTCATCGGCCACGAGTTCGCGGGCACGGTGGCGGCCGTAGGGTCGAACGTGCACGACTTCCACGTGGGCGACGTGGTGAGCGGGGAAGGACATCTCGTTTGCGGCCACTGCCGCAACTGCCTGGCCGGCCGGCGGCACCTCTGCCCCAACACGAGCGGCATCGGCGTCAACCGCGACGGTGCGTTTGCCGAGTACCTCGTGATCCCCGTGACCAATGTCTGGTACGCCGACCAGAACCTGCCCATGGAGCTCCTGTCCATCTTCGATCCGTTCGGCAATGCCACGCACACGGCGCTCACCTTTGACGTGCTCGGGGAGGACGTGCTGATTACGGGCGCGGGTCCCATCGGCATCATGGCCACCGCCATCGCCAAGCACGCGGGCGCGCGGTACGTGATCGTGACCGACCTCAACGACTACCGCCTGGACCTCGCCCGCCGCATGGGCGCGACCGTGACCGTACACGCGGGCCGGGGCGAGACCGTGGCTGATGCGCAGAAGCAGCTCGGCATGAAGGAGGGCGTGGACGTGGGCCTGGAGATGTCGGGCGCAGCCGCAGCGCTCCAGGAGATGCTCGCCAACATGTGCCACGGCGGCAAGATCGCCATGCTCGGCATCCCCGAGCCCGGCACCGAGATCGACTGGAACACCGTGGTCTTCAACTCGATCACCCTGCAGGGCATCTACGGCCGGGAACTGTACGAGACGTGGTACAAGATGCAGGTCATGCTCCAGTCGGGCCTGGACATCGCGCCGGTCATCACCCACCGGTTCCCCTACGCCGAGTTCGAGAAGGGCTTCGACGTCATGGACTCGGGCCAGAGCGGCAAAGTGATCCTGGAGTGGGTGGAGGAGGAGTGACATGTTTGCAGACATGAAGACGCATCTGGCAGAGCAGTTGGCCGAGATCCGCGACGCCGGGCTCTTCAAGGACGAGCGCGTGCTTACGAGTCCGCAATCCGCGTCCGTGGGCGTGGAGCCCGGCCGCACGGTGCTCAACTTCTGCGCGAACAACTACCTGGGCCTGGCGAGCCATCCCGCGGTCGTGGCTGCGGCCAAGGACGCGCTCGACCAGTGGGGCTACGGCCTCTCCTCGGTCCGCTTCATCTGCGGCACGCAGACGATCCACAAGGACCTCGAAGCGCGATTGAGCGCCTTCCTCGGCACGGAGGATACCCTCCTCTATACCTCGTGCTTCGACGCCAACGGCGGGCTGTTCGAGGCGCTCCTCGGCGAGGAGGACGCGGTCATCAGCGACCAGCTCAACCACGCGTCCATCATCGACGGCATCCGGCTCTGCAAGGCCAGGCGATTCCGTTTCGCGCACAACGACATGGCCGACCTCGAAGCCAAGCTCGCGGAGGCCCGGGACGCGCGCTTCCGCCTGATCGCCACGGACGGCGTGTTCTCCATGGACGGCAGCATCGCGGACCTGGCGGGCATCTGCGACCTGGCGGACGCGCACGACGCGCTCGTCATGATCGATGACTCGCACGCGGTCGGATTCCTGGGCCCAACCGGCCGGGGTACGCACGAGTACCGCAACGTACTCGGCCGCGTGG
>CAZBZG010000145.1:0-7552 GCA_964496245.1 uncultured Planctomycetaceae bacterium | reverse complement strand
GCACGCTCGGCAAGGCCCTGGGCGGGGCGTCAGGCGGCTACACCAGCGCGCGCCAGGCGATCGTGGATCTCCTCCGCCAGCGCTCGCGTCCGTATCTCTTCAGCAATACGGTGGCCCCGGCCATCGTGGCCGCCTCGATCAAAGCGCTCGACCTGCTTTCGGCTTCCACCGACCTGCGCGACAAGCTCGAAGCGAACACCACGTACTTCCGCGCGGGCATGACGCGCCGCGGGTTCGACATCCCGGCGGGCGACCACCCGATCGTCCCCATCATGCTCGGCGAAGCCAAGCGCGCCCACGACATGGCCGCCCGCCTGCTGGAACGGGGCATCTACGTGATCGGCTTTGCCTACCCGGTCGTGCCCAAGGGCACGGCCCGCATCCGCGTCCAGATCTCGGCCGCGCATTCGCGGGAAGACCTCGACACGGCCACGGATGCGTTCGCTGCGGTGAAAACAGAGCTGGGCGTGTAGGCGTGGAGGGACGCGCTCCTGCGCGTCCGCAGACGCATCACGCGCTTCGTGGTCCTGCAGAAGCAGGACCCTCCGTACCTCAGCCCCGGCGTAGGGCGAGTCGTAGGGTGGGCTTCAGCCCACGCGTGTGCCTTCAGACATTCCTCATACAACCATGAACCGTTGACGACTCGCCCAATCTGCCTTACCCTGCATGGTTGGATCGCGCTCCCGCGCGACCGCCCCGCTGGCCGATGCGCCACAGGAGCGCCGCCTTTCGCGGCGTTGAGCGAGAGGTCCTCATGAACTGGAGCGATGACTTCCGGCGCTTTCTGCACAAGCAATGGGGCGCAACCCCGGATGCAGAGGCGCTGCAGGAGCAGTATGCCTGGGTGACTGAGTTGCACCTGAAGGCGCGGGAGCTGCTCGCCCCAGCAGCATTGCGCGCATTCTCCCCGCCCGAAGTCTATCAGCGGCTGCTCACTCTGAGCGTACCCCGCTGCCCGATCCGGGTGGCGAACCTGGGCAGGGAGAACCAGGCATCCGAAATCGTAGAGGCCCTCGTGCGCCTCATGGAGACCCCCGGAGGGTTCGAAGCCAAGTTCGCGGCTGCCAAGATCCGCCAGACCGGCGTGGTGACCCTGACCGAGCTTCTCTGCGTTGCCAAGCCCGTGCGCTTCATGTTGCGCAACACCCGCCTCACCCGCGCCGCAGCCCGGGTCATCCCTCTGTACACGGCCCGGGGTCTGAACGAAATCGAATACGAGGACTTCCTGGACTTGTGTCGGGAATTGGCGCGTCTGCTCGAGGAGACCTGCTCTACCGTGGGCCTGGGCGACTGGGCCAAGACCCACCGGTTTCTGCTCCTCTACGCGGTCCTTACCGGCGAGACAAGCGGTTAGGGTCCGCGATGGAATAAGTGTGCCATCTCGCTCGGGCGCCGAAAGGAAAAGGATGAATGTCCCCTTTTCCTGTCCCATGCGAGCGCCACGTCCGCCATGGGCTGGACCCGTCCGCACTTGACGGCCGCAGCAGTGATCGCTAGGATTGTTGACACGTCAACGGCCGAGGCCTGGAGTTTCTGTGCGTACACTCGACACCTTCACCTTTGAACTCGATGCCGATGCGCTCATGGCCCTGGTGCACGTGGAGCCGGGGACAGAGGATGCCGATGCCTTTGCGGCCTTGGTGGAACGGGCGCGCGCCGTGGCACGCCCCAAGGTGGCCTTCCGGGAGGCGTTCGTGGAGGCGCGGGGCGAGGAGACCGTGCGCCTGGGCGGCGTCACGTTCACGAGCCGTATGCTGCGCGCCAACCTCGACCAGGTCGAGCGGGCCTTCGCGTATGTGGCCACGTGCGGACGCGAAGTGCACGAGGTGCCGATGGAAGAAGGCGACCTGCTGGCCGCATTCTGGTGGGACGCCATCAAGCAGTCGCTGCTGGGGTGTGCGCTTCGGGCCCTGAATGAAGAGCTCAAACGTCGCTACCGCCTGGGCAGGACGTCGGCCATGAGTCCGGGATCCGGAGACGTGGACGTCTGGCCCATCGAGCAGCAGCGCGAACTGTTCCGTCTCGTGGGCGACGTGACCGGGGCGATCGGCGTGGCACTCACCCCGTCCTATCTCATGGTGCCCAACAAGAGCGTCTCCGGGCTGCGGTTTCCCGCCGAGGCCGATTTCTATGCCTGCCAGGTCTGCCGGCGGGAGGTCTGCCAGGGACGGCGCGCGCCGTTCGACGAGGCCCTGTGGCGCTCGATCCAGCACGACTGAGCCCCTTGCTCGACGAACAGCCGGCCACGCCTACGGCCGGACAAGCCGGCCCTGGCACGCGGCGAGGGTGCGCCGGCCTCTACTCGTCTTCGTACGCCTTGCGGGATCGCACGGACAGCTTGCGCGCGTCTGTGACGCTCGCGCGCCGGCTGTCCCGTTTGTCGTAGATCTCCATGTCGTACTTGTAGTAGCGGGCGCCGATGAGGTTGAAGCCCACGTTGTCCGCTGTGTACTGGGCGATTTGCTTGTTCGTGGTGTCGATCAGGAAGAGATGATCGCCCGAGGCTACGGCGATCGTGCCGCCGGCGGCAGATCCTCGGTCCGCGAGCGCCTGTCCGGCGTGCGGCCGGAGCAGGGCAAGGGCGACCAGGACCGCCACCAGTACGAGCAGGGCGGTGCGCAGGGTTTCGTCTGTTCGCATGAAAGTCTCCTTCTCATCGTGGGGACGCGCCGTTGCGCGCGGTCACAGGTCCCACGCGGCCGGGCCGGAGAAGTTCCGCGAAAAATGCGAAAAATGCGGAAAATGCGGAGACGGTAGAGACCCTGGCAGGGAAACCGGCGGATGTCGGGTGCCATGCCCACCCTTGGGTGGGCATGCGGTCGCTCTCCTTTGCAGAAGCGCGACGACTCACGAATCATTGCCCCCTACCAGGAAGATGGCATGCCCACCCTTGCGGGTGGGCATGGCACCCCACGCATGCAATCAACACGCCATCATCCGGTTGCGAAAGGTCTGCCCGGTAGCCCTGCTGCAGCTCCGAACCCGCGGCTATTCCCACGCGGCCGCCGCGAGCACGTCGGGCCAGTCCGAGAAGAGGTGGGTGCACAGGGCGTCCAGATCGGCTGGGGGCGGGGCTTCGATGCGGACGGCGTCTCCCGTCTCTGGGTGGAGAAGGCTGAGACGCCACGCGTGCAGAGCCTGGCGGCGGAGTCCGGTCGCCTGCTTGACCTGGCGGTTGGCGGGCCGGTCGCCGTACTGGTCGTCGCCGAGGATGGGGTAGCCGAGGGCCGAGGCGTGCACGCGCACCTGGTGCGTGCGGCCGTGGAGCGGCCGGAAGAGGAGCAGGCTGGCCGGCAGGGCGGGCGCTGTGCCCGTGGTCAGGGTGAGACGCTCGTAGGTCGTCTCCGCTTCGAGGCCCCCCCGCCCCTTGAGCACCTTGACGGCTCGCCGTCCGCCGCCCCAACGCGAGAGGCGGCGACGGATCGTGCCGCGCGCATTCGGTGGGATCCCGAAGCAGATACCAAGGTAGGCTTTTCGCACCTGGCGCGTACGGAAGAGACTGTGGAGGCGCTTGGTCGTCTTTGGATCGCGGCCGAAGAGCTGGACGCCGGTCGTGTCCCGGTCGAGCCGGTGGGCGGGTTCGAGCTCGGACTCGCCCCGCGCGTCGCGCAGAAGCGTGGTCAGGCACTTCGGGCTCGTGGCGTCCTGCACAACGGATTCCCAGCCGGCCGGTTTGGCTACGGCCAGGAGCCAGGCATCTTCGAGCAGGACGGGCGGAAGCGGTTCGGACATGCGGATCGATCCTACGGCCGAGCACGCGAAACGTCAAGCCGGCGGCGCGTATCCGGTCGCGTCTGTCCCGCGCTGGCCCTTCCGCCTACGCCTTGCATTGCCCTGCTGTTTCGGCTACCCTGTCGGGCTTTCCGTTTGGCGGGAAGCGTGTCATGATCGAACCGCTGATGCAGGCGCCCGTGGTCATCAAAGTGCTGGGTTCCCTCGGGCTGATCGTGCTCGTCACTTCCCTGACCAAACGCCTCATGCTCGCCATGGGTGTGGGCGCGGTTGCGCTCGGCCTCTGGTGCGGCCATTCCGTGCTGCCCACGGAGACCCAGCCGGGGCTGGTGGGAATTGCGGCTGCGCGCCTGGCGAGCCTCAACCTGATCCTCCTGCTCGTCATCGTGTTCCAGGTGATCTGGCTGAGCAGCCAGATGGCGGCGACCAACGTGATGCGGGATCTTGTGGCTGCCGTGCGTGCGCGCATCACGCGACGCCACAGCATGGCCGTGCTGCCGGCCGTGATCGGGTGGCTGCCCATGCCGGGGGGGGCGCTCTTCAGCGCGCCGCTCGTGGAGAGCTGCGATCCGGACGGCACGGTCCAGCCCGCGCTCAAGACGCGGACCAACTACTGGTTTCGCCACATCTGGGAGTACTGGTGGCCGATCTATCCCGGCGTGCTGCTCGCCATCGATCTCACGGGCCTCGAGATCTGGCAGTTCGTGGCCCTCGAACTCCCGCTCAGCGTCTTCGCCGTGCTCGGCGGCTGGTTCTTCCTGCTGCGACGGATCGAGCCGGAGACCGTGGAGGCGAACGGCCGGCCTGCGCGAACGGACGCCGACCGGGGCGACGGCCCGCCCGCGCAGTCCCTGCTGCGGTTGATCACCCCGATCCTGGTCGTGATCGGCATCGTGGCCGCGCTCGAACTCGGCTTCGTGGTGCTCCGGCACGCGGAGATCGGCTTCCTTCGGCCGCAGAAGTATGTGCCCATGATGCTCGGCATCGCGGCCGCCATGTTCGTGCTGAACCGGCAGCGTCCGCTCTCCCTGGACGGGTGGAAAGAGATCCTGTTCGCGCCGCGGACCCTGCGGCTCGTGGCCCTGGTCGCGCTGGTCCGGGTCTTCGGGGCGTTCATCGACGCCCGGTTGCCCGGCGGAGAGCTGCTGGTCAAGCGCATGCAGACCGAGTTCGCCGCCTGGGAGATCCCGGTGCTGCTCATCGTCATCCTGATCCCGTTTGTCAGCGGGGTGAGCACGGGGCTCGCCGTCGGCTTCGTGGGCGCGAGTTTCCCCATCGTGCTGAGTCTGGTCCCGGCGGACGCGCCGCTCGGGGAGCTGCTGGCCACGACCGTGCTCGCCTACGCGGCCGGGCACAGCGGCATGATGCTCTCGCCCGTGCACGTCTGCCTGATCGTGACGAACGAACATTTCCGCACGCGGCTGCTCGCGAGCCTCTACGGGTTGCTGGGGCCCGCCGTGGTCATGATCGCGGGCGGGCTCGTCATGCATGTCCTGGTCGGGTGGCTGGTCCCATGGTAGGGGCGGGCCACACGTCCGGTCCGAACGACAGGAACCAGTTGCAGCCGTATTGACGTTGAGAGGGCCTTCGGATACAACTCGCGCACATCACGTTCCCTGGCGGCCCGTTTGCGAAAAGCGGGGGACTGCGGCCGGACAGTGGCGCGCCGGGGCGAGACAAAGGAGGAATACCATCAACAAGCGCGACCTTCTCTCCACCGCGGTGGAGCACGTGGACATCACGGCGTTCGATGCCCGGCCGATTCTCGCGGCCTACGGCCGGATGGCTTTCCAGGCCCGGAACCTCGCCACCGCCGCCGGCATCTACGAACGCATGCTGAAAGACGAATCGTGCGCCATTGTCCTGTGTCTGGCTGGTTCCCTCTTCAGCGCCGGACTGAAGAGGGTGGTGCGCGACCTCGTGCGGCACTCCATGGTGGACGCCATCGTGTCCACCGGCGCGATCGTCGTGGACCAGGACTTCTTCGAAGGCCTGGGCTTCAAGCACTATCGCGGCGCCGTCCTGGTCGATGACGAAGAGTTGCGTCAGAAGAGAATCGACCGGATCTACGATACCTTTATCGACGAGGAAGAACTGCGGGACTGCGATAGCACGGTCGCGAAGATCGCCGATGCGCTCGATCCCCGTCCCTACTCCTCGCAGGAGTTCCTGTACGAGATGGGACGGTACCTGGACGGGGAACGGCCGGATGCCGAGTCCGTGGTGCTGGAGTGCTACCGCCAGGATGTGCCTATCTTCGTCCCCGCTTTTTCCGACTGCTCGGCCGGCTTTGGCCTGGTCTGCCATCAGCACGCGCGAGGCGATGCGCCGAAGGTGACGCTGGATTCGGCCAAGGATTTCCTCGACCTGACAAGGATCAAGGTCGAGGCGGGCGAGACGGGCCTGCTCATGATCGGCGGCGGCGTGCCGAAGAATTTCGCCCAGGACGTGGTCGTGGCCGCGGACATCCTGGGGCGGGAGGCGGCCATGCACAAGTATGCCGTGCAGATCACCGTCGCTGATGAACGCGACGGTGCGCTCAGCGGTTCCACGCTGAAAGAGGCCCACTCATGGGGCAAGGTGGACGATGTCTATGAGCAGATGGTCTACAGTGAGGCCACGGTGGCGTTCCCGTTGCTGGCCAGCCACGCCTATCACGGCGGGATGTGGAAGGAGCGAAGGGCTCGGCGCTTCGCCGCATTGCTGAAGGGGGAACAGGCATGACCCCGCGGAAGGTCTTCTTCACGAAAGGTGTGGGCGTACACAGGGACAAACTGGCGTCGTTCGAGCTCGCGCTGCGCAAAGCAGGCATCGAGAAGTGCAATCTCGTCCTGGTCTCCAGCATCTTCCCCCCGGGCTGCAAGCGCATCTCGAGGACGCAGGGGCTCAAGCAGCTGGGCCCCGGACAGATCACCTACTGCGTCATGGCCCGCCAAGCCAGCAACGAGCCGAACCGCCTCCTGTCGGCCGCCATCGGCGTGGCCAAACCGGCGGACGAGAACGGCTACGGCTATCTCTCCGAGCATCACGCATACGGGGAGACGGCTCGGAAGAGCGGCGACTACGCCGAAGATCTGGCTGCGAGCATGCTTGCCACAACGCTCGGCATCGAGTTCGACGTGGAGACGGCCTGGAACGAGCGCAAGCAGATCTACCAGGCGTCGGGCAAGATCTTCCGGACGTCGCACACGGTGCAGTCGGCCGAGGGCGACAAGAACGGACTGTGGACCACCGTGCTCGCCGCCGCCGTGTTTCTCCTGTAAGTCGAGGCCATACCGCATGCCCGCCAACGACCTTCTCCCCCCGTTTCTCGGGTGCGACAGTCCGGGGACGGAGCGCGCGCGCGTGGGCATCCTTCCGTTCGGGTACGAAGGCACGGTCTCCTACGGCCGGGGCACGGCCGAGGGGCCGCGCGCCATCCTGGAGGCATCCGCACAGGTCGAGTTCCATGACGAAGCCATCGGCTACGAGCCGCGTCAGGCGGGCATCGTCACGCTCCCCCAGCCGCCGCTGCCGCGCGACCCGGCGGACGCCGTCGTTGTTGCGCGGGACGAGACGTCCCGCCTGCTCGCGCGGGGGCTCTGGCCCGTGGTCCTGGGGGGAGAACACTCCATCAGCAGCGGCGTCTTTCAGGCGCTGGCGGAGTCGTACGACGATCTCGGCGTGATCCAGTTCGACGCGCATGCGGATTTGCGGGAGACCTACGAGGGATCCCCCTACAGCCACGCCTGCGTCATGGCCCGCATGCGGGAGCGGACCGATGCGGTCCTCCAGCTGGGCATTCGCAGCCTGTCCACGCCGGAGGCGGAGCGCATTCGCG
>CAZBZG010000144.1:0-11370 GCA_964496245.1 uncultured Planctomycetaceae bacterium | reverse complement strand
CAACCTGCTCCGTGTCCCATGTGTGACCCGGATCCGCAGGTTTCTGAACCAGGCCTGAAACGGGAGGCCCATCGCGGACGCGGACGGGGCGTTGCGCGCGATCGACGTCTGCCCCGGCCATTTGTCGATTGACTTCAGCTCGTCCTGTGGAACAATGGACGCGCAGGAGGAGGTACGATGCCTGGTTGGCCGCTCCAGCGATGGCACGTCTGGTTTCGGAAGCATCAGCAGACCGATCCCTGGATCCTCGCCGAAGAGGAGGTTGGCGCCAATGACAGCGAACGGCAGGGGGGCGGCGCGCGCGCGGATCGTCTGCGCCACCGGTGGCGGCTGCTCGAAATCGCGGAGAAGACGGGCCGGAGCGTCGAGGAGGTCCGGATCCAGCTGGGCCTGACCAGCATGACCTGAGCCGGAGGGATGCTCATGAGCCTGCGCAGGCTCCTCGCCATCCACCAGACCCCGAAAATCCGCGACGTCATCCGCCGCTTTCTCGCGAGCGAGATGAGCGATATCGAAGTCGAGGAAGCCGGCAGCGCGGCCGAAGCCATCCAGCGGCTCGAACAGGAACGCTTCGACATCGTGCTCTGCGCCACCACCATCGACGGCATGGACGGGCGGGCCATCAGCGCGAAGATGCGTTCGATCCCGCTCAACCAGGAAGCGCATTTCATCCTTCTCATCTCCTCGGGCAAGGAAGGTCCTCTGACCGAATCTCTCCGCCGCGGGTTCGAGAACTACATGCACATTCCCTTCACGGCCAAGGAACTCGCCCGCAAGGTGAACGAGAAGGTCGACCCCCGCACGTGGCGCCGGCACGAACGGCTGCACATCCCTGACACAACGGCGATCCTCCATCTGGCGTCGGGCGATGTCGAAGCTACGGTCGTCAACATCAGCGCCAGCGGATTGCTCTGCGACTTTCCGGCCGTGGCACAGTGGAACGACATTTGGAAGGATGTGCGCCTGTCGCTTCAATTCCCCCCGGCCTACGACAACGCCGCGGTCCGGTCCGCCCAATGCCGGCTGCTTCGCATGAACGTCCTGCCCATGCGCGACGACCAGCCCGTGCCGCACGTGCGCGCCGCCTGGACGCTCGTCGCCCTCCCGGAGGACGAGCGCACGGTCCTGGAAGGGGTACTGGAACGGGCGAGCCGCGACCAATCCTTCCACGCGCCCGACGGCTTTGCGTTCGAATAGGCGAAATCCTCCTCAAGGCGAGGCCCGCATGCACGCGCGTGTGGTGGTGTGTGCGCGCGCGCACGCGCGCATGCGGCGGTCACAAAGAGCCGCCTGACATATGTGGCAGTTAGGGTTGAAGGAGCGAGCTACCGCGCGGCTGGATCGCCCAGCAGGATGAAGCTCTGGAGGACTTCGGGGCTGCCGTTGGCGTCGACGAGTTCGCCCTGGGCCCGGCGGAAGGCTTGGCCTACGGGGTGGCCCTTCTTGAGTTCGCGGATCATGGCCAGGCCCAGCTGGCTCTGCCCGCCGGCTGCGCTGAAGGCGAGCGAGCCCACCACGGCAGACGCGCCGCGGCCTTTGGTGAGGATCAGGGCCTCGGCCAGGCAGCCATACCCGCCCGGCTGGTGGAGGTGGACCGCGCTGGAGAGGCAGTCGAGTTGAATCACGATGGGTGCAGCCGGCTGCGCGGAGAGGTTCGCCACGTCGCCCGCAGACAAGAGCTTGCTCATGCCCCACTGGTGCAGGCTGCCGTGGCCCGCGTAATAGACGAGGCTGCTTCCCGCGTTCCAGCCGGACAGGAGCTCGGCCCGCGCTTGGCTCCCGCCGAGCTCCGGCACGTACGCCTTGCGCACAGCTCCGGTGGCGAGCCCTGCAGCGGCTTCGCACCCGGCCCGGAACTGCACGTCGCCCTGGCCGGCCGCCAGCAGCATGTCGTACGCAGGCGCAGGCGCATTCCCGCGCGCGCGGATCTTCTCGAGCACCCCGAGCGCCTGGGCATGCGTACGCGCCGGGATCCGGCCCACCGCCACCTGCGGACGGCCGTTCACGGTCCGCGCCAGCGCGTACGCGTAATCACTCACGCACTGGAAGTCCCGCACCGTGACATACGGCGCTGGCACGGTCACGAGACGCTCGTCCCGGTACACCCCGAAGTAGTCGTAGGTCATGTCGCCCAACAGCAGCAGATACTGTGCGCCGCTCCTGCGCGCCAGGCGCTCGATGGCGGCTGGATCGTACAGCCCGTGATAGGCCGTGTCCATGGCTTCGGAGACCGTGAACACCTCCGTATCCCGGCCCTGGCTTTCGTGATACTCCGCGTAGGCGGCTGCCGCTTCAGCCAGGTCTTCGGCCGCCACGATCAGCACCTCGCAGTCCACGTCCTCCAGGCTGCGCGGCGGGTCCACCAGATCCACCGCCTCTGGCTGGCGCAGCCAGTCGGTTGCGGTGGCTGCGTAGGTGTGGCCGTTCGTGGCGGCAAAGGCGACCTCGTACGCGCTGCCCGCTTCAGTCACGTCCAGGCGCGTCAGGCGCTCGGGCGCGCTCACGCGCGTGACATCCGCCACCACCACATCGGCTGAGGGGACCTCGTTGATCCGTACGCTCCCGGTTTGTGTGTCCACCCGCGCCTGCAAAGCGCCGTTCTCCGCCACGAATCTGCGGCGGTAGCGGACCTCCGCCCAGTCGATGAAGTCTGCTTCGCGCACAGCCGGCGTATCGCCGAAGCTCTCCAGCCGGATCGTGTTCGCCCCGTCCTGGAGCACGCCCGCGGGAATGCCGGCTTCCGCGAGGTACCGCCGCGCCTTGTCCCACGAGAACTCGCCCACCTCGGTTCCGTTTACCAGCACCCGGATGTGCGAACTCGGCGACGTCTGCGCGTAGCTGCGCAGCATCACGCGCACGGTCGCGCCTGCGCCGGCCTGCACAGCCGTGCACGTCAGCGGGATGTCCACGCTCCGGCCGCCGAACAGGATCTTGCTGCAGAACCAGTGGTCTTCGTCGCCCGCGCTGCTGAGCAGCGTCATGCGGTAGTACGTGTCTTCCTCGTAGCGGCTCACCGCCTCGTAGTCTTCCGCAAGCGTGCCCAGCCTGTCCGCAGGCCGCTCTTGCGGCGCCGGACGCGCCGGGCGGTTCACCTGCACCAGCCAGAACACGTTCGTCCGGCTGTAGGCGCTCTTGTAGGCAGGCGCGTAGAAGCAGAGGTCCCGGCCGAGCGCATGACTTGCCGGCAGCACCCACACGGGGTGCTCCGCGCCCTGCCGGAGAAGACGGAAGCGGCGCTCCGCGGCAAAGCCCATGTCCGCCAGCGCAGACCCGTCCAGCCGGTAGAGCCCCTCGGCCCCGGTCTCGATCCGCGCCATGGGGCCCACGATCCTGAGCGGGATGGTGCGCTCACGCTTCACGCGCTCGCGTGAGTCGCGGTCATAGTCCGGATCCCGCTTCAGATGCGCCAGGCCCCGGCTCCGGTGCATCGGCGGGGCTGTGGCTGCTGTGGCCGGTATGGTCGGTGTGAGCGGTTCGGACGATGCAGCTGGCCCTCGGCCGTCCACACGGCGCGCCGGCCGGTCGCTGTCTGCGAGCAGCGCTTGCCAGCCCTCGCCCGCGTCCGGATCGCCTGCCGCTGTGTCGGGCGGCGTCAAGCGGAACACGGGCGCGTCAGCTTCAGGTCCGGCAGCCGGGGCGTCAGCCAGCGCGCCCGGCCCAGCCGACGGATCCGGCCTCGCGTCCGTCAGCGCCTGCTCCAGCGCCTCAGCCACGGACGCGGGCGCATGCGCTGCAGCCAGCGCGCCCACGCTTCGGGCCAATCCGCTCGTGCGCAGCGCGTCCAGCGCGCGTCCCACAGCGCGGTGCAGCCAGGACGCAGGGGCTTTACGCGCGCTTGCGGTTCGGAGGGTCCGGCTCCTGCCGGACCGCGCCGCACGGGCGTCGTTGCGGACGCGCAGGAGCGCGTCCCTCCGACCCCGGCTTGCGTCGTCCAGAACAGGCCAGCCTGCGCCATTCGCAGGCGCGCGCGCGGCCACACCGCGGTGCGCCACGAGCTGCACGCCCGCGTCCGCGCCTTCCGGACTGAGCAGCGCCAAGAGCGCGTACCCTGCGCCCCGGCGCATCTCCGGCCCCAGAATCACGCGGCTCGCAAACGGGCCCGGCAGCGTGTCCGCCAGGCGGTTCGCTGCCCCGATCCACAGGAGCGCTGCGCCGGCCGCTTCCACACCCGGCACGCGCACCTGCACTGGCGCGTGCGAACAAGCCCGCCGGACGGCGGCGTTTACGTCCACCAGCGCGTAAGCATAGACCCGGCCGGGCTCGGCCGTGCGATCGAGGTACTCATAAGCCTGCGGCACCACCGAGCCGCTCGCGCCTGCCAGCGGCACGGGCGTCACGCGCTGCCAGCGCTCATCAGGCGCCGACGCCCGGAACCGGGGGATGCCTTCGGCCTTGCCAACGCCACCTCCGCGCCCCAGCGCGCACCGGTAGAGCTCGAACCCCGCGTTGCCCTGCTCGGTCAGCGTGCGCCACGAGAGTTCCACGCCTTCGGGCCCGGGCCGGGCCGAGAACTCGGTCACCGTGGCCGCGGTCGCCAGCCAGTTCACGCGGCCCGAAGAGCCGTTCTCCCCGCGGTCCTCGTCGGTGGAGTCCTCGTACAGCCAGCTCAATCCCTCGCCCGAGGTCACGTAATTCTCAAACTGCACCGCATCGTTCTCCCCCAGCTCGATCCGCACCGACTTCTCGCCGCCCGATGCGCCCGGGTCCTCGAACCCCCAGCCGTCGAACGTGTACTGGTACCAGTCCGACCCGCTGATGAGCAAACAGCGCGCCGTGCCCGCTGTGTCCACGCCGTACATCTTGACGTTCGACGCCGATACCGTGGCTCCGCCGCTCCCCGACAGCGTCAAGCCCAGATCCGCCGGGCGGTCAAAGCGCACGTAGTCCAGGTCCACGTCGCCAGCCAGATCCAGCTTGGCGTACTCGCCGGCAGCGGGGCTCGTTACGTGGATGTACTGTCCCGCCGACCAGCCCGAGCCATTGGCGCTGAAGGCGGCATTGCTCGGCACCGACAAGGTCGTGCCGTCGGCGATCTGCAGCGTCGAGCCCGCGTTCATGGTGAGCGTGGTTCCGCTGGACAGGCTCAGGCTCGCACCCGACCCGATGCCGAGGGTGCCGCTGACGCTCATGTCCCCGTGCACGGTAAGCGACTTGCCCGCGTTGACCGAGAGGGTGGAACCCGCGCCCACGGAGATGTCGTCGGTCTGCCCGTCGCCGCCGACGCTCGGGCTCACGCTCGCGCTCGCCGGAATCGTGACATCGATGCTCGGGCCGGGCCCGGCGTTCTCGTCGTAGTTGCCGGCCAGGCCGAAAGCGTTGCTGACCGATCCGTTCCAGGTGATGGCGGTCACGGTGGTGATGGTGCGCAGGCCCCCGGTCACCGTGGACCCCGAGGGCGTGACCGTGCCCGCGGTGATGTCCGTAGCCGGATCCTGGAGGATCGCCTGGAAGGTCTCGCCGTCGCTCGCCGTACCCGGGTCGCGCCAGTCCTGGACCACGAGCCAGTTCTCGTTGGTGCCGGAGTTGATTGTACGGCTGAGACTGGTGAAGGAGATCGTACCGTTGTTGGCGTTGTAGTTCCCGGAAGAGCCGAGCTGGGGCAGGTCGGTCCCCGACTCGTAGGTGCCGTTGTCGTTGGCATCCACGTAGAGATGGACGCCGTTGTTGGCGAGATCTCCTCCTGCGCTCGCATTACGGTCGTCTCCGGAGCCGCTCGCCTTGATGTCGATGGCCGTGACCGTGACATTGTCGCCCGCAGCCGCCAGGTTGATCTGGAGCATGGCCACGTCCTGTTCGTTGGCCTGGATCGAGCCCGCGCCTGGGGTGTTCGCACCTTCGGACACGCTGAGGGTCGCGGCGTTCACGATCGTGAGCGTGCCGCCTTCTGGCGCGCCGATCTTCTTCGCGTCCGTGGACGTGCCACCGCGGTAGGCGGTCACGTCGCCCGCCTCGTCGAGTTCGATCTTGACGGTGTTGCCGGCGGTGGCCGGCGGAATGCTGTCCACATCCAACACCAGGAGGAAGCGTTCGCTGTCGCCCGCGCTCACGGTCACCGTATCCGCCCCGCCGAACGCAAACGTCATGGCTGCGAGATCAGCCACCGCAGAGCCCTTCTGCACATCCCCGCCGTCCAGGGCGCCGTCGCCGTTGACGTCGTGATAGAGCTCGATCGATGTGCCGTTGACGTCCGCGTTGACGGCCGTGCCGGCCTGGGTCAGGGTCATGCCCTCGATGTCGATGTCTTCGATGTCGTTGGCCGTGGCCACGAGGTGGAGGCAGACCAGGCCGCTGGTGCCGTCGCTGACGTTCGCATCGCCGGGATTGCCCGCGCCCGCGGTGAAGGTCACGGTTCCCGTGGTGCCCACGGTCAGCACGCTCGAGACCGCCGACCCGCTCACCGTGACCGTGCCGGAGCAGGTCACGCTGCTCGGTCCCGCGATCTGCGTCTGGAAGGTGTTGCCGTTCGCGGCGCTGCCGGCCAGGTCGTAGACGAGAAGCCAGTTCTCGGTCTGGCCGGCGTTGATCACTTCCGACAGTCCGCTGAAGGTCACGCTGCCGTTGTCCGCGTCGTAGTTGCTGGTCGAGTCGATGGCCGTGTCCGTGCCCGCGTCGTACGCGCCGTTGCCGTTGATGTCGTTCCAGAGGGTGACACCGCTGTTGGCGAGATCGCCGCCCGCGCCCGTGCGGCGGTCGTCCCCCGTGCCCGACGCGTCAAAGGTGATGGCCGTGACCGTGACGTTGGACGCGCCGCCGGCCGCCAGCTTGGCCTGCAGCACGGAGACGTCCTGCGCGCTCGCGCTGATGTCCTTGGCCGGCGGCGCGTTGTCACCGGCCGCGATGTTCAGGGTCGAATCCTGGAGCGTGATCGTGCTCGCCTCCTGCAGGACCGGCCCGGTGTAGAGATTGGCCTCGGTCCCGCCCGTGCCCACGGTCACGTCACCCGTGATGTCCTCGCAGTCCGACGGATCGAGGAGGCGCAGCTCGATGGTCTCTCCGGCCGTGCCGGACGTGGTGAGGTCGAGGACGAAGAGGAGCACATGCGCGTTCCCGGCCGGGACGTCATAGCCGCCGCTCACCTGGATGCGGCATCCGTCGGGGTCGTTGCCCGGTCCGGTGGGGTCATAGGTGTTGAAGGTGCCGGAGGCGATCTCGTAGTCCGAGCCGTTCACCTGGCCGTCGGCGCCGTAGTCGCGATAGACGCGGACCGACGAGACGTCGGTGTTGCCCGTGGCGGTGCCGTCGTTCCAGAGCACGAGATCGTTGATCGTGGCCTTCTGGCCGCTGGGCGCCTGGACCCGTGTCTGCATGGCCACCACGCCGGTGGCGCCGCGCGCCCGGTCGCTGTCGCCGGGATCGGCCGTGCCGGCCGAGAACGTCACGCCGTTGGAATCGAAGTTGATGACCACGTCGTTCAGCACGTCCGTGCGCGTGCCGCCCGCGGGAAAGGTGCCGGTCACCACGGCGGCCGTTCCGGACTGGTCCTCGGCGCTCACGCTCCCTGTCCCCGTCAGGCGGACCATCATGTTCTCGGTGTCGCTGCCCGTGCCGCTCAGATCCGCGACCGCGATGAAGTTGACCGTGGCGTTCTTCGGAACCGTCCGGTCGCCATTGTCGGTGAAGTTGTTGAACGTGATCGTGGTATCGGCCCCACCCGCGGTCCAGGCTTCGGCATCCCCCACCTGCGGATCGGTCCCGCCGTCCAGCACGCCGTCGCCGTCGTTGTCGCGGTACAGGCGGATGTCGGTCACGTCGCCCGCCTCGAACTGGTCGTCGATGAAGGTGAACGTCAGGGTGAGATCCGTGAGGTCCACGTCGTCCACCGACCCGGCTGTGAACGCGAGCTGCAGGAGCGTCACGTCCTGGGCGCTGGCGCCCACGATCTGATAGGTATCGGACGGATTGTTGGCGCCCAGCTCGACGCTGACTGACGCCTGGTTCCAGATCGTGGTGCGGTTAGAGTCGACCGTGGGGCCGACCACGGTGTTGAGGGTCCCTTCCTGCACGCTCACGCCCGCGGGCGCGATGCTGAGCTCGAGCCAATCACCGTTGCTCGCGCTTCCCGTGTAGTCGATGACGACCAGGAAGTGCCCCTTCTGCCCGCCGGAGATGGCGGACGTGAAGCCGCTGAAGGCCAGGGGATTGGCGGGCGTGATCGTATCGAGCAGGGTGTCGCTGCCGGTCTGGAGCTTGCCGTCGTCGTTGTTGTCGCGGTAGAGGCGGATGTTCGTGATGTCCGCTCCGCCGAGGCCGCCGGTGTTGGGCGTGAAGGAGAGACCGTCGATGGTCCGGCTCGTCACGTGACCCCCGACTTCGACCTCGAGCTGGATTTGGATGACATTGGTGTCGCTGTTGGCGATGGCGCGCACGGGCGGGGTGTTCTCGCCCAGCGCGATCTTGAGATCGCCGATCGTGATGGCATTGCCGAGGTCGTCGCCGTCCGCACCGCCCGTGAACTCCTCGTAGCTGTCGCCCAGGCGGTAGTCGATCACGTAGCTGCCCGCGGTCTCGCTCGTGGGCACGGTGATGGTGCCAGCGGCTGTGATGGCCTCCTGGGACTCCACAGACATGACCCCGGTCGTGCCGCCCCACCAGAAGTAGTTCGGTCCCGACGCTGAATCGGCTTCCGCAGCCGAAGCGCGGCCCGCATCATAGGTGACCTGGCCGCTCAGGATGCGGCTCTCGCTCGTCCAGTTCCAGGTGTCGTTCTTGATCGCCCAGTTGTTGCGGACCCGCACGTAGAGATATCCTGCCTCGTCCGTGAACGACGGCATGTCGGCATAGACTTTGACCGGCAATTCACTACCCGGCACGCCGTAGGCCGGCTGGTCCACCCGGTCGCCCGTAAAGGAGAGGCACCCAGCGGTGAGCGTCAAGCTGAGCAGGGCGAAAGCCAACAGGCCGAACTTGTAGAGGGAGCAACTGGCCTTGTGCATTGGGCATTCCTTCCATGGCTCCCCCGGCCGCCCCGGCCCGCCACTCACCCTGTGGTGGCGGCGAACATCCGGCTCTACATTGAGCATCGGCGGTTCGCACGCGATATGTAGTGTATTGCGATACATAATGCGTAAGTTTCCCATGTCCAACGGCAGATGTCAAACCCAGACCGGGTTTTTTCGATCAAACCCTTGGGCTGGTTCCCTACTTCCGCCTTCAGGGCCGTTTACCACCAAGTCTTTTTGGAGAAAGCGGTTACAATCGGCCAGGCAGCGCCCGCACGTCAACTCCCATCAGAACCTTCAACAGGCGCGACATCCACCCCTACCAGCTTCTCCACCTTCTCCAGCAACGCCTGGGGCGTGAAGGGCTTGGGCAGTACGTCATCCGCTCCGGCCCTGCGCGCCTCTTCGAGCCGCTCGCGTTCGAGACCGGAGACCACGAGCACCCGGATGTGCTTGAGATGTTCGGTCTGGCGCAGGGTCTTGAGGACTTGCAGTCCCCCCAGGCCAGGCATACGCAGGTCCAGGGTCATGAGCCCGGGCCGGAAGCGCTCGAGCATCCGACCCGCTGAGAATCCGCTCCACGCCTTTGCCGTCTCAAACCCTGCGTTTTCCAGGGTATTCGTGATGATGCGCACCACGTGCGGATCGTCGTCTACGATGAGTACCCGGCGACCGAGGTCCTCGAGCTCGGCAGGGATCGGCAGTCCATTCTCCCTGAGAAACGCCAGGAAATCCGGGATCTGAATCCTGCGGTCGCCCCGGCCGGGGAGCTGGTAGCCTTTGAGCCGTCCGGCCTTGATCCAGCGGATCACCGTAGTGAAGCTCACGTTGCAGTATGACGCGACTTCGCCCGTGGTCAGGGTTCGCTTCTCCATAGTGATCCTCCTCACCCCTTACTTCAATCTTACTTATCTAACCTAACACATCTAACCTAACACATCTAACGCCCTTGGTCAACCCTCCTTTGGCGAAAACCCATAACCTATTGCAAATACGCCTCTTGCATTTCTTGGCGCCCTGTCCATGGCGCCAGCACGGGCTGCTTGCCCTGCCGAGCAGCCTGCTTGCACGACTCCGCGTTTGGCAGGCCGCCCCTCCCCCCAGCAACTCCTGCCGCTCACCTTGCCAGAGTGATCAGTGTCCGCATTTCCCGGTTGAAAACACCGGGGCCTTGCAGTACCATGCGCACCAGTTGCGGAAGGCGCTTGTCGTCCCTCGGAAGCGTTTTCTTGGGTAAAACGAGGGGCCGCTGTGAGCCTCCGCGTGAGGGGGGCTCGAAGTCGTGAAGGAGAAGTACGTGTCAGTCGGTACAGTGAAGTGGTTCAGCAACAAGAAGGGCTACGGGTTTATTGTGCCGGATGAGGGAGGCGAAGACCTCTTCATCCACCACTCCAACATCGAAATGGAGGGGTACAGGAACCTCGAGGAAGGTCAGCGGGTTGAATTTGAGGCTGCCGAGGGACAGAAAGGTCCTGAGGCGACCAAGGTGCGCGTTCAATAGCTGCGCACCCCACACACACGAGTGCTCAACTCATCAAGCCCCGGCCGTGAGGCCGGGGTTTTTGTTCCGCTTCTCACGTCCCGGTCGCATGTACCACAAAGGACGCGAAGAACACCAAGGGATCGCAGAAGGCCGCTTCATGCATTCTTCGCGCCCTTCGTGGTACACTCTCTCCCTGTGCGCCACGAACTCGAGAAGTGCCTTCCCCTTGTCAGAACCCGCTCTCCTGCAGCACCAGCCCCCAGAGGATGCGCGCCGTGTCGACCAGACGCGAGCGGGGCCGGGTCTTGAGCGCGATGAAGCCCCCCTGGCCGGGGGCGAGGCCTTCGGCCGGGCGGTCCAGGGCGACGTCCACGCGGTAGCACGCGGTCTGCGGTTCGAGACCGCCGTCGGCCTTCACGGTTACGGGAATATCACCGCCGGCGACCGAGGTCAGCACGCGATGCGGAATGCGTTCAGCCTGCACCAGGCTGATGGTCTGGATGGTGGCCGGGTGGTCGGACAGGGTGTTGCTCGCGACAAACACGAGCGCGTCCCCGGCGCGCACTGCCCCCAGATGCTCCTCGCTGAGGTACGCCACGATCCGCTTCTCCGCCAGCGCCACGATGCGGCCGAGCACCGCTCCTTCGGCCACCGCCTGCCCGGCACGGAGGCCCTCGTCCCATTCGCAGAGGCGCCCCGCGATCTCCGCCCGCACCGTACAGTGGCGCGCGCGTTCGCGCAAGGCGTTCAAGCGCGCAATCACCTTGGCCCGCTCCTCCCGCTTCTGGGCGATCATGGCGCTCGCCTGCTCCTCAGCCGCAAGCGCGTCGATCGTCTCGGTCAGGATCCGCTCTTCCCGCAAGAGCCGCCGGATGTCCGTGCGCAATGCGTCCGATGCAATGCGGAGGAGCCGGTCGCCCGGCTGCACGCGCACGCATACCGGCGTGT
>CAZBZG010000143.1:6885-11428 GCA_964496245.1 uncultured Planctomycetaceae bacterium | reverse complement strand
CCGTGCCGCAAGAGGTGTCCGAAGCACGGCCGGACAAGCCGGCCGTGGCACCCCAACCCCCCTACCGCCATTGTGACGTTTGCCGTGTCTGTATCGAAATCGGGATCGAACTCGAAATCGGGATCGATCGCAGCCGCATTCGACCCCGATTTCGAACCCGATCCCGATTTTGATCCGGGCAGGTCGCTCGGGTGCCATGCCCACCCTTGGGTGGGCATGCCGCGAAACCGGGAGTCATGCATCGCATGCCATTCGAGGATGGGCCGGAAAGCGGTCAGAACTCGCACACGGGCTTCTCGCGTTCGGCCGTGATCATCTGCCACACGGTGAGACCGAAGAAAATCAGGATGCCGCCGTACAGGAGATTGCGGGCGGTGTGGATGTTCGCCAGACTGTTCTGCGGCACCTCGCCCAGGGGATTCGGCCACATCGTGCACACCACGGCGGTCACGGCGGCGATCACGCCGATGAAAAAGCAGACCGTGTAGACCGTGTTGTTGAGGATGGCGTCGCGGTGGCCCTTGAGTTGCGCGAGGACCTCCTGGTTCGGAGGTGCGCAGTAGCCGCGGCATTCGGGGTACCGGCAGACGATGTGCTTCATGTTCGCCTGGGTCAGGTCGATGGTCATGACCTCCCCGCACTCGCTGCAGAAGATGATGGCGTGCACCGGGTCGAGGGCGAGCGGGTTGCCCTTGGCGTCTTTGGCCTTTCCCATGCCGAAGAGCAGGACGTCGATCGCCCAGAGCAGAACGGCCAAGCCGAGAATGCCTGTGCCGACGAACAGGACGGTGGGCGATTCGCGGCCCGATGTCAAGGGGAACCGGTCGACGTACGAAAGCAAGGCCATGGGAAGCCTCTGTTCGCCCAGTTCTCCCATGACGCCCGTGATCATGCGCTGACGAACCTTGTAGACGGCCTCTCGCCGCACGGTCTCGAGATCCGGCGTTGAAAACGGGACCACGATGCGCTTGGCCGTATCCGGCGTGATCCGGTCGTAGGCGTCCAGATCGGCGGCTTCGGCGTCGGGGGCGGGTGGCTCCTCGACTGCGATACCCTCGGGAAGCTCGGCGTAGGGAACGCCGTCGGGGTTCCGTTCGGCGCCGACCTCCCGCGGTGTCTTCTCGTACCCCAGCTTCTTGGCCACTTCGCTCTTCGGAATGGCCTCGGTTTCGGCCAAGCCTTCCCAGAAGGCGCGGTTCATGGCTTCGAATTCCTCCACCTCTTGAGGCGTGGGAAAGGGCTTGAGGAGGAGGCGGTAGTTCTTGTGCGCGGCGAGGCGCCTGACCGTCTCCCGGTCGCCGAGAATCGCGTTCTCCACGCGCCGCACCTTTACCTCGGAGTACAGGGGGTGGGGCACTGGTTCACTCCAGTCGCCGCCCTGGATGGGCCGCATGGACACTTCCTGGGACACGCGCTCGGCCTGGAAGGCCGTGGCCACGGGGAGTTCGCGCCACCCGATCCAGTGGGGGCTGCCCACCAGGAAGACGATGAGACCGATGACCAGCAGCGCGACCCGGATGTAGCCGTAGACCTTCTGCTTGAGGTAAAACCGCTCCTGGCCGATAAGGCCGCCGAACACCGAGAGCAGAAAGGCCCGTCCCTGGTAGCGATTGTCCGGGTTTGTCTCCCCGTTGCCGACGCGGCTCAGGAGCCGCCCGTCCTTGTCGGTCATGCGCCCCATGCCGATCAGGAAAAAGTCGTGGATTTGAGGAAGCAGGACCATGCCGACCCCGAGCAGAAAGGCCAGGGCATAGGCCACGACCGGCGTGAAATCCGGCGAGATGCTGGTGGTCGGTGCAAAGAGCAGCGCGCAGGTCAGGATGAAACCGGCCAGTTTCGTGGCGCCCATCCCCATGTGACCGAGATAGAATCGATCCAGCCCCAACCAGCCGAGCAGGACGTTGAGGAGGAGCGCGGTGCCCTGGCTCTTGGCGGGGCCGGCCGGTTGCGCGCGGCTGCTACGCTTGGCGCCTCCGCGGGAGGACCGGCGGGAAGACACGGGCGGTGCGGGAGCGTCCGCTTCTTCGCTCTCTTCGTCCTCGCCACCCTCTTCGGCGTCGTCTTCCGGAGACTCGACCTCCACCTCTTCTTCTTCGCCGTCAGCCGCTTCGTCCTCGGTGTCCTGGGCTTCGGCCGCCTCCTCCTGATCTTCGTCGCGGATTTCGTCTTCGTCCCGAGCCATACTGCGCCTCCGCTGTCACTGTCTATCCAATTCCCATAGGGCAGGCACCGCGGCCTGTCCCATGCACGCAACCTCTCTACATATCGGCATTTTGCCCCCGCGATCAACAATTCCTCTTGACGGAATTGCCGCATTCCCTATGTGTTTAGTGTACGGCCGGTACGGGTGATTGTCCAGGGGCAGGGGCCCATCTCGGCTGGGAACGACAGGGGCCAAGGGAGAGCGTCCACCATGTCCGATAATGACAGCGCAGACGTCCCGTTCATCTACAACCTGTTCCCCAAACTCGTGGGGGAGGTGGGCAAATGGTTCCCTCATGTGGAACGCGCCGCGGACATGGGCTTCAATTGGGTCTTCCTGAATCCCGTCCAGCTGACCGGCGCATCCGGAAGCCTATATTCCATAAGGGATTACTTCAAGTTCAGCCCGGTCTTCTTTCCCCAGGATGATCCCGAGGAACAGAAGAAGGCCTTCAAGGGGTTCGTGGATCGGTGCCGCGATCGGGGAACCGAGGTGATGGTGGATCTGGTGATCAACCATACGGCCTACGACAACCCGCTGACCAAACAGCACCGCAACTGGTACAAGATCAACGACGACGGTTCCATCAAAAATCCCGGTGCGGTCGACGACAAAGCGCCCGGCGGATACGTGGTGTGGGGAGATCTGTCCGAGGTCGACAACGCTGGTTCGCCCGACAAGGAGAACCTCCACGAGTACTGGTGGAAGGTGGTGGAACTGTTCCTGGATCTGGGCGTGCGCGGGTTCCGGTGCGACGCCGCCTACCAGGTGCCGGCGGAGCTCTGGAAGAAGCTGATCGAACGGGCCAAGGATCGGGCGCCGGAGACCCGGTTTTTTGCCGAGAGCCTTGGTTGTCCCATCGAACAGACCGTGGAGCTGGCCGGGGTCGGACACGACTTCGTCTTCAATTCGGCCAAGTGGTGGGACTACCGGGAGGACTGGTTCCTCGATCAGCTCCAGGTGCTCGCGGGCGACGCCCGGTCCGTCGCCTTCCCCGAATCGCACGACACCGAGCGGTTGGCCGCCGAATGGAACAGCGACGTGGCCCGCATCAAGCAGCACTATCTCTTCACCGCGCTCATCAGTTCGGGCGTGTTGATCACGATCGGGTTCGAGTACGGCTTCCAGAAGAAGCCGCACGTGGTCCATGCCAATCCGATCGACTACGAGGGCGCCAACTACGACCTCACGGATTTCATTCGCGAGGTCAACGAGATCAAGCGGCAGCAGCCGCTCTTCCAGCAGGACAATCACGTGGAGCGGATCGATGCGGGCGATGCCGACGTCCTGGTTCTCCGAAAGACGTCGCTGGATCGGAAGCGCTCGGCGCTGCTGCTCTTCAATGGAAGCGGTGGCGAGCAGGAGGTGCGGGTCGGGCGCATTCTCAAGGAGCTCGCGGCGCCCACGCTCGAGCCGCTGCCCATCCCCGGGGCGCCGTCGGTCCCGGCCTCCATCCGGCTGCAGGGGTGGGGCAGCGCCGTGCTCGACCTGAGCGGTTGAGCACGAGGCGCGAATGCCTTTTTTGTGACGCACGCTCGGGATGACATCTCTGGAAAAGGGGCTCGTGTCCATGATCGACGGGAAAAAGCTGATCCGAGAGCAACTCGCGTTGGAGGAGCCCCGCGACATCACCTTCGCGGACGGACGCTCCACCCCCCTCACGCCCGTGGATTGGGTCCCCGTGCCCGACGGGGAGGGGCGCCGCGTCAGCCTCAACGGCGAGTGGCGGGTCAAGCGCTGGCCGTTCCGGAACGAGGCCAAACTCGTCAAGCCGTCCCAGAAGGACGCGTCCTGGGAGCGGCGCGAGCAGCCGGGCAAGGTCTTCTACTACGATCCCGAGGAGAACCCGGCCGACGTTCCCGACTGGAATCGCGTCACGCTCGCTCATATCGACGAACGCGACGGCGCGGTGCTGCGCCGGCGGGTCGAGGTGCCGGCTGCGTGGAAGCGCAAACGCGTCTACCTCTGTTTCGACGGTATCTTTCCGGCGGGGCGGGTCTACGTCAACGGGCACGTCGTGGGCGAGCACTGGAGCGGGCTCACCCCCGTGCAGTGGGACGTGACCGACCGGGTCACGCCGGGCCGCAAGGCGCTCGTGGCCGTGCGCCTCTTCCGCAAGCACAAATTCGTGCAGATGGACATGGTCCGCCACGCGTGCGAATTCTGCGGGCTGGCCCAGGACGCGTATCTCGCGGCCACCGAACCCTGCCAGATCGCGGACGTTCACCTGATCCCCACGCTCGACCGGCGGTGCTCCGAGGGCACGGTCGCGGGCGAGATCGTGCTCCGGAATCTGGCCGGCCGGCGGAAACGATGCACCGTGACTGTCAGCCTCACCGG